>DATBMR010000004.1:0-29736 GCA_036554745.1 Binatia bacterium
GCCCCGGTCAGTTCCGTAACGGCTTCTCCCTGCCATTCTCTGGCTTCACGATGCAGTTCACGAGTGATGTTCTGGGCGGAGTTTCGAATCAGCAATGGATGCAGACCGACTTTGGCAGCCGCGGCAAGCTCGTAGTTTTCCCCATCCGCGATGTAGAGACATTGTTCCGGCGCGACGCCAAGCCGTTCGCACGCCAGGTAATAGATAGCCAGATCCGGTTTCTTAAGACGTTCCCGGCTGGAGAAAATCAGCGAATCAAAGCGATCGGCGAAGGCCGTCTCCGGCCAGAGAATCGGAATCTCGATGGAACAATTGCTCAGCAAGCCGATCTTGTAGCCCTCCTCTTTGAGGCGTGCAAGCGTTTCCAAAGCATCCGGTTTCGGGTGCAGAGTTCGCCGGATCATCTTCAGTCGCATGTTTACCGCTCGGCTCAATTGCGATTTGGGCAGGCGCGCGCCCAGCAGGTTGGCGACATATTCGATACTCGCCTCGACGGTTTGAAATGCGCCGCTCACTCTCATGTCGGTGGTTTCGCGCCAAAGCTTCCTGAAGGACTCTTCGGCGACGTCGAGCGCTTTCACGAAATCCATATGCGTCCGACCGACAGATGAATCGAAGTCGTCCACCAGCGTCCCGTAGAAATCGAAGATAACCGCCGCGAGATTCATGATGACGCCATGTCGTTAACGGACTGACAGGTTCCGCTTCGCTGACCGGGATGCCGCTCTCCGCTTTCTCCGACGAGCATAGTCATCGCGCTTATTGTGGCAACCGGGAAGCTCAGCGATTCGCGAACAAAAAACTTATACCGGAACACAACAGGGTGATATCAATGACCATGATGAAAAATGCGTCCGAAACATAGTCCACCACCTTCTTGCCGGCAAATGCGCCCGCGAACATGAATGGGACAAGCGTCAGACCTGATGCCAAGATGCTACTGTCGATGATGCTGGTTCCGCCGAGAACGGTGAGTTTGGAGCCTTGCATAAAAACGGTCGCCAAAGCGTCTGTGCCGATATATGCACCTCGTACTAGACCGGAGGCAAGAAAGAAAGGAGCCATGATCGGTCCGATGCCTTCGAGGAGGCCGTTCAACAAGCCGAAGGCCGCGCCCAAGGGGGCAAACCACTGCGGTGAACTGAAGCTCGCGACTTTGATACCCAAACGTCGCCAAGCGACGGTCAAAAGCAAGAATGCTCCTAATATACGCGTCAACAGATCTGGTGAGCTCACAACGAAAAGCATTGCGCCGGTTAGTGCCAGCGGGATGGAACCGAGCGAGAACCAGCCTACCACCGGGAGGACGACTTCGCGTCGGTTGAACCAGGCTCGGCCCAAGTTTGATGAAAAATTTGCAATGGTAAGGATAGGAATGGCGTCGCCAACGCCAAAATAAAGCGTCAGCACCGGCAGAAGAAGCGCGGTGCCCCCGGAGCCAGCGACCGACCCGACCAGCGCGGCAACGAACGCTGCGGCCCCTATAAAGGGCAGGTCGAACGAGCTGATCAATAAGAGGCCTCCTGCGACTTGTGAACGACCGGCGGTTTCAAAGATCAAGTCCTCGACCTCACAGATCGGCTGGTAGCCGATTCCGACTCGGGCCGAGCTCACCGGTTACTCCCCGGGCGGTTTAGCGGATGCTACATCCCTATAAGTTCTCGATCTGCACCGGCGCGACCGGATCGGCGAGTTCGAAGCCGAAGACTCTGGAATAAAAATACAGCTCTGCTTCTAGTACGCGCTTGATGTTTTCCGCTTTACGGAAACCGTGCTGTTCGCCTTCGAAAGTGAGATACGCCACCGGGAGCTTTTTCGCTCGTACGGCTTCGAACATTCTTTCGGCCTGGTTGGCCGGAACTACTTTGTCTTCCAACCCTTGGAAAAGAATCATCGCGCAATTTAAGCGATCGGTGAAATGAATCGGCGACCGCGCGACATAGAGTTCGCGGCGTTCCGGATAGGGGCCAATCAGGCGATCGAGATAACGCGATTCGAACTTGTGGGTGTCCCTGGCGAGGGCTTCCAGGTCGCTGACGCCGTAATGACTGGCTCCGGCTTTGAATACATCGCGAAACGTAAGCGCGCACAACGTGGTATAGCCGCCGGCGCTGCCGCCGCGGATCGCGAGCCGATTTCCATCGGCTGCACCGCCCTCGACGAGATCAAGGGCGCCGTTGACGCAATCATCTACGTCGGCGATGCCCCAGTTCTCATTTAGTTGTTGCCGATAGACGCGGCCGTAGCCCGAACTCCCCCGGTAATTGACGTCGAGCACCGCAATGCCGCGGCTCGTCCAATATTGGATCGAATACTTCAGCGCTGATGAGGTGGAAGCAGTCGGTCCGCCGTGGCTCATCACCAGCAGGGGCGGTTTCTCCCCGGCGGGTGCGACGTAATCGCCGTTCTGCGGCGGATAGAAATATCCATGCGCGGTCAGTCCCTGGTCGGTGGAAAACTCGATGGGCCGCGGCTGGGAAACGTATGCAGGATCGAGCGTCACGTCCCGTGACCTGCGCAAAATCTCGAAATCGTAAGTGCTTAAGTCCAACAAGACGATCGACGTAGCATCAGTGGGCGACGCGCCTATAAGGGCAACATGATTGCCGGCACAGCGAACCTGCGAGATCGAGGTGCAGGGCACATCGACGTGCCGGAACGCTCTCTTTTTGATGTCCAGCAGCGCAAGATAGTCGCAACCATCCTTTGAATAGCTGCAAACGATCTGTTGCGCGGAGACGAAATCATAGAGGCTGGTGCCGAAAACCCATTGCGGCTGTCCGAACTCGGCCTCCATGGGGCATACTGGCTCGATGTGATCTTGATGCCACCGGTAAATGTTCCACCAACCGGTGCGATCGGAAACAAAATAAAGGGCTCCGTCGGGCGACCACTCCGGTTGAAAGATCGAATCATATGTGCCGCCGGCGATTTTTTGTTGGTCGCGGACCGAACCGTCGTCGTTTATTCGGCTGACCCAAAGCTCCGTGCCGTCCCAGGGCATGTTCGGATGATTCCAGCTGAGCCAGGCCAAGCGAGAGCCATCGGGACTCAAGCGAGGCGCGGCATAAAAATCATTTCCCTGTGCAACAATTTCCCCGACCGTGTTACCTGCGAGATCGATGCGCACCAACGTGTTCACCGGTTCGCCGCCGCCGCGGTGATCCTCGCGCACGCAGAAAAGAAGGTTTCTATGCCGGTCGATCCGGCCGTCCGCGAAGCGCAGCGGCAAATCCCGTGTTAACGGCTTCGGTTCAGACTCAGGCTCTTGAAGGTAGAGTCGTTGATCGGCGAAATTCGCAAACATCACCGATCCTCCACCGACCGCATAGTCGCCGCCGCCGTACTCGTGTACTCGAGTACGGGCGTTAAAGCCAACCGGTGTAATCGCGGTGATCTGGCCATCTGGCGAGCGTCGGACGACGACTTTTCTGCCACCTTCTTGTGCGCGCCGTTCGATCCAGTAAACGTCCTCGCCGTCGATTTGGATCTGTTCAAGCCCAATCTCGCCCGCTGCCACCAATTCCGCGGTGATCGGCGAACGCCAGGAGCCATAGGGTGAGACAATGGGATTCATCGCGTTATTTTTACCGCGATGACAGCCTCGCCGCCAGTTCAATTTGGATGCATTTGAAAGCGTTCCTTGGGCGTGGATTGCGATGGCTCGCTTCATCACGGCGATGGCCGGAGAGCAAACCTCGGGCTGTCGACCTGCGGGTTTCGTTGTTGTTTGCCGCTTGTGTGGAACTCGGTAAAACCAAAAACGGCGTCCCTACTTGGCCCCGATCCAGCCGGCGTTGGAAACGTCGATCACCTGATCTTCAGGGCCGACGCACTTCACTTCGAAATACGATTGTGGCTTTGACGGGTCGGGCGGCGCGACCTCGAGGCGCTCGTTCAAAGCTTTTCCACCAAGTTTTTTGATGCGTTCGACCGTGCTGTCGACATCGTCGACGGCGAAACCGATATGATCGACGCCGAGTTTCATCGATTCTCCCTCAACGACTGGACGGAAGTTCAAGATGGCGATATTCAGACGACCGTCGGTAAGATAGACACCGCTCTGGCCGACTCCAACTTGCTCGAGACCAAAAGCCTCTTTGTAGAACGCCGCGGTTTTTTCCACGTCATGCGTGCGGATTGCAATGTGTTTGATCTGAGCCATGACACCACCCTCCCTTACGGCCTAAGCAAGTTCTTCGGCGATCACGGGCGCCGGTCGAGGCGACTCGCGCACCGCAAGAACGATTAGATTGGCGACCAGCACGGTGCCGGCAAGAAAATAAAAAGCGCTGAGAATCCCCCAGCGGTCGGCGATGAATCCGCAAATGAGGGGCGACAGCGAGCTCAACAAGGATTGCGAGCCCGAAAAAAAGCTCACCGTGCTGCCGCCCAACTCTCTGGGGCTGAGGTCCAGCACCCAAGCCCAAATGACCGGCCGCACCGCGTAGAGAAAAAACCCGAGGCAGGCGAGGCCGGTGATGAAGAACCAGTCCAGTTGAAAATAAGCCAAAACAAAAAGCATCACACTGGTGGACAAAAGCCCGGCGGTCAAGACACGCTTTCGTCCGCTGCGGTCGGAGATGCCGCCTGCGATCGGCGTGCCGATCATGCCGGCGGTCTGCGTGACCGAGAGGTAAAGACCGGCGACGGCGCTCGACAAGCCAAGCTCATTGGTCAAATAGATCGGCAGAAACACGTGCAAGCCCTGCTGCGTCATCGAGCGCATTCCCGCGACTAGGACGAGCAGCAAGATATTCGCATTTTGCGCCAGTTGCTTCATGCCGGCCAAGTACGCGCGCAGCGAAAGCCCCTGTTTTCGCTCAGCCCGTGAATCGAGCTTACCGAAAAGATATTTCCAGAGGATGAGCGCGATGATGACACCGGGAATCAAATTGAGAAACAGCACAGCGCGCCAGGACAACGACAACAGCAGGATGCCGACCAACAACGGAGCAATGCTTTCGCCGATGTTCGGTCCCATGGCATGGATCGCGATAGCGAAGCCGCGCTTATCGGGATATTTCTCCGATAACGTCGAGATCGCCGCGGGATGCCAGAGATAGTTGCCAATGCCGACAAATGCCATGAACAGCGCCACCCAGAAGAAATTTTGGCTTATGCCGACCAAAAAGTAGGGAACGCCGGTGGCGACCAACGCCAGCGCCATGAGCAGCGCTTTACGGCCGATGATGTCGACCAGCATGCCTGCGGGAATGTTGACGAGCAAATTGGCGGCGACTCTGATCGTGACTAAAAAACCGGCTTGCGCATAGCTGAGCCCCATTTCTTTGACGAGAAACGGCAGCAGCAAATAAAAAGTTGCCGGACACCAATGGGTAAACGTATGGCCCAGCGTGATGAGCCACATCAGCGAGTCGGTCTGACGGAGTTGGCGTAATTGAGCGGCTATTTTGTCGCGCACGGTTGCTCCTTGGAGATCGTCATAAATCTCTCCACTCTCTTAAAACGCCGGGGTTGGATTTACAAGGCGGGCGATTCGCGCGGCTAAGCGCGCGCGAGGAATACGTGGCGGCCAATCGCGCAGCGCGCTACCATTTCTTGCCGGGCACTTCGCCGCCCCAGAGTTCTTTTAGAAAGCCGCTCTTATCGAGATGATCCGCGAAGCTGTTGTCGTAGGTCTCGCCGGGTAGGCGGCGCACATTGGTACCGCTTCGGCGGGCGTTTTCGATCGATTCTGCGACACGCGATACCGGCACCGAGACACGACGGTTGACCAGTTGTTTGGCATAAGCGTCATAGGCGGATTGCGCCGACTCGTGGTCTTTCAGAGCCAATACTCTCGTCACCGAGGCTTTGGCTTTCTCGGGATTGTTCTCGACGAAATGAACCGCCTCTGCCATGGCGGCGACGAACTTCTGCACGACCGCGGGGCGTTCCTTGACGGATCTGTCGTTGGTAAATACGCTGCTATAGATCGCCGGCAGATTGAGATCGTCGAGACGGTAAATTACGTGAAAGCCGTCGCGTTTGGCACGTGCATCGAGGGGCGGCGTCACCATGGTTGCCTGTCCTAAACCCTGCAACAACCCGTTGTACACTTCGGTTTGACCAGCACCGCCGATATGGCGGATGCTGACTTCATCGGTGGTGAAATTGAGTTTTTTCAAAAGCACACGAATAAGCGTATCCGGTGTGCCGCCGGGGCGGGTTGCGAGAAAAATTTTCCCCTTCAAATTCTCCACTCGTTGGATGTCTTTGCGCGCGATGATCACCCACGGCAGGCCGACCAGAGGCGAAGCGATCATTTTCGCCTCAGCTCCAGCGGCGAGACTTGGAATGATGGCGTCCGCCGTGCAATACAAAAATTGGATTTCATTGGAGGTCAGGGCCGCGGCCGATACACCGGCGCCACGAACGAGCAGGAACTCTGGCCGAAGCCCGTATTTGTCGAACAGCCCATGATCCAGGGCGGTGTAAAGATGCATGAAGCCGCCGCTGATCGCGCAGGTGGCGACGCGGATCGGCACGGTCGGTTCGCCTGGTTTGGCGAGATAGGGATTCGCCTCTGCAGGAGCGATGCGCAATGTTAAGAGGACGCCGAGAAATGCCAACAGTAAACCTACAAAAGTCATGACCATGTTGCGGTTTACTGCGGAACGAGTGTTAGATCAATAGCACATCGCAAAAGTTTCGAATTTTTCGGACTCCGTTTGTGCTTTGCGGTTGCGCATTTCTGACCGGATTCCGGGGTTTCGCCTGTCGATTCCTGATACCTTTGAACTCACTAATAATGATCAAGAGTTGCCAGCGCCTTTTGATAATATTGCTCGTCGATATATTTTTCTGGTTTCGGCACAGGGGGTTTCATCAAACCGGCGATTTCACGCAACGCGATCACCGTGCGGATGCCTTCCATATCAATGCGGCTGCGAGGCGTCAGGCCCATGGTTGGACTGAGCGTTTGCCGATACATCGATTCGGCGCGACTTTGGTTATTTTTATTCTCCATCAATAACATCTGAATCACTTCTTCCTTGTTGTTCGGGTGCTGCAACCAATCCGTTGCGCGAATCATTGCCCTCGTGAAGCGCACGACCAGATCGGCGTTTTTGTTCGCCCACTCTCTGCGCGTGGCGCCAAGGCCGCGGGCATAATGCTTGACGTAATCCTGTGCCCGGGCGAGCACTTTAAATCCGCGTTTTTGGATTTCATCGTCGCTCATGCTCATCATCGCCGCCGCCGCGTCGCCTCGGCTCATGGCATCGGCCCGCGCCGTCGTATTGCCGAATGATTTGAATGTGTAGTCGCGATTCCACTCGAGCCCGTGCTGCTTCATCATGTAAATGCCAACGATGGCATAACCGGTGGTGGGGGCATCGACAGCGAAGATTTTGCCTTTAAGCCCACTCCAGTCATCGACGCCGGGGGCAATTACGAGCTTTTGGTCGACGCCTTGGCTGCCACCAAGAAAAATAACGAAATCGTTTTTCCCTGGATCTTCTCCTTGCCCCTCGGCCCAGGCGATGACGTTGTCGGCGTTGTTCAAGATCAAATCGTATTTGCCGCTGATCAGATTGCGCAACAATGTCGGTGAGTCCGTGACCGTGTTGATCTCGACGCGGATATTTTCCTGATTCAGAAAACCCTTGGCTTCCGCGGCGATGATCGCCGCATCGCGATTAAACAAACCGAGTCGGATGATGTCTTCTGCCATAGCTCAACCGCCGGCGGAATCAACCGAACCGCCAACGCTCCTTTTGCTTGAAATTCGCTCTCAACCGCGCGAATGCGTTTTCATTCGGCTCGCGGGGTAACTGAACAGTCCGTCCGTGGGGCTGCTTGGATTGCTCGATAGCGGGGCGACCGGATCGAGGACGGTCGTTAACGTCTTACGCAAAGTCTCTAACGATTTGTCGAGCTCACCGCGGATGTCTTGAGTCGTCTGAAACGCCTCATGCAAGATCGCTTGGTCGTGTTGCTCTTTGATAGCGGCGAGGATTCGTTCACGCGCGTTCTCAAGGGCGCTACGCTGCCGTTTGGCGGCGCTAAAGGAGGAGGCAAGACTGCAGATGAGAACGCCACCCGCAACCCCCGCGGAGAAAAGCAACACGTCGGAAATCCAATCGCTCATGTTCGGCCTCTCAATTCGGTAAAGCGCTCAACGTCAGGAAGAATCGAAATGCGCGCTCGCTAAGCGACGGGTCCGCCCCGCGCGGTGTTTCAGAGGGATAATCTATCCCAATCCGAAGCTGACGCGTCGCGGGCGATGGCGAGGCTACCGTCTGAGCCGGTGAAAGCCGGATCGATCACCGCTGTTGCACGTCCGCCGCCGACCGCTTTGAGCGCCCTGGTGATCGCCTGCGGCAATCCGGCAATGAGCGAGGTCCCGCCCGCCAGAACGACATTGTTGCGCATTTTGTCTCGACTGTCGGGGTCGAGCTGCATCACCAACGCGGTCAGGGTCTCGCAAACCGGTCCTAGAATACTTTCGCAAGCAGTGCGCATTTCCTCGGTAATGTCGATTTCAGTCGCCTTCCCTTTGATGGGTATGGCGACGATGACGCGATTTTTGGGCTCGCCGACAAAACCGTACTGCTCCTTCCACTCGCGGGCCATGTGAATGGAAAATTGAGCAGCCGGATGCCGCTCCCGAATCAACTTCATCAGTTGTTCGTCGATCGAATCACCCGCGTTGGGAAGGGTTCTTTGATCCGCTTCGGCAGGGTAGCGTCCCTGCATAACGCAAAAATCGACGGTTCCAGCTCCGATATCGATGACCAAGGCGTGTAGTAACGCTTCCAGGCCGTAGGCCACGGCGCATGGTTGCGAGACCATCATGACGCTGTCCACGATGCCGGTCATGGCGCTGCGCAAGTTCTGGCGGTTTACGCGAAACGCTTCCGGCGGAACGCCGACGACGGCGCGCACTTTCGATTCCTTACTGCTCTGCGCGGTCCTGACGAGGGAGATCAAGTGGCGCACCAGCTCCCGAATCGCGTCTTGATCTTTCTCGGATTCTTTCTTCATGACGCCGTGTTCGAGCGGGCGGCGCAAATCCAACAGCGGACGGTTGTCGAACGCATCACGGCCGACGAGCACGGGTTTTTTGATCAGCTTGCGCGCGTTCACGTCGACTGGCCAGCCAACGTAACTATCGACGACATGGCGCTCGCCATTGGAGGCGGAAATGGAGCTGCGCGAGGCGCCAAGATCGATCCCAACGTAAAGTATGTCGCTGCTATCGTCTATCGATCAATTCCCTTTCCAGTTGGCCAGCCGGAGATCCTTGGCATAAGTCTGAATACCCTCGGCCAGTGCTAGGGCGATATTTTCGCGATAGTCCTCGGTTGACAACAACTCGGCTTCCTCCAAGTTCGAAAGAGAGGCGATCTCGACGAGTATTGCTGGCATCTGCGTGCCGATCAAGACGACGAATGGCGCCGTTTTAACGCCGCGGTTCTCGAGCTTGGGATTGCTCGCTTTAAGCGAACGAAACAAATGATTCTGGACGGTGTGAGCCAACGCGCGCGACTCGTCGCGGCGCATGTCAACATAAATTTTCTCGAGGATCTTTTTGTAATCCGAAAACGAATACCCGGAACCCCTGTTTTCGCGGCTCGCCAGCCTCAGCGTGGCGGGATCATCTGCCGGCCCGACATAGAAAGTCTCTAGCCCGCGGATCGAGGACGGCTCCATCGAGTTCACATGAATCGACAAGAACAAGTCCGCCTGATTCTCGTTGGCAAAGGTCACCCGTTTATCGAGCGACATCCAGCGGTCGGTTTCGCGGGTCAGCAGCACTCTAAACGGCGCTTTTTCCAAAAGACGCCGCAGACGCAGAGCAATATCGAGAGTAACCTCTTTTTCCATGAGTCCGGACTCGGCGGTGGTGCCAGGTTCACCGCCGTGGCCGGGGTCGATGACGACGGTTTTGATCGAAAACGGAATAGTCCCGCGAGCAATCGGCTCCGGATGAGCAAGAGAGTCCGCTTTTGCCAGATCGAGTTTGCCCACGGCGGGGGCTTGTCGAGCGGGTGCGGCGCTCAGCGCCGGCGTGTCGGCTCTGGGAATCACCGACAAAATGACCATCAACGAAGTCGTTGCGGCGGCGATTGAGCCTGTCCATAACCAGAACCAATTCCGACTCTTGCCCCGCTTAATCTGCGTGATTTGCTTTTCGGAACAGGCACTTAGGTTATCTTGGACGATGTCGCGCAAAAGCGCGGTCTTGGTTTCGTCAATGCTGGCCATGAAGACAGTAGCAGAGACTAAAAAGGTACCGGCGATCCGCGGTCCTGTCAACTAAAAAATCCGCCCAGAGGCGGAAAACAGAGGAACCGGCGTTGATTCTACTTCGCGAGCTGGGGCAAAAAATCTTTCAACCGAATTTTTTTCATGACGTCGTCAGGCACCCTGAGCTCAGGCGCGAAACCGGTTAGCGGCTTGGTCGCGTCCAATCCCATTTTGGCGTTGACGCCGCCCGCGCCTGCTGAGGGATCGAGCTCGCTCCCTTGCGCGTTGGCAATCACGACCAGCCCGCGATCGGCTTGAAAGCGGTTCGAGACCGCCCAGAGGACTTGTTGCTCATCGAAAACATCGATGTCTTCGTCGACGATCACGACATGCTTGAGCAGCATATCCGCGGCGAACGCGGCACAAATCGCATTCTTGGCTTGACCGGGCGTGCGCTTGGCAATCGAGATGTACGCGTGGAAGCGACAGTTGCCTGATACCGGCATGCAGACCTGCTTCACAGTTGGCACGGTTTGGCGCACGGCTTTGATCAGCGCCGCTTCGCGGGGTACTGCACCCATGAGTTTATGCTCGGTGTAGCCGGCGTGGACGTCCTGAAAAATATAGTTCTTGCGGTGCGTGATCGCGGTCACTTCGATAACTTGCCGTTCGTCCTTGGACACCGCATGTCCGGTGAATTCGCCGAATGGACCTTCTTCGCGGCGCACATTGGGCAGGATCTTGCCTTCGATGACCATCTCGGCATCGGACGGAACTAAAATGGGGACTGTCTTTGCTTTCACCACGTGCAGGGGTTCGCCCATCATGCCGCCGATCACCGCGTACTCGTCCTCAGTCGAGGGCGTGAAGGCTTGTGCGCCGAGAGAAAAAAGCGGATGCACACCCACAACGACGGCGACCGGCAAGGATTCGTTACGCTGCTCTACCTTATTGTGCAGCGTCCAGAGATGGCGGCCGACGGCCATAAAAATGCGCAGTTCGCGTTTGCGCGCGAGCATCAGCCGATTGTAACTGGTGTTCCTCACACCGGTGTCCGGATCGACGGCGACAACGATGCCTGCGGTAATGTAAGGCGCGGCGTTGACATCGTAGTGCGTGAGAAGCGGTACTTTGGTCAAATCGGCCGCGTCGCCGATTTTGACTACTTCATGTACCGCTGCGGCGTTGACTTCGACCGGCGCGATCGGATTTCCCTGCCGCTCGCTGAATTTATTTGCCAGCTCTTCCGATCTACATTCCAAGGCCATCGCCATCAGTCTGCGGCTTGCCTGGGCGTTGATCACCACCGGCGCCTCGGAGCCTTCGACGTTCTCACAAAAGAGCAGCGGAAAGCGCTTGCTCCTTTCCAGTTGGGTCAGCAGCGCGGTGATTTCGTAGCGTGGCGCGATCGGTTTCCTGACCCGCGCCACGTCCTCGGGAGATTTTGTTTCGAGGTCGGCGATGAAGCTACGCAGATCTTTGGGCATGCCAGAGCTCGTCCTGATTGATCCTGTTAGGCCGGAACTGACTATCGAATAGCGGCAACTCGATGTCAATCGGCGCTGATCGTTAGGATCGCGGATTGACGGCCAGCAGACGAACGGATCGATTAGCGCGTGGCAAAAAAGTAGAGGTCAAAGCGCGTAGAGCCGGCGGGGGTTGTCATCCAATATCTTTTTCTTGATCAAATCCGTGATCCCGTCCGTCTTGCGAAAAACGTCGATGGCATCGACTTCGCTCGAAGCATCGGTGTGGCCGTAGTCGGTGCCGATCACCACGTTATCTTCGCCGGCGTAGCGCAGCACGTATTCGAAATCGTCATTGGTTTCGGTAGTGACGTAGATATTGAATTCTTTGAACGGGAGCTTGGGAAAGCCTTTGGTGCCGCTGCGGCGTGTTGCTTCTTTGACCACCCAGGGCACCCACTGCGCCGAAGCTTCGACGAAAGCCCAACGGAGTTGTGGAAACGTCTTCGGTACGTCGCTCATCATCAGGGAGAGACAGGTGATGACCGTGGGGATGCGGAACTGGGCGAATCCACCCATGCGATCGTAGCGCGGCTTGAACTGATCAAGAAGCTGAGGGCTGCCGTTGGCGATATGGATCGCGACGGCCATGTTGAGCCGGGTCGCTTCCTCGTAAATCGGATAAAAATAGGGATCGACCAGGTGTTTCTCGTCTTCGAAAGGGCGCAGGCTCACTGCCACGGCGCCGTTCTCTTTCGCGTAGCGCATTTGCTGCAGCGCTTCGTTCAAGGTCATCGCGGGGACGACGCATGACCAGCGAAGCCGATTATTTCCCTGCTTCCAGACTTCCGCCATCCACCTGTTCCACGACTTGCATAGCGCAATCTCTGCTTCGGCTTTGTCGGCGACGCGCGCGATCCACATGGTATTGAACAGGACCTGCACGTCGATGCCGAGCTTGTCCATGTGCCTCAAGCGCAACTCGACGTCGCGCAACTCGCGGGCTTCGGGAGCCGTCTTGAGCTCGCGTCCAGTTTCCTTGGAGAGCGCGATCAGCTCCTGTTCAGTCAAGGTCGGCGGGCGAAACCCGACCGCTTTCCCCTCGACGAACCAGTACTGCATGTTCTGATTGTCGTTGGAGCTAAAAAGCTGCGGGCGGTACCTCTTCTCGGCAGCATCCATAAAGTCCCATGTGTGTTCAGTTTCAACCACGTGAGCGTCGGCATCGACAATCATGAGCACTCCTCGTCACCGTTCGTTATGAAACCAGTTGTACAACGTCTTGCCGGATGAATCCAACGGCGGGTGCTGCGTCCGATGGCCCGGAAGATTCGGGGGGCGAAGCGTTGAATCCTACATAGGATTGCTCGCGGAATCTGTTCGAGTCGCGCCGAAGCACCCGGAATGACAATTCAGTAAGCATTTTGTCAAATTGGACCAGCCAACAGCAGTCGAGTCACTGCGCGGGCGGAAGCACCGACACTTATGTTGACTCGAAGACGGCTACGCAATACATTCGCGGCAATTATGGTCCCGGAGGACAAAGTCCTTCCGCTTCCTTCCGAAGGCACTGTGCTGGCGGGCGGGCAGACGACGTTGCCGGCGGCTAGCCAAGCGACGCCAGGCCGGGAATTCGCTCAGGCGGCAGCCTTACGCATCGGCTCGATCCTATTCATGATTCTGGTCTGGTGGGCCATGACTTTTTTCTTTCCCTCCACCTTGGTGCCGCATCCGGTTGAAACCCTCACCGAGGTTGCCGCCATCATCGCCGACGGCGACTTCTTTTCGGAAATGGGCGCTACCCTGCGGCGCGTCGGCGTCGGTTTCCTGATCGCTATGCTCGTGAGTATTCCACTTGGTATTCTCATGGGCACGATCAAGCCGCTCGAGCATTTTTTCGAGCCGCCGGTGATTCTCGGATTGACGATGCCCGGATTGATCTGGGCGGTGCTGGCGATCATGTTTTTTGGCTTGAACGAAACCAGCGCCTACGCCGCTGTGTCGATCACCATTTGCCCCATGCTGGCGATCAGCCTTTGGCAGGGGACCAAGTCGATCGATAAGGATTTGATCGACATGAGCACGGCGTTCCATGCCACTCCTTGGTCCAAAGTTGTCGACGTCATTCTGCCGCAACTGATCTCGCATATCCTCGCCGCCATTCGTTACGGTCTGGGACTGGCATGGAAGGTCGTCGTCGTTGTGGAGATGTTTGGCTTTAGCAACGGCGTGGGCTACCAGGTCGTGCGCGGCTTCAATACCTTTTCCATGAAGGCGGTGCTGGCGTGGGCGATCACGTTTTTAATCGTCATGATCATTATCGAATTCGGCTTGATCGGCTGGCTGGAAAGCCGGGTTACCCGGTGGCGCCCAAAAATTCAGGCGTGGAGGCGCTAGTGGCGTACGTGCACGTCGAAAATGCGGTGAAATATTTTCCGCGCGAAGACGGTTCCAACATGCTCGTGCTTGACAGCGTCTCTTTTGACACTCAGGAGTTCGGCATCACCTGCCTGCTTGGGCCTTCGGGTTGTGGGAAATCCACTTTGCTCAACGCCATCTCTGGCCTCGAACGTCTCGATGGTGGGCGAGTAGAGATCATCGCCGGCGGTGAAACGTCGCGCAACTCCATACCTAGGCTTGGTTACGTGTTTCAAGATCCGCGCTTGCTGAGCTGGAAGCGAGTGGAGGACAACCTGACGTTTGCGCTGAGGGGAATGAAAATTCCGCCATCCGAATGGCCCGGGCGCTTGAACAAATATCTCGAACTAGTCGGCCTGGCGGACTTCCGCGGCCAGTATCCGCTTTACCTTTCCGGTGGCATGCGCCAGCGGGTCGGGCTGGCGCGCGGCTTGGTCATCGAGCCGCAAGTCCTGTTGATGGACGAGCCATTCAGCAAGCTCGATCAATTGACGGCGCGCCGGCTGCGTCAGGAGACTTTGCAGATCTGCGAGCGCTTGAAACAAACCACGGTGCTCGTGACGCACGACGTCGAAGAGGCCGCTTACATGGGCGATCGGATCGTAATCTTGCGCGCGCGCCCGGCGCGCATCGTCGATATTCTCGCAAACCCGCTCACACCGGAAGAGCGGGACGTCGACGATCCGAAGTTCATTCAATTCAAAAAAACCTTGCTGCACACAGTATTGAAACTATTGGAGAAGGAGGTGCCATCATGAACCCCGTGTCCGCGCTGAAGCGAACTCTGATCGGGTTAGCTCTAGCAGCATTGTTTTTGTCGCCGACGGTTGCGAAAAGTTGGTCTGCGGAGTTGCCGAACATTGAAGTCGGACTCCCGTCGGACGGCGTTTTTGGCTTGGGCGGCCAGTATCTTCTCGACAAAGGCCTCGACCGCAAACATGGCTTTGTGGTCAAGCCGCGTTGGTCGGGAGTCGCGGAGGTCGAGCGCCTGGTTGCGATGGGAACCATCCCCGTGGGGCTTTCCACGTCGGAATCCGCCGTCCGGGCAAATCTGCGCGGTATTCCGCTCAGGCTTATCTACCCGTATATGACACCCCACAATGCCGTGCTGGTGCGCAAAGACTCTCCCTACAAAAATCTCATGGACCTTAAAGGCAAACCCGTCGCGGTGCCCCCGGAGGTGACGTCCGCATACAACAATCTCGATTACATCATGAAAAAGCAGGGCGTGGACATAGAAAAATTTTATCAGCTCAAGAAACTGGGCGCCGCCGGCATCAGCGCCGTGTTGGAACGGGGCGAGGTTGAGGCGGCATTCAGTTGGGAAGCCCATGTTTCCAAACTTCTGGCAACTGGCCGATATCGGGTACTCACGCAAACGCGCGATGACATGAACCGGCTGCTCGATACCAAAGTGAAGACGCTCGGCTGGGTCGGTGCGCTCGATACTTGGGCGACCAAGAATAAGGAACTAATCGCAAAACTGCGCGCCGCCTGGCGGGACACGATTGCAGGCGTGCAGCAGGATGAAGCGCATTTCCGCAAGCACGCCAAGAAGTTTTTCGGACTTGAGGGCGCCGAAGAGTTGAAACTGGGCTGGCCGCGCACCAGACAATTTCTGCTGCCGCCCGACTTCTCTTGGCCTGACAAAACAAATCTCGAGGTAGAAAAGCGCTACCTGCGCGAGGCCACGGAGCTTGGCATTTTCGACAAAAACGCGTTGGGGATTATCGACAGCTTGTTTGTTCCATAGTTTCCGCGTGGCGCTAACGCCGATATTCTTGCTGGGAAGACAACCTCAAACTGTTCCCTTCACTTCATTGTGATTCGGAGCGGAAGCGGCCGTATTTTTCTTTTTATCGCCAGACTCGGCAGATCGTAACGCGCCAAGGTTGTCCTAGCTACGATGCGGAGACTTCAAACGCTGACCTTTCGACATCCCATGAGCCGTAGCGTCGGCGCTCCTTGAGATTTTTTACCAGGGTTTTTCTGAGACCAAAGGCAATTTCATTGATCCTACCCAATGTGCTAGCCTTGGAGATAACTCCGGAGGAGACGGCTGGACTCAACACTCTTCTGTAAGGAGCGAACATGTTCGATAGCTCGAAGATTCAACCCGAAATCGCTTTTACCGATTTGCGACAGTGGATACGTGAGGCCGATAAGCTCGGTGAGGTCAAAACCGTCCTCGGCGCCTCTTGGCAGGAAGAGATCGGCATGGCGACCGATGTTGTGGTGCCGCCCGACGACGGACCGGCAGTGCTGTTCGATGAAGTCCCAGGCTGCCCCAAGGGATTTCGCCTGCTCATCAATTGTTTTGCCGGTAAGCGGCGTGCGATGACGCTCGGTTTTCCTCAGGGATTGACCAAGCAGGAATTGAGCGACGCCTATTTCGCGCACTACCAGAAAGAGCCCAAATATATTCCCCCGGTGATCGTTGACAACGGACCGGTGTTTGAAAACGTTCTCCAGGGTGATGCGATCGACATCCTGAAATTTCCTACCCCGGTTTGGCACGTGAACGATGGCGGGCGCTACATCGGCACCGGGTGCTATTCGGTCACTATGGATCCCGACGAAAAATGGGTGAACGCCGGCTGCTACCGCGCCATGATTCAAGACTCCAAGAGCGTCAGCCTGCTCATGGTGCCCGGCAAGCATGGCTACATGCACCGAGAGAAATATTTCAAACGTGGCGAAAAGATGCCGCTCGCTCTGGTGATCGGTGGCGACCCGCTGTTTTTCTTCATGGCCGGCACCGAGCAACCGTACGGACTATGCGAATACGACATTGTCGGCGGCATGCGTGGAGAACCGGTGGAGTGCGTGCGCGGAAAAATCACCGGCCTGCCGTTTCCGGCTCATTCGGAGATAGTTTTCGAAGGGTTTTTGAACAACGACAACCGCAAGTTTGAAGGCCCGTTCGGCGAGTGGACGGGGTATTACGCCTCGGATGAGAGCGCGCAGCCGGTGCTCGAGATTGAAGCGATTTATCACCGCAACGATCCGATTATCCTTGGTGTGCCGCCGATCGGCGGCGGCTCCGACGAGATGGCGCGCTATCGCGCGATCATGCGCTCGGCCATGCTCAAGCAGCAACTTCACAGCGCCGGCGTCCCGGACGTGGCGCAAGTGTGGTCCCACGAGATCGGCGCGTCACGCATGCTGATCGCGCTCGCGATCAGACAGCGCTATGCGGGCCATGCCAAACAAGTCGGCGTGCTGGCGGCGAGCTGCGGCGCGAGCGTTTATGGCTGCAAGATGGTGATCGTCGTCGATGACGATATCGACGTATCGAACCTCGACCAACTGATGTGGGCCATGCTATCGCGCTACGACCCGGCAACCTCGGTGGATATTTTGCGCCGTATGCGCAGCACGCCGGCCGATCCGCGGCTCACGCCCGAGCAGCGAAAAGTGCGGGACTTTACCAACTCGCGCATGGTCATCGACGCGACGCGGCCGTACGAATGGAGAGACAAGTTTCCCAAGGTGAACGCGCCGAGCCAAGATATCGTACGCAAAGCCCGGGACCAGTTCGGTTATCTGCTGAAGTAGCTACGAGAGTGTCAACCCCATGCAACGCCAAGAGCGTAAACTTTCGCCCGCTCGCGCCGCGAATGAGAGAAAAGGTTGATTTGCTTCTTTCTTGGTTTCCGGAGAACCGCGAACTTTTGCGGTGGGGCATGATTAAGCCTCTTTCCTTGGCGTACTCCGACTCGCCGTGATGGTTTCTCTCCGCTGCTATTTGAGTATCTCCTTCAATTTGGCGACCAGCGGCTTGTCCAACTTGAAAGTTCGCTCGACCGCCGTCTGCAGCTCGTCACCTGCCAATGGATTGAGATCGAGGCGCGCCTTCTTGGCATCCGCGAGAAACTCAGGGTCCTTGAGAGTATCGGCTAGCCCTTTACGCATGATCTGAACGCGATCTGTGGGCGTATTGGGTGGAAACACATAGGGGCGAGCGGTGGCGCTATAGTCGTAGACCGCTACTTGGATCAGCTTTTTTGCTTCGTCGGTTTTCACGAACTCGCTGATGGCCGGGACATTGGGAATTTCCGGATGACGCTTTGGAGTTCCAACCAAGATAATGTTGATCGCACCAGTTTCGACCTCTTTGGACCACGTCGATTTGAACGATTCCCAAGAATTCACGACCCCTTGCATTTCTCCGCTTTGCACGGCGAGGCGGATATCGGCAGTGCCCTTGTATCCGCTAACCAGCTGAATAGGCAGACCCAGGATGTCGCGTAACACTTTCGCGAGATCATCTGTAGCAGTGCCCGGTCCGATACCGCCGAACTTGACTGGCGTCTTGGCAACCAGCCATTGCTCTATGCTGGTCACCCCGCTCGCTTTGGTGACGCCGACCGAAGTGGTGTCTTGGGCCGGCGCTCCGACATAAAGAAATCTACGTGCATCGAATTCGATGCCAGGTTTTCCCAGGACCTGTTGAAGAATGATGCCGCCGATGAAGTGGCACATGGTGAGACCGTCGGGTCGGGCGACTTTGTAAACATGGTTCGCTGCGATGACGCTGCCGGCGCCGGTCATATTTTCGACCAAGAAAGTCGGATTGCCTGGGACATGCTTGCTCAAGTGACGCGCGATCGTGCGCGTGTAGGTGTCGTAGCCGCCGCCGGCCGAGCCGCCGACAATAATGCGCACGGTCTTGCCTTTGTAGAAAGGTTGCTGTGCGGAGGCTCCCGCTGCGAGCCAGAAAAATCCCAGTCCGGCGACAATAATCCAGGATGAGAATCGCTTTATCATTGGTGCTCCCTTCCGGTTCAATCGTTGGCGCGATTGTTAGCCATTTTATTTTGGAGATGCAACTTGCGCCGGAAGGATTTTTCGGATCATGATCGCGCGGAAGAAGGGAGTCCGTTCATGCACTACCGTTCTCTCGGCCAAGAGCGCCTGCAAGTTTCGGCGATCGGTTACGGCTGCCCGCCATTTCAGGGCAAACTAAGTGAGCCCGACGAGCAGAGAGCTATCGCCGTTTTGCACCGTGCCATCGATCTCGGCATCAACTTCATCGACACCGCCGATCATAACAACGGCAACAACGAAGAACTGCTGGCCAAGGCGCTCAAAGGCCGGCGCGGCGGCGTCGTACTCACGACCAAGTTCGGTAACCTGCGCGGCCAACCCTGGGCCGACGGAAGAGAGGTGGAGGGGCGGCCCGAATACGTGTCCTGGGCCTGTGAGAATTCACTGCGCCGCCTCGCGACGGATTACATCGATCTCTATTATCTCCACCGGGTCGATCCGAAAGTACCAATCGAAGACACGGTCGGAGCCATGGCGCGACTTGTGGAGCAGGGAAAAGTTCGGCACATCGGCTTGAGCGAAGCGGGTGCGCAAACACTGCGCCGCGCCGCCGCCGTTCACCCGGTCACCGCGGTGCAGAGCGAATATTCGCTATGGACGCGCGACTACGAAACCAACACGATCCCGGCGGTGCGCGAGCTCGGCATCGGTTACGTAGCGTACTATGCCCTTGGGCGCGGATTTTTTGGCGGAGCGTTCAAAGATTTTTCAGATGTCGGTGAAAAGGAAGCAAAACGGCGCGGGCCGCGTTTTCATGAAGAGAATTTTCAGCAAAACGTGGCGTTGTTAGAGCGGTTTCAGGCGGTCGCCGATGCCAGGAAATGCACGGTTGCCCAGCTTGCTCTCGCCTGGATTCTTCACCAGGGTGCTTTCTTTGTGCCGATCCCGGGAACTTACAGGATCGAGCATTTGGAAGCCAACGCCGCGGCGGCGGACATCCGACTCACGGCACAAGAATTGGCGACCATCGATAAGATTTTTCCACGCGAAGGGGCGGCGGTGGGCGGGCGCCATCCCTATGATCGGTCGAAGGAATTGAACATCTAGACCATTCAAAGCATGCAAGTCGTTCAACCGCTGCCTCGGTGCAAATCGCTCGAAAGAACAGCAGACTGCCCCGAGACTTGCCGCTTCAAGGTTCAACAGTTCAACCTGGATGTTCCGGCGAGAGCACGAACACGAACACGTCTTAGAGTTGGTCCGGCACCGGCATCACTTCTAAGCAGCCTTTGCACGTGCGGAATTCTTCCGTATCGAAGAATCGTTTGTACGCCTTGGATACCGGGTCGAGGGCGTAGTCTTCCACGATAAAGCTCTCTTCGTGCAAGAGTGAGTCGCACTTAAGACAGAACCATTGAAAGCGGTCGAGCTCGCCGGCACGGCGTTTGCGCTCGGAGATCAGCGCAAAGGCATCGGGCGCGAAACGCGGCGAATGCGGCGTGCCGGCGGGCGTGTAGATGATCGAGCCTTCGGCGATCGTCGCGACTTCTTCCTTGCCCGATGCCGTACGATAGTGCAGGCGCATCTCTCCCTTGATCATTTGCATGGTCTCGTCGCTCGGATTGATGTGAAATTCACTGCGATATTCACGCCCGCGCGCGAGAAACACCAAAGTATCGGCATGTTGCCATAGAACGCTGACGCGCCGCCCGCTGTCGGCCAGCTTGCGGCCTTCTGCCCGCAGATTAATGATCGGCATGGAAAACATAGGACGGCTCCCTTCGAAAAGAAGTTGGAGTGTTGGAGTACGGGAGAATTGCCTCCAGATCTCCACACTCCATTACTCCATTATTCCAGCGAATTCTAATCCGGCAGTGCTTGACCTTTGGTCTCTCGGGCAAACAGCAGCACGATCAAGCCGAAAAGATAGATACAGCTGACAGTCGCAATCGCCGGCGCAAACGCACCGTGCGCGGAAATCAATGCTCCGGCAACGAACGGCGCGACGGCGGAAAAGAATCGCGCAAAGTTGTAACAAAATCCCTGGGCCGTCGCTCGGATTGCGGTCGGAAAAAGCTCGGGGAAATAAATCGCAAAGCCGGTGAAGACTCCAGCGGCAAAGAATCCCATGAGCGGTGAAATGAAGAGGGCTTGGCTGAAACTTGTCGCCAGGAAAAAAGTCGTCGGCACGAACAGGAGCGCGCCGGAGAAATAGAAACATAGCGCGTTCCTTCTGCTCCAGCGATCGGCGAAGAAAGGAAAGCAGAGGCAGCCGACCATCCCGCCGAAGTTGAGCACCGCAGTGATCAGACTGACCTGGGAAATCGCCCCTTGAGCCCCTTGTGCCCGCAGCATCGCGCTCACCCAGCTCGGCACCCATTGAATCGCGCCCTGGTATCCAAACGTGGCGATGACGACCAGAGCTGCGCCGACGATGACGTCGCGCCGCAAAGGACGTTTAAATAGACGCGAGTAGGGATGGTTGGCGCTCTTTGCCTGCACCCAGCGCTCCGGCTCTTCGAGCGAACGGCGAATGTAAAAAGCGACGATCGCCGGTAGCACGCCAAACGCGAATACCCAGCGCCACCCGTAGGATCCGATCGAAAAATAAAGCAGCGAAGCCAGAAAGAAACCGATCCCGCCAGAAGCCTGCATGATCCCGGCGGCTTTGGCGCGGGATTTTTCCGGCCAAGTTTCAGCGATTAGCGCCGCGCCGGCTGCCCATTCGCCGCCGATGCCGAGGCCGGTGATAAAGCGGTAGAACGCCAGTTCTTGCCAGTTATTCGCCAGTCCGCACAGACCCGTGAACCCGGCGTACAGCAAAATGGTGAGCGCCATGGTCTTGGCGCGGCCGTAGCGATCGGCGAACGGACCGAAGATGAGACCGCCCAATGCCCAACCGATCATGAAGATGCTCAGAACGATGCCGCCGTACCAGCCGATGGCGGCGCTTTCGGTTGTGCCCAACAGCTCGGTCATGGCGGGAAAGAGAACAATAGCGTAGAGATAGCCGTCCATGATGTCGAGCGCCCAGCCCAGGCTAGCGCAAACAAGCACACGCCATTGATAGGCTGTGAGCTCGCCATATCCCTTCGCTTCAGTCATGTTCGTATTCCGTGCAGGCGCGCAGAGTCGCAACCATAGAAGAGACGGCCATTTTTCGCCACGAAGACGCGAAAGCGCACCAACGTTACGACTAAAACTCCAATAACTCCGAACCTTCGTGTCCTTCGCGCGCTTCGCGGTGAAACGTTCAACCGGATCTGGTAGCGGGTTTTAAATGACCGCCCGGTCGCGTAAGATAAAAATCGCAACATCGTCGCACGCCATGCCAAGCCTCCGCAATCTCCGAACGCTGCGTTCCCTCAGACACCGCAATTTCCGTCTGTTGCTGGAAGGTGCGCTCATCTCCAGCTCAGGCGACTTCATGCAGAACGTCGCGCAGAGCTGGCTCGTCTGGCATGTTTCCAAATCGCCGGTCGCCATCGGTGTGGTAGCTTTTTTCGACACCGCGCCGCGACTATTGGTCGGCGCGCTGGGCGGTGCGATTGCCGACCGGTTCGACCGTCGGCGCGTCTTGATGATCACTCAGACGGCAGCCATGATTCAAGCTTTTATTTATTGGCTCGCCGTGCAGTTTGAAGTGATTCAGCTTTGGCACATCGCCTTACTGGCGTTCTTTCTCGGCGTCGTTAACACGATCAACCAGACGGCGCGCCAGTCGCTGGTCAATAGCCTGGTGCCCAAAGATGAATTGCTCAATGCCATCGGCTTACAATCGTCGGTATTTAATTTTTCAAAAATTCTCGGGCCATCGCTGGGTGGCATGATCATCGCGACGATCGGCATCGCCGGCTGTTTTCTGGTCAACGCGATCAGTTTCGTATTTCTGTTGTTCAATCTTTATTTGATGGAACTTCCGGCTTGGGAGAAACGGCGCGACCAACAGGGGATCTGGGCCGATGTGAAAGAGGGATTTGACTATTTGCTCGGCAATCGTCGGTTGCTCTACATCGTGGGACTGTCCTATGTGATCGCCACCTTGTGCGCTCCTTACAACCGCTTCGTACCGATCTTGGCCACCAATGTGTTGCACGTTGGTGCGTCGGGATTCGGCCTGCTCATGTCCGCCCCGGGAGTCGGCGCGACGATAGCGGCGCTAACACTCGCCTCCGTTAACAAACTGCGGGTCGGTGTCACATCGGTATGCTATTGCGCCATGGGCTTTGCGTTGTTTCTTACGCTGTTCGCGTTTTCTCATGACTTTCTCCTGTCGTTTTTTTTCTTGGCGATGGTGGGGTTTTCTCAGATCGCCGGCCGTGCCCTGTCGAATACGGCAATCCAGACCGCGACGCCGCCGCATTTGCTCGGCCGGGTGTTGAGCTTGTTCTTTATGGACCGCGGCTTGTGGTCGCTGGGGAGCGTGATCATCGGCACGGCGGCGGCCATCATCGGCATCGATTGGACCTTCGCCCTGTGCGGTGCGGTTTGCGCCACCGCTGCCGCTGCGCTGTTAACGGCCAATCGGCGATATCATGCCGAGGCCGCCCGTCACGCGATCGGGGACGGCCGGGTCACGCCACGATCGGATCTCTGAGCGGCATGTAACTCGTCACTTTCGGTACCGCGTGCCGGCTTGCCGTTGACGCCCAGCGTTGCCCGCGGCGGTTGTCGGCTTCCTTGAGGGATAGCAAGTAAAACTCAGCCGATCTTGCGGCGCTCGTTTTGGAGGCTCACTAGCTCGCCGATGCACGCCGTTGTCTTCCGATTGCACCTGAGTGTTGTTTCCCCGGTTCGTCGATTGCTGCTGGAGCGCCACATGCCCAAATTTTTAGTCGCGCCGAAGCAGTTTCAGCGCGTTGTTGGCAAAGATATCTTCGCGCTCGGCTGCGCTGATCGGCAACTCCTCGATAATTCTTTTGGCGCGCGGGAGTAGCGGCAGCAGCGGCGGCGCATCGCTGCCGAAAAGCAGGCGCTTGGCGCCCACCGTCTGACAGGCGCACATGATCGCCGGCGAGTGGTAAGCAACGGTATCCATGTACAAAGTTTTCAAGTATTCGCTGGGACGCTTGGTGATGAGCAAAGGTTCGTAGGGGCCAAGACCAGAAGCCAGATCGCCGAGCTCGTAAGCGTAGTCCATGCGGCCGATGACGTCGCAGATGCCGCCACCGAGGTGGCAGCCGACGAATTTGATGTTGCGAAAGCGCTCGAAAACGCCGCGCACGATCAACCGGGCGATGCTCAAACATTCGTCGAACGGGCGGCCGACGCTCGATGCTAGCCGATATTCACGCATGCGTTCCTCGCCATAGCCGACCGACGGCGCATGCATCATGACGGGTACGTTCAAGCTCTCGATCAATTCGAAAAACGGCTTCGCTTTATCGTCATCGGGGTAGGCGTGTTGGTGGCTCGAATTGATGAGCACGCCCTGCAGGCTGTACTCGACAAGCGCCCGTTCCAGTTCCTTCATGAATGGTGCTCCGCCGCACGGCAGCGTGCTGGCGAAAACGATGATTCGGTCCGGGTATTTTTGCTGGATCTCCGCCGCATACTCGTTCCAGCGCTGCAAGAACGCCAACGACTCCTGATCGGTCTTGTCCTTGAGATAATGGATCGTGTTGCTGACCACGCAGCGATCGATGCCGGACTTCTCATGGGCTTCCAGGAGGTTCTCGATGGTCAGGGGTGTGGTATCGCCCCAACGGCGCTGCTTGGCCAATTCGGGAGGATAGACATGGGCGTGCCAGTCGATGATCATGGTGGCGTTTCGCTTTCAGATAAAAAATATTTGAAGGTCTATATTGCGCTTAAGTCCTGCCAAGTTGGATTAACTGACTCGATCAGAGCGATCTTCTTCGCTCGAAGCCACCTTTGATTGTTTTCTCTCTTTCGATCGCTGCTAAAACATCACCCGTTTCTTCGTAGTAGACGAGGCGCGTAATGTTGTACTTGGCCGTGAAGCCTGGGATTTCCTTCAGCTTATGCTGATGCACGCGGCGTTCTAGATTGTTTGTTACGCCAACATAAAGTGTTTTGATCGGTTGGTCATGATGTAAACAAAGTAGCTCTTCGATGCCATCGATAGAGTCGGAGCCGCACTATGTCATCCTGAGCATCGCGAAGGATCTAGCAGGTTGATGAAAAACGGTTGCGAATGCTTCGACAAGCTCAGCATGCACGGATTTTCTTCAGGCAATTCAAGCTCTGGTCCGTTCGTCCTGAGCCTGTCGAAGGACTCTGAAAGAGTTTTTCAGCAACCTGCTAGGCCGGATTCTTCGTCGCTCAGCGCTCCTCAGAATGACACAAAAGTCGAATAACGCCAGCAACGTAATCCATTGTTGAGAACTGGAAAATGCGCCTCTAGCGCGCCTTGATGCCGAGCTCCGCCTGAACCGCGCGAAGAAAACTCAGGTCGACGACTTCGTTCGGCGCTACTTCACGGGTGACTTTATTGGTTCGCCGGGTCTGTTCGATGACCAGTTTAAGTCCATCTTCCGGCACTCCGCCGTCGGCGTTGAACAGATTGCGTAGGGCGTCATAGGACGCATAGGCGAACTCGCGTTCTACCTTGCCCCAGTCCATCAGCGTTTTCACGGCCTCGGCGCGGTGATCTCGGATGAAGCGATTGGCGCGGATGGTGGCCTTAATCACGCGGCGGACTTCGTCCGGTCTGTCTTTGATTTTTCGTGTATGGGTGCCGAGACCGAGATAGGGGAAACTGAAAAGCTCGTAAGCCCTCGCGAGGATTTTATAGCCCTGCTTTTCCATCTGCGTATCGGCCGGAGGTGAAATCACCACGACGTCGACAACGCGTTGCTTGAGGGCGGTGAGCCGGGCGGCGTCCGATCCGAGAGCGAGAATTTTGATCTCTTTCTCCGGATCAATACCGGCTTGCTTGATCATCAGACGCGCAGCGACATCGGGCGTTGCGCCGAAACTACTAATCCCCAGAGTTTTGCCTCTGAGATCGTTGAGTGCATTGATCTCAGGCTGGGCGATCAGCGTCATTGGCCAGTTATCGAGATAGCCGGCGACGATCCTTACCGGCAGCCCGGCCATGGCGCCGCCAACCACCGCGCCGAAGAGCTGGCAATAGTCGACGTCGCCGGTGGCCAGCGCCGTGACCGCTACGTTGGGATTCATTCGAATGATCTCGGCGTCGAGATTTTCGCCCTTGAAAAATCCATGTTTTTGCGCCACGGCGGCGGTCAAGTTCGGCATGTTTGGGTTCGACACTGCGATGCGGATGCGATCCGACGCCGCTGCCGGCGCACCGGGCAACAGCGCGCTGGCGATGGCGAACAGAAGCGTGGCAAACATAACTCTAAGTCGTAGCAGTCGTGAAACAAACAGTAACAAGCCTGCGTCGGTAGTTTGCTTCTCCAAGGATCTGCTTTTCAATCTGTCAGCCATCTTGACCATCCGCGTAGGTTTCGAGCTATTTTCAACTATTCGAAACCGTATAACGCCGCTGGATTATCGACAAGGATTTTCGTTCTGGCCGCTTGCTCAGGGGCAAACTCGGCGAGCAGATCGATCAAGTCACCGTCGTTGGGCGTCAAACCGGGGGCGAACGTATTCGAATGCGGCCAGTCAGTTCCCCAAAGCACCCGATGAGCGGCGGCAGCGACTACGGCGCGCGCATAAGGGATGACTTCGACAAACGGCAGACCGTAATACGAATGCACCCGCGTGTTGCAAATCTTGTCGGCGCCGCTGACTTTGACCCAGACATGGTCGAGTTTCATTAGCTCGAGCAGTAACTGAAATCCCGGCTGGTCGGGTCCCTCGGCCGGCTTGACCCGTGCCATATGATCAATGACGACCGGAACCGGCATGGTGCGGATGCGCTTTTCCTGAGCGATCAAATTCTTCATGTCGATATGCAGGTCGACTGACCAGCCGAGAACCGCGACGTTCTCTACGCAGCGATCCAGCACGTCGAGCTTGACATTGCCGCGTGGGCGATCGAGCACATTGAAACGCACGCCCCGGATGCCCGCTTCATGCAGCCGCTTCAGCTCATCCTTTGGTGTCTTGTCGTCGATACGCGCGACGCCGCGGAAATTGCCGTTGGAGTTCCTGATGGCAGCGAGCGTGGCGGCGTTATCCAGGCCGTGCACGCTCGGCTGGACCACCACCGCGCGCTCGATACCGATCACCGCGATCATTTTCAGATAATGTTCGAGCGGCGCTGCCGGCGGCGTATATTCGTGTGTTGCAACAAAGGGAAATGACTCGGGAGGTCCGAAAACATGGAAGTGGGTATCACAGGATTTCGGCGGCAAGTGTGTCTTGGGTCTCCGTGTATTCGGATCGGGCGGATAGCAGTAAGGCATCGCTTTTTTCTCCAGGGAGACCTTTTAGCGTAGAGGGAAGCTGCTGTCCACCTACAGGCGGGTGAAAAGACTCATATCTATCGTTGCGTTCAATCGTCTCGCGACAACCTCGTACTCGAGAAGTACGCTTGCGCTCGTCGAGTTCCGGCGCTCCTCACCTCAGTCTTTTGAGCAGCTGCAATCCGTTTTTTCATGACCCGCTAGAGAGACAAAATCGACTGACTTTGGCGCTCGGTGTTTGTCCGTTAGAGCGCTCACTTGGTTGCGCCGAGCCAAGCGAGGAATCTTTCTGGCCGTGAAATTAGCGGGCCGCTCCAACCGAGCCGCTCCTGGCTTGATTGTAATTGCTTCCAGGCGTAAAAACAGGCCTCAGCTCCGTCGATTGCGAAAAAACCCTGAACCAGGAGGGGATGCTATGGGCAAATTCCGCATTCAATCGCACGGGCGATTACAGGAGTGGGTGGCGGAGGAAAAGGGTTACTTCAAAGATGCGGGACTTGATTACGAATTTCTTGTCAAGCCGATCGTGACGTGGGCTGCGGACGTAGAGACCGTAGAGTCAGCTCCCGAGGACATCCAGCGCGGCGCCTTCGAATCGATCGCAGACGGACGCAACTGCGACCTGAGCGCGGCCTGTCACTGGACGGTCAACATGGCAGCGGCCGCCGGTCATGGCAAAATGTGGGGCCGCGCTTACTCGGTCTCGCCGTCAGGAATTTTCGTGGCGCCCGACTCGCGGATCCAAAAGCCGGAGGATCTGGCCAACATGCCAGTGACGGTGGGCTATCATTCCGGCAGTCATTATTCGACCTTGCAGAGCCTTGAATCGTTCCTGCGACGCGATCAGATCAAACTCCACTTCGGCGGCCTATTGCTCGACCGTTTGGCGCTACTGGTCGATCGCCAGGTCGTTGCGGCAAGCCTGTTCGGCGCGCCGTTCTATGTCGCCGAGCAGCTGGGTTTCAAAAAGATCGTTGATTCGACTTTCATGATCGGCCATATCATTGCGCAGAGCGCCGATCTTGATCAGGTCGAGCGATACTTCGAAGCGTTGCGTCGCGCGCAGCACGACATCGACATGGAACCGGAAGCATACAAGCATTATTTTTTGAGAGAACTCCCCGAGCGCTATCACGCGCTGGTCGATATCCGCCGCTTTGGCCCCGGCGAACGCATCGTCTTCGAGCCTTATCCACAAGCTGTCTTCGAGCAGACCAGGCGATGGATCGAATCGTGGGACCTTTTCCCAGCGGAACAAAAGGGCGACGGCGGCTACGAAGCCTCGGTCGTTTAGCAGCTGCGCGGGGATATGTTGGTTGCGGTCGATGGCCTCGCTCTGAGCAGGTTGGGATAGTTCATCTCCCTCTGTATCAGCCTTCGCCTTTCATTCGCCTCTGAGTATTTTTGAGGAGCCTGCAAATAGGTTTTTCGGCGGTCTAAAACGACCGACGGGGTCTGAACCATCGGAGTGCCGAGTGACGGGTTATGATCAACCATCCGGAGTGACTGAAGGTCCAATGAGAAGATCTATCCGAGGGTCGATCAACCTCCGGTATGCCGCAGAACCCAATCGAGAATAATTCGATTGGTCTCTTCCGGCGTTTGCCAGAAAAAGCCGTGGGATTGGCCGTCGAGTATCTTAAGCTCGGCTCCGGGAATTCTCTTGGTCAAGGCTTCAGCCTGAACGAGATGATTACTGCGGGCACGATCGTGGTTGCCGATCAGAACGAGCGTCGGACACCGTACATCATCGAGTCGGTGGGTCGCCTCCCAGTTATGGCGCGCGATGCTCAGGTGAATGTATTCGGCTAGTTCGGCGTGCGTCGCTCTGGCCAGATGAAAGAATTCTTCGACCCGCTCGGGATGGCGCTGGCGAAAGTCTGCCGTGAAAAAGGCGTCTGATTCACAGTACTCGTTGCGCAGGAACTTTTCGAAGCCTTTCTCGACCAGACCGATCACCAACCAGTGCGGTAATCCCGGCACGCAGTCCGCCCCGGGCCGCGGCACTTGGCCGGAGCCGCTCGCTGCCACGATGAGGCTTTTCACTCGTCCGGGAAAATTGAGCGTCATCTCCAGGGCGATGCGCCCTCCCATAGAATGGCCGAGCACGTGCGCTGCCGGAACATCGAGATGGTCCAACAGCGCGACCACGTCGTTGGCCATTTGCGTTATGGTGTAAACCTGCTGGGTCGCCGGCGAGCGCGGCGTTCCCCGCGGGTCGTGAATGATGAGGCGGAGCGACTTCGACAATTCCGGCAGCTGATACGGCTTCCACACTTCGCCGGAGAACGCCGTCGACGGAATCAACACGAGCGGTTCGCCTGAGCCGTGAGTTTCGTAGTAGAGGTCGACGCCGGTCGGCAGATTCACTGTCGGCATGAACGCTTTGCCTCAAGACGGCCACTTCTATACGCCGAGCTGTTGGATCATTGCTCGCGTGAGCGGACGGGTGTCGTCGAGCAAATGCTCCGCCATGGTGTAGTGATTAGCTTCCGGCTCGACCAGATATTGGACGTTCATGCCGTTTCGTTTGCAGTAGTGAA
>DATBMR010000015.1:0-122752 GCA_036554745.1 Binatia bacterium
CGACGTCCCAATCGTGAATCACGGTCGAGAGAATATAACCGTCGGCGCCCGCGGGCAGATCTTGAAAGGCATCGCCGCCGATCACGTCGCCACGGTCGGTCAGGCCGGCCGTGGCAATGCGCCGCCTGGTTTGCTCGGCCACGCAGATCGACAATCACGCCGCGCACCGACGAATGGGCTTGCAAGATCGCGGTCATCAAGCTGCCGTTGCCGCCTCCCACATCGACGATGGTTTTGAAATGGCCAAACGGATAGGCCTCGAGCACCGCCTGAACGTGCGCCGTGAACGTGGCGATCGACTTGTCGAAGAGCGCGCCAAACTCGGCATGCGCGGCCCGGTATTGCCACACACCGACGCCGAAAACATGATCGAAAGCGGTTTCGCCGGTTTTGACGGTGTGCATGACGCCGCCCCACGCCCGGTAGCGTTCGTCGTCGAGACCGACATCACCGATCTGGAATCCTGCGCAAACTGTCTGAGGGCCGCCGTCGACGTCTTCGGCGTGCTCCATGGAATGCGGGGTCGGGGTCGTGCGGGGTCGGGGTCGGGCCTGAGTTGATGACTTACTGATCACAACCGGTTGGCTTCAAACAGCCGGTCGGCCAGAGTCGTGAAATCAACAGCTGGTTCGCCCATTAGCAAGCAGGTCAAGAGACACGGACGTTCCTGCGAGAATGTTTTTAATTCTCTTTTTCAACCGTCGCCGAATGTGTAAACCGGGCGGCTGATCTTTGGGCGGCGAATCGCCAAGTCCCCTACTTTGCGCTCTTAATAAATGGCTTCCAGTTCCATTCGAAATCGGGATCGGTGTAGGCCTCCGGCGGCATCAAGGACGTCAGGCCGCGTTTTGCGAGCTCGCTTTCGAACTTTTCCCTGACCCACTTGTCTTCGTTGACGTACTCGATCTGATCCTTGGCGCGGTCTTCGACCTTCTCGGCGTGGCCGTGAAACTGCATCGGCGGATGAAGCGCGAGATAACGCGCCGGCTCACCGCCGGCGTTGAAATGCTGGTGAAACCACTTGTTCGGCGGCACGAAGCAGCTCGCTTCATGCCACGGGACGACAACCTTGTCTTTCCCTTCCTCCCACATGATTGAATACCCCTCGCCGACCGGGATGACGATGACTCGCCCGGGACCGTGGCGATGAGCTTTCTTATACAGGCGCGCATCGAAAACCGACATATGGCACGACATTTCCGAATCGGGAAACTGAATATAAACACTCCTGCCGCCGGCGCCGCGCCGGGCATTGCTATCGAGCTTGTCCCAGGCGCGCATGTCCGGGAAGAAATTACCGTACCAGTAAGCGCGGCGGCCCCACGACTCGTCCAGGTTGCTCTGCGATATCATCTTCGCTTCTGAGTAAAAATCCATCTCGTTCTGAATATCGGCGCCTTCGTACGAGTTGCCGAAGAGAAAATTCACGTCGCGCACCCCCGACAACGTCAACGGCATGTAATTGTAGTGCAGCAGTCTCACGGTTCTGTCACCCTGCATGTTGGCGAACTGGTGCGTGTAGTTGTGCGGCAGCAAGAACATGCTGTGCTTTTGCCACTCGAAAGTCTTCTTCGGCCGCTTTTCGCCCGCCCAAATCGTCGTCAGTCCCCGCCCGTCGACCACGTAGACGATCTCGTCGAGCGCAAACTTAAGGGGCGGCAGAGTTTTGCCCGGAGGGATCTCAGTCACCCGGGCGGAGGTAACGCCTTCCTGGCCGACAAGTTGGATGAATGCGGAGTTGCACTGCCGCGCCTCCCACCAGCCGAGCGGCAAGGTCCTCAAGTCTTCGATATAATAACCGCGGTAAATTGGAATGCCCTGGGCCTCCATCCACTCGTCATAGCTATACAGCTTGCTCCACATCCTGCGCTCAGCCTGTATCGCCTTGGACATAACCATTGCTCCCTCCAGTATTTGGTTGCATGAATTCATATCCCCCGCGCGCCCGCGAAACAAGTTATTTCGCCGTCACCACGAGTATTGTGCCGGTGACCGTCAACAATGCGCCGGTAATCACGCGTAAATTGAGCGCTTCGAGGTCCCGCAAAAAAATCGACGTGAACAGGAGGGTCAATACCGGATTAGAGCTTACGAGAGGCTCGACGATGACAACCTTACCGTGACTGAGCGCATAAAACACCGAGAGCGTCGCGGCTGTGTTGAACAGCGCCGCGGTAAACAGCCAGGCCGCGCTCCGGCTTGTCAATTTCAGCGCCTCCCTGCCGCCGCGAAACTGCAACAATGCAAACGAAAAGATCGCCGCCGAACCCGCCGTGACGGCCGCCGCCATCACTGGAACAGTGACGTAGTTCAGCCCCGCTTTGCGCAAGATCGCCGACGCCCCGAACGCCATGGCGCCAACCATTGGATAAATTACGTCGAGCTTGCGCCACTCCCCCTGAGCCGGTTTAGACAAGGACAAAGCAATGACGCCGCTAATGACCAAGAGCGTTCCCGCAATATTCTGCGGCAGCCACACTTCGGCGAGAAAAATGACCGCGAAGATCGAAGCGAAGATCGGCGAGCAGTTGGCGATGGGCACCGAACGCGCCACGCCGATCTTCTCGATTCCCACGTAGCTCATCGTCCGGCCGATCCCAGGGGCGAATATGCCGGCGGCAACGAAAATCAGCGATACCGGGGTCCACAGAGTCGAAAAGGGGGCGAAAAACGGAAACATCAACCACAAAACTGCTGCCGTCATCGATAAAGAAATAAACGATCCGGTCATCGCGTTTGACTCGACCAAACCGCGCCGGATAAAGATGTGGGCGATAGAAAAACAGAGCGCCGCCTGAAAGGAAAAATAGATGTCCACGAGTTTGCTTTATTTCGCAGTTACGACCAGCACGGTCCCGGCAACGGTAACGAGAGCGCCCGCGACCGTACGGCCGGTCAGCCGCTCGATATGGCGCAGAAAAATTCCGGTCCAGACAATCGACAGCAAAGGATTACATGCCACCAAGGGCTCTATCCGAACCACCGGTCCAACATTAAGGGCCGCGAAAAACGACAAAAGCGCGCAGGTATTGACCAGCGCACCGGCGACCATCCACTTGCCGCCTTGGGCATTCCACACAAGCGCTTGCCGCCCGCCGCGCAATTGAACAATCAGGAGCAAGACCAGGAACGCCGTCGCAAGCGTCACAGCCGCACCAAGCAGAGGGCGGGGAACTTCAGTCAGACCAGCTTTCCGAAGATTACTGGAAATGCCGAACGCCAGCGCGGCCAGCACCGGATAAACCAGGTCTTTGAGTCGCCAATCGCCATCGGCCGGCTTGCGGTAGGACAGCACGATGACGCCGGCAATGACCAGGCAAGTACCTACGATGTTCTGCGGCACCCATACCTCGCCAAGGAAAATCACGGCGAGCATCGAGGAAAATATCGGCGACGTGTTGACAATTGGCGAAGAGCGGGCGACGCCGAGCCGTTCCATGCCGATGTAGCCCAGCGTCTGACCGATTGCCGGTGCGAAGACGCCTCCCGCGATAAAATAACCGACACCGGGATCGAGCAAGTCGGAAAGCGGTATCGCTGCGATTAGCAGCAACCAGAAGATGAGCGCACTGGTGCCGAGAGAGATCACTGAACCGGTGAGCGCATTGGAGTGCACGAGGCCGCGGCGGACGAGGATGTGGGCGATAGAAAAGCAGAGCGCGGTTTGCAACGCGTAGTACTCGGCCATAGTCGTCTTGTCAGCGAAGGGCCGCTGCGTTGCCGCCCTTGACCGGCGAAGCTATCCCGCGACGATGCGTGATCGGCATACGCACGGCCCGTGGAAAATCGTCTTCTCCCCAAGCGCAGACATTAAGGAGCCTGACGCTTTACGGATCAAACCGCGTCGTTCGAATTTTGCTATAAGAGCTAGTCCGGTTGCGTCGTCGGGAACATCAACGACTTGACCGTCACCGGGATCACTTCGGTGATGCCGAGGCATTCACCGATATCGATGTAGTCCAGGTCGCCGACTTCGATGCCATCCACGGCGATAATATCGCGGGCGATTTTGAACTCGTCCTTGAGCATGCCGCCAAGCGACTTGGCGATATCGAGGTCCAGCGTCAGGTAAAGCGGGCAGCTGGGATCATCGGCGTCCTGGAGAATCTCCGCAACGCCTTCGGCGATGCGCCGGACGGATTGATAATCCGGCACGCCGCTCACGGAAAGCGAGAGCGCCAGACCCGACGTGAAGCGCGGCAAGTCGAATTTGCGCAGGGACTGTTTCAAGGCTTCGCTCACCGACTCGCCGTCGCGAATCGGCGCCTGAATGACTTTCAGGCCATGAACTGGCAGCGCTTTTTCATTGGAAACGTAGCTCGTGTTGCCGCTAGCTTGGATCGTGTACTCGCCGGCGCCGATCACAGTGGCGCGAATACCTTCGACCGGCTCGCGTAGCACGTCTCTGGGCAACTTTTTCAGATAGTCGTGCATGTTTCTGCCAAGCACGGGACCGATGTCACCGTAAGCTTTGGGATCGCGGTCGTAGACATGCTCAGAGACTCCGCCGGAAAACACCAGATGCTGCACCTGCTCGAACCCTCGATAATTGACGAACGGCGGCGTAACCATCAGCGACCTTGCCATCGGCGAGCTCGGGCCCTGTTCGATCATCTCGAACAGAATTTTTGCCATGTAGGCGCCAAAATCCTCTTTCATCTTTTCGCTGATCGTTTGGTTGAGTTCGACCTCGTAGCCGAGCTCGCGCATCATCTTGCGGCCCGGATCTTCGATGCGCGTGATCTTGTCCGCTTCGTCAAAGGCGATCAGACGCGCGCCGACGTTAATCGACGCCGTCTGGGTTACCACCCCGTCTTCCACCAGTGAGAATTTCGTCGTGCCGCCGCCCATGTCGACATTTAGGACGGTCTTATGCTCGCCTTTTGAGAGATCTACCGCACCGCAGCCGTAGGCCGCCAGCAATGCTTCGTGGTTGTGGCCCGCCGCGGCGCAGATAAACTTACCGGAATACTTCGCGAAGTTCTCGACAATCGGCTGGGCGTTTTCCTTTTTCAGCGCCTCGCCAGTGATGATCACCGCGCCGGTGTCGACATCCTCGGGCGTCAGTCCCGCCTCCTTGTACGCGCTTTGTATGAACGCGTTGACCTTGTCGGTATCGATCTTCGTTGCCGAAAGATATGGAGTCAGCATGATTGGTGAGCGGTACAGCACCTCCCGATTGGTGACTTTGAACTTGCCGGAGAGCGAGGCACCCTCTCGGCGCAAAGTGATCAGCGAAAAAATCAAGTGCGACGTCGAAGAGCCAATGTCGATGCCCACGCTTTTGAGCGAGAACATCTCCAGTCCCTCGATATCGGTGACAATCTCATCCTCACGGATTACGAAATTATCGGGGTGGTCGTGGTCGTAAATATCGTCGTGCATCTTTTGCCTCGGTTTGTCCATGCTTTATACCCTAATAACAGGAATCCCCGCACGCGGCGGGGATTCCCTGATCTTCCCGATGCTGAGCTAAAACTGAAGCGCTATTGTTTTCCCATCGCCTTGGACCACTCGTACTCGGGATTGGTGTAGCACTCGGGCGGCATTTCACTCTCAATGCCGCGCTTGGCGAGCTCCTGTTCGAATTTTTGCCGAATGAAGGGATCCTCGTTCGGGTACTCGATCTGATCCTTGGCGCGGTCCTCGATCTTCTCCGCGTGGCCGTGGAACTGCATGGGCGGATGAAGAGCAAGATAACGCGCCATATCGCCGCCGGCATTGAAATGCTGATGGAACCATTTATCGGGCGGCGTAACCATGCTGCACTCGTGCCATGGGCAGACGATTTTCTCCTTGCCTTCCTGCCACATGATCGAATAGCCTTCGCCGGCGGGAATGATAATCGCTCGCCCCGGCCCGTGGCGGTGGGCTTTTTTGTAAGTCTTCGGCGCAAACACCGACATATGGGCGGTCAGCTCGGAATTGGGAAACTGCATAAACACGCTCTTGCCGCCGGCACCGCGCCGCTCGTTGGCATCGAGCTTATTCCAAGCGCGCATGTCCGGGAAAAAGTTGCCATACCAGAACGCGCGCATGCCCAAACCTTCGTCGGCGTCTTTCGCCTGGACCATTTTTGCTTCGGAGTAAAAGTCGCCGTCCGCCGCCGTAACCCTGGGTTCGTACGAGTTGTTAAAATACATGTCCGGGTCGGGCAGCGCCGACATCGCCATCGGCATATAGCTGTAATGAAACAACCGCACGGGTTTGTCGCCCTGCATGTTGCTGAAAACATGCCAATGATGGCGCGGCACCAAAAACATCGAGTGCTCTTGCCACTCAAAGTTTTTTTTGGGTTTGCTGTCATTCGCCCAAACGGTTGTCAGGCCGCGGCCGGAGAGCACATACACGATTTCGTCAAGTGCGAATTTGACCGGCGCCAGGGACTTGCCCGGCGGAATTTCCGAAACCCGCGACGCGCTGACGCCCTCTTGGCCAAGCAGTTGGATAAATGCCGCTTTACAGCCACGCTCTTCCCACCATTCCAATTCGATCGTGCGCAGGTCTTCAATATAGTAACCGCGGTGAATCGGAATGCCCTTGGATTTCATCCAACGGTCATAAGTAAATTCCTTGCTCCACATGGTAATGACGGGTTCTTGTTTTGCGGCATCGGCCATATATCGTCCTCCCTCTTGTTCTATTCTTATCGCCTTGCTTCCTGACTGGCAACCTGAAGACGGATGAGCGCTCGTTGCAACGCGTGCTCGACCGATTTGAAATTCTTGTCTTCGTAGTTGAGTCCCGCGAGAATTTTTCCGACCTGATCTCTGGCGCGCCGGGCACGGGTCACATCGATTTCCCAAGGAAATTCGGCTGCGGTCGCCAGCACGGTCATTACATTATCCAAAACCTCGGCATAACCGCCGGCAATCGCGAGAACCTGCTTTTTGGGACCCTGTCGGTAGCTCAGCTCGCCAGGCACGAGAGTTGATAAGAAATTAATGTGGTTGGGTAATACGCCAAACTGACCCAACTCGCCCACTGCGGTAACCTCATCGACTTCTTCGTCGAGAACCAGCCTGGTCGGTGTTACCACTCTCAGTGTGATTTTATCTGCCATGTCTTCTATGAGTATTGGGGGAAAAGGTAGGGGCACAGCAAGCTGCGCCCCTACTCTGGCCGCCTGTTGCTGGTGCTTGATGTCTGCTTAGCCGGCGGCCATCTTTTTGGCTTTCTCTACGGCCTGTTCGATCGTACCGACCATATAGAACGCCTGTTCCGGAATATCATCGTGTTGCCCATCGACAATCTCTTTAAAACCTCGGATGGTGTCTTTCAGCTCCACATAGACGCCGGGAGTCCCGGTGAACGCCTCGGCGACATGAAACGGCTGCGACAAAAAACGTTGAATCTTGCGCGCGCGCGCGACGGTCATGCGATCTTCTTCAGAAAGCTCGTCCATGCCCAGAATGGCAATAATGTCCTGCAGGTCTTTATAGCGCTGCAAGATCAGCTGCACCTGCCGGGCGACCTCGTAATGCTCGGTACCGACCACCAATGGGTCAAGAATGCGCGAAGTCGAATCGAGCGGATCTACCGCCGGATAGATTCCCAGCTCGGCGATCTGCCGCGACAGAACCGTGGTAGCGTCCAAGTGAGCAAATGTCGTCGCCGGCGCGGGGTCGGTCAAGTCGTCGGCCGGAACATAGATCGCCTGGACGGATGTAATTGAACCTTTTCGCGTCGTCGTAATGCGCTCTTGCAGCTCGCCCAGATCGGTGGCCAAGGTCGGCTGGTAACCGACCGCGGACGGCATGCGGCCGAGCAGCGTCGACACCTCCGAGTTGGCTTGGGTGAAACGGAATATGTTGTCCAAAAACAAAAGAACGTCGCGGCCTTCGTCGTCGCGGAAGTATTCGGCGAGCGTCAATGCCGTTAGCGCGACGCGCGCGCGCGCGCCGGGCGGCTCGTTCATTTGACCGTAAACCAACGAAGCTTTGTTGATAACCCCGGACTCCTTCATCTCGAGCCACAGGTCGTTGCCTTCGCGGGTGCGCTCGCCCACGCCGCCGAAGACCGAAAAACCGCCGTGCTTCATTGCTACATTGTTGATGAGCTCCATGAGAATGACCGTTTTGCCGACGCCGGCGCCGCCGAATAGACCGACTTTGCCGCCCCGTGCATAGGGCGCGAGCAGATCGACGACTTTAATGCCGGTCTCGAGCGCTTGAACTTTGGTTTCTTGGTCGACAAATTCCGGCGTCGGGCGATGAATCGGATAGGTCTTCGTGGCGTTGACCGGACCCATTTCATCCACCGGCTCGCCGATGACGTTGAGCACGCGTCCCAGCGTCTCTTCGCCCACCGGCACGGTAATGCCGGTGCCCGTGTCCATTACTTCCAAACCGCGCACCAAACCTTCCGTCGTGTCCATTGCGACGCACCGCACCGTGCTTTCTCCCAGGTGTTGCGCCACCTCCAGCACCAGGTTCCACTGTTGGTCACTAATGGCCGGATTGGAAACCTTCAACGCGTTGTAAATCGGCGGCAGCGAGCCGTCGGAAAACTCAACGTCAACGACTGCGCCGAGAACCTGGGTGATTTTCCCCATTCCCATGACTTAGAACCTCCGAACGTACTGTGCGTGTTCGTGCCTCGTGATGGTTCTTGTTTCTCGAGTAGCAAACATCGGCACGCCGCACCATCAGACTATGCTATTTCAGGGCCTCCGCGGTGCCGATGATCTCCATCAGCTCGCGGGTGATCGACGCCTGCCTGGCCCGGTTCATCTGCAGAGTCAAACTTCCGATCATCTTTGACGCGTTACTGGTGGCCGAATCCATTGCGGTCATGCGCGCGCCGTGCTCGCTTGCAATCGCTTCCAACAAGGCGCGCTGGATCGCTACATCAGTGATCCTCGGCAACAGGCTGGCCAGAAGCTGTTCAACTCCGGGCTCGTACAAATATTCGGTCGCCTGCTCAGTCGCGATCTGATCGTTTCCCGCCAAAGCGACCGGCAATATTTTCTCCAAAGTCGGCACTTGAGAGAGCGCAGAACGAAACTGACTATAAAGGATAAAGACCGCATCGACCTCGCCGTTGCTGAAACGCCCGATCAATTTTTCGCCTATTTCCGCGGCCATTTCATCCGCCGGTGTAGCCAGGAAGCCGGTATAGCGATCGGCGATCGTGGTCCGGCGGCGGCGAAAATAATCCGCACCCTTGCGCCCCACTAGCGCTAATTGAATCTCCTTGTCAGCATGCTTTCGCATGAAGGCTTCGGCAGCACGGATCAGGTTGGCGTTGTAACCGCCGCAGAGACCGCGGTCTGAAGTAAACAACGCCAGAAGAATCTTTTTTTCCTCGCGCACCCGGAGCAACGGGTGGGCCCCCCGGGAAACGCGGGCCGCCACGTTCTTCAGCAACTCGGTCATCTTCTCAGCGTAGGGTCGCGCCGCCACGGCGGCGTCCTGGGCGCGCCGCAGCTTGGCTGCGGACACCATCTTCATCGCCTTGGTGATTTGCTGCGTGTTGCGAACCGAGCCGATCCGCTTTCGTATCGCCTTGAGAGTCGCCATGACGTGCGAAATTCAGACGGTTCTAGCCCCTCCTAAGTGGACCGTAAACCGCCGAAGGCCAATTACGCCTCGAACGCTCCTTTAAACTCTTCCAGCGCCTTATTGATTTTGGCGCGCAACTCGCCATCCAGCTCTTTTTTCTTGAGAATATCGGCGTACACGTCGGGGTGCCTGGTCTCAATGAAGGTATAAAGCTCCTGCTCGTATTTTTTCAGCGCGCTGAGCGGCAGCTCGTCGACGAATCCACTGGTGCCGGCGTAGATAATCAGAATCTGCTTCTCGACCGGCAACGGCTGATACTGTCCCTGTTTGAGCAGTTCGACGAGTCGCGCGCCGCGGTTGAGCTGGCGCTGGGTAGCTTGGTCAAGGTCGGAACCGAATTGTGCGAAAGCCGCCATTTCACGATATTGCGCCAGCTCCAGGCGCAGTGTGCCGGCAACCTGTTTCATCGCCTTGATCTGCGCATTACCGCCTACCCGGGATACCGAAATGCCGACGTTGATCGCCGGGCGCACGCCGGAGTAGAAAAGATCGCTTTCCAAAAAAATCTGACCGTCGGTAATCGAGATCACGTTGGTCGGAATATACGCGGAAACGTCTCCCGCTTGAGTTTCAATGATCGGCAACGCCGTGAGCGAGCCACCGCCGCGCGCATCGCTCATCTTGGCGCCGCGCTCGAGCAGCCGCGAATGCAGGTAAAAAACATCGCCCGGATACGCTTCCCGGCCCGGTGGGCGGCGCAGCAGCAGCGATAACTGGCGGTATGCGACCGCGTGCTTGGAAAGATCGTCATAGACGAGCAGCGCATGCCCGCCGTTGTCGCGGAAATGTTCGCCCATCGTGCAACCGGAATAGGGCGCAATGTATTGCAACGGCGCGGCGTCCGAAGCCGTCGCAGCGACGACGATCGTGTAATCCATCGCGCCTTGCTCCCGCAACTTGTCGACGACTTGGGCGACCGTCGAGCGCTTTTGGCCGATGGCGACGTAAATGCAGATGACATTGCCGCCTTTTTGATTGATGATCGTGTCGACGGCGACGGCGGTCTTGCCAGTTTGACGGTCGCCGATGATCAGCTCGCGCTGGCCGCGGCCGATTGGAATCATGCCGTCGATCGCTTTGATTCCGGTCTGCAGCGGTTCTTTCACCGGTTGGCGTGCGACGATCCCTGGCGCCTTGATTTCGATACGCCGGGTTTCCTTGGAATTGATCGGGCCACGGCCATCGATCGGCTGGCCGAGCGCATCGACGACTCGGCCAATCAGCTCTTTTCCGACCGGAACCTCGGCAATCCGGCCGGTCCGTTTGACCGTGTCGCCCTCTTTGATCATGTGGGTTTCACCGAACAGCGCGGCGCCGACGTTATCTTCTTCCAAATTGAGCGAGATACCGTAAATTTCATGCGGAAATTCCAACAACTCGCCGGCCGCGACTTTGTCTAGTCCGTGGATGCGCGCAATGCCGTCACCGGTCGATAGCACGGTCCCGACTTCCTGAATCTCCACCGCCTTGTCGTAGTCGCGAATTTGTTCCTTAATGATCCGGCTGATCTCCGCAGTTCCGATTTCCATAACCTTGCTCCTTAATAAACGCGCCCGATGCGCTGCTTCATTCTTTCGAGCTGCGTACGAATGCTGCCGTCGTAGACTTTGCCTTCGAGCTCGATCAACAGACCACCGAGCAGTTGTTGATCCGTCTCCGCCTGCAACACCACATCTTTGCCGGAGATAGCGCGCAATCGCTGGCGGAGCTGCTCCGTTAAGGCTGGATCGAGCGTGCTCGCGCTGACCACTTTAGCCTCGACCCGTCCCTGGGCTTCATTGAGCATCCGCCGATAGCTGCCCACGATGCCATCGAGGTAGGCCAACCGGTCGCGCTCAAGTACCAGCGACAAAAACTTAACCGTTAGAGGCGACAGCTGTTGCCCTTGGGTCACCTGCTGGAGTATTTTCCTACGGGACGCCAGGTTAAAAGCCGGATTGGTCAAGACTCCCCGCAAATCCGAATCGCTATAAACGGCAAAGAACTGCTCGATCTCACGGCCGATCTGTTCTTCTTCTCCCGTTTCGCGGGCGAGCTGAAACAGCGCGCGGCTGTACCTGCGCCCGAGACGCCCTTCGATCATTGCGTCCGTCCTATCTGCTGAATGAAATCCTGCACTAGTCGGCTTTGATCATCCGCCGAGAGATTTTTTTGCACCAACTCACGCGCCATGGCCTCTGCCTGGCGGGCCATTTGTTCGATGATGTGCTGCCGGGCTGTTTTGACTTCCACGTCAGCAAGGAAGCGCGCGTCCTCCCGGGTCTTGGTGGCCAGCGCCTGGGCTTCACCGAGCAGCTTCGATTTTTCCCTCTCGCCGTCCTGGCGGAGCAAGGCGTGAATCGATTGCACCTCGCGATCCAAACCGGCCAGCTTGGCGCGGTATTCGCGCACGAGCGCCTCGGCTTGCTGCTTTTTTGCAGCGGCCTGCGCCATCGTCGCCACCACCTCTTCGCGCCGCGAACGCAGGAAACTGCGCACCAGGGGTAGCGCGAAATAGTAAAGAATGCCCGCGTAGAGAATAAAATTGATGGCCGGAAAGACGATCTCGCCGATGGACGGCTCATGATGCGCGGCGCCGCTGCCGGCAGCCCATGCTTGAGCCGCGCTGAAGAGCCCGAAACCGCTCACGCGACCTTCCTCCCCAGCGCTTTGCCCGCCATCTCGGCCGCCAGTGCCGCTGCTTCCGCCACTGCCACCTGTCTCTCTCGCTCGAGCGCTGCGGCAAGCTCTTGGCGCACACGGCCAAGAATCTGCGCCGCTTCCTCACGCGCCTCGGCAAGAACTTTGTCGCGCGCTAATTGGGCGCTCCGCAGAATTTCTTCCTTGGCGGCATTGCCGGCCACTCGCGCCTGCACGATTTTTTCCTCGTACTGCGCGCGCAATCGAGCGGCCTCCTGCTCCAAATCGGTAGAGTCATGCTGTGCGCCGCTGGTTCTTTGCTCACGCTCCTCCAGCAGCTGCAAATAGGGTCGGAAAAAAATTTTATTGAGGAGCAGCAACAGGACGACAAACAAAACAACTTGGTACAGGATGCTGATGTCCAGAGAAATCATTTCGTCACTTTTGACCACACCTTTGCGGGCGCCTTACCCGCTGGGGGTGGTTGTCTAACCTAGGTCCCCAAAATGTAAAAAGCCTACGACAATAAACGTAGGATCTCGGGATGGAATGAACGGCGAACCGAAGTCTAACTTTTGGATTCGGCTTGCAGCTTTGCCGACGGCGCCGCTGCAGCTCGGTCAGCGCTTACACTTTTCGCACCAGCAACTCCGCCAACCCGCTCGGCCGCTGCTCCCATGGAGCAGTCACCGTCAAAAACTACGCCTTCAGCGATAATCAAACGCGGTGTAGTGATGTCGCCGATCAGCCGGGCTGGAGCTAGCAATTCGACCTTTTCCTTGCCGATCACATTACCCTCGACTCTGCCGCGAATGACGACGACTTGCCCCGAGATCTTGGCGCGAATTTCTGCGCTTTCACCGATAGTTAAAGCATCCTTGCACTGAATGTCGCCATCGACGACGCCATCGACTCTGGCAGGACCTTGAAAGCTCAGTTGACCGCTGACACGACTCCCCTTATGTAAGTAACCGACCAAACCGCCACCTGAAGGTGGCGCTACTTCGACCTTGGGTATTGGTTTTGGCTCGGGCACGCTTGCCGTTGACAAACTCGCAGGCACCGGCTTCACCGCCTCGGTACTCTTAACGGGCTCTGATTCCGAGCCTTTCTTTCCGCCGGAGCTTCGATCAAACCACGCCATAGATCGCCTTCCCCTCGCTAGGGCAGAGTTTCCTATAACATCCGCAAACCGCATTGTCAAAACTGGTTTGGTCGCGCGGCCAAAATTCGGCACCTGCGCAGCTTCCACTGCATTTTTGCAGCTCACGCGGTCACTAACTCGGATATATTTCCGCGGTTGGCTTGACCATTACCGTAGCTTTGGATTAGCCTAGCCAAACGGTTTTTCTTATTCTCGGTAGCGGATCCCGGATCGTCAGTCCAAGATTATTTCGGTCGTGATGGAAATGGGGCTCTGATGGTTGGCAAAGCCTTACTAATCCTATTGGCAGGCTTCATTGTGGCGACGGGATCCGCCGGACAAAGCGCCGAAAAGAAGGGCCCCGTCTATGCCACTTTGAAAACCAGCATGGGTGACATCGTCGTCCAGCTCTTCGAAGACAAAGCACCCAACACCGTCGCCAACTTCATCGGCCTTGCAACCGGAACGAAGGAGTGGAGCGATCCGAAAACTAGCGAGAAAGTGAAGCGCCCACTTTATAACGGCACGATTTTTCACCGGGTCATTCCGGGCTTTATGATCCAGGGGGGCGATCCGTTGGGTAACGGCACGGGTGGCCCTGGTTTTCGTTTCGCTGACGAGTTCCATCCCGATCTTCGGCACAGCAAACCAGGCATACTCTCGATGGCGAACGCGGGGCCGAACACCAACGGCAGTCAGTTCTTTATTACGCAAAAAGCAACGCCCTGGCTCGACGGCCGCCATAGCGTTTTCGGTGAAGTGGTCAAAGGTCAAAACGTTGTCGATGCCATCATCAACGTTCCGCGGGACGCCCGCGACCGGCCCACCAAAGACGTCGTGCTCCAACAGGTTGTGATCACCCGCGGCGGTCTCTGATCGTCCTTCTATTCCAAATCGTAGCCGACCCCAACCTGCTCGCTCACCGCGCGGATGCCATCGAGCACTGAGCGTATTAGCGGGATACCTTGCTCTGCACGCTCTTCCTCGGTCTCGAACTCAATTTCCCCCGCGACATAGACTCGATCTTGTCCCGCCATGGGCGGTGTTGTCTTTAACGCTTGAATCAACCGGTCCATATCACGTTTGAATTCAGCTAGCGGGCGAAATTGATCGATGCGAATGGCGGCAAAAAAATGGCCACGCGGATCCTGGTCGGTATTAAGCGCAGTGATAGTTCCGGTGAGCACGCCGCAGAGAATTTCGACGAGAATGGCGAGGCCGTAACCTTTATGGCTGCCGCCGTCGCGCGTGCCGCCAAGCGGCAGCAATCGCCGCGCTTGCTGCGCCGTGCGCGGATTATCGGTTACCGCGGCGCTTTCATCCAATGCCCACCCGAGCGGAATCGGTTTACCTTGTCGTGCCGCAAGTTCGAGCTTTCCGGCCGCGGCGGTGGTGGTCGCCATATCCAAGACGAATGGCCGCTCGGTGGCCGCCGGCACGGCAAAGCACAGCGGGTTGGTGCCGAATTTCGCTTCGCGCCCAAACGTCGGCACGACCTGCCGGCTCGCGTTAGTCATGGCGATGCCGATCATGTCGTGCGGCAACGCCATCATCGCGTAGTACGCCGACATGCCGTAGTGTCTGCTGTTGCGCACTCCGACCGTGCCAAGGCCCGATTCCCGCGCTTTGCGAATGGCTATCTCCATGGCGCGCTGACCGATGACCATGCCCATCCCTCGATCGCCATCAACCAACGCGGTCGACGCGCTCTCGGAAATCACACGAAGATTCGGGCGGGCGGTCATCGAGCCCTCGGTCAACCATTTGACGTACCATGCGTTGGGGCTGAAGCGGATAACGCCATGGGTGTCGACACCACGGAGATCCGCGGCGACAAGAATTTTCGCGGCGATCTCGGCGTCGTCCGCCGGCACACCGAGCTGCTCGAAGGCGCGCGCCACCAAGCGGGTCAGTTTACAATGATCAATACGCTTCATGTCTCGGGCGTCCACATCCATAATTTCCTCCTGCTGGCCAGCGTACTGCTTAACTTCGAAGTTCGTCAAGTTGTGCCGCTTTAGACTGCAAACGCTTGACCTACCGTCGCGCTTTCGCCTATCTTCACAGGCAATTTTTAGCCAGCCATGGAGGCGCCGTTGAAGCAGCCATTGACATTTAAGCACCGACTTTGGTTTCCGCTGATATGCCTCGTGCTTTGTCTGCCGGCACATCGCGGCTTCATGGCGGCCGAGCTGCCGCTCGTGCGCGTCGCCCATGGCGCCTTTAGTGAGAAAGTCGCGATCCTGTGGATCGGCGCCCAACAGGGTATTTTTCGCACGCATGGCGTCGACGTCGAAGTCATCAACATTCGGAGCGGCCCACAGACCATGGCAGCGCTCGCGTCCGGCGACATTCAAGTCGCGTACACGATACCCGGCTCTGTTGTCAGCGCCGTCGCGAGCGGTCTCGATGTCGCCTTTTTCGCCGGCATCGTCAACAAAGCCGATGGCGACTTTATCGGCTCACCGCAAATCCGCGGCGCAGAAGACTTAAAGGGCAAACGCATTGGCGTGCAAAGCATCGGCGGCGGCGTCTGGTCGATGTCCATGCTGGCTCTGGAGCACCTCGGTCTGGAACCGGTAAAGGATAAAATGACGATCATGATCATCGGCGACTCACCCATACTGGCACAGTCCTTGGAATCCGGCGGCATCGAAGCGACGTACCTTAACTACACGCACAGCCGAGCACTGAAAGATAAAGGTTTCCCGGTTCTACTTGATCTCGGCAAGGCACCGATTCCGTATCAAGGTTTGGCGGCGGCGACCCGCCGATCCTACACGCGTCAGCATCCCCAAGTTATCGACTCGCTCATGCGCGGATTTGTCGAGACCGTCGCATTTATTCACAAACCACTGAATAAGGAAGCGGTTCTCAAAGGGCTGATGAAAAATCTCCGGCTGAAGAGTCTGGCAGACGCCACAACCGGCTATGAGGCGTTGCAATGGCTCTACAGTCTCGATATCAAGCCCACTCTCCCGGGAATCCGGAACATGGCCCGGCTGCTCGCCCTCGGCAATCCGAAGATCAAAAACGTCAAGATGGAGGACGTGGTGGATAATACGCCCTTTGAACGGCTGGAGAGAAGCGCGTTCTACCGAGAGATCGTCGCGCCAGTGAAAAAATAGGCAGCGTTTAAACACCGGGCGCGGGCGGTTGTGTCATCGCTCGCGCCCGACTGCCAAATCCAAGCTCAACCTAACCAATCGAGCAGCGCGCTCTCGACATAGATTAGAGCCGTCAAGAGCGCCAGCAGCGCCAAAATGATCGGCGTGATTTCCTTGATCCAACGCAGCGGCGTATAACCTTCGTCCACCTCGCGGCGAATAAATGCAAAGGCGACCACCGATTGCGCCGAACCGATATGCGTCCAGCACCCGCCCAAGGCATAGCCGGCGATTTGCGCCATGGCGAACAAATGCAGAATCGTGATCTCAAGACCCAGAAGCGCCCGCGATGCAAAATCAGCAACCACGTTGTTATCGAGGATTGCCGACAAAAACGTACATCCGATAAACTGCGCGAACGCCACGTGACCGTGGCCAAGCGCCGCGACCCCTTGATGAATCAGCGCCTGGAGTGCATCGAAAAATCCCGCCTTGGTCAACAGCGTAATGGAAAGAAACAGCGGAAACAAAAAATAATACTCGGCGTATTCGTGCCACGCATCGCGCAAGGCGAGCGCGCGCATTTTGGGAATGGTAATGATGCCCAGGAGGGCGACCAAAAAGCCGGCGAATGAGGCGAGGAAGAGCGGCACATCGTGATCGATGCCATGTGCGATCAGCAGGGCAACAAACGGCACGAGGGCGAAGGCGCCGACCTTTTGTGCCCGCCGGCGCCGTTTCGCTGAGGCGGCGATGGCCTCGTCGACAACATGCTCTGCCTCGCTCGCGCCGTGATGGTCGCCGGCCGCGTCGAGCACGTAGTGGCGGTCGAGCGCTTCCGCCAACTCTTCGCTGACGAAGTATCCCAATAATCTTTTCCGCATCGCTTCGCCCACATTCTCACGAACCAGAGCGACTCCCAGTGTTTCCCCGTCACGCAACCGTTGCAGGATGCGATCAGCCGTCTCGCCAAGCTCGTCAGCGTGGTTCTCAATCAGCTGAATGGTGCTCAAAACCTCGCCGTGACGGGCAGCCTGCAGAAACCGCACATCCTCGGCATTGGCGTCAATAACGTCCATTGCCTCCAGATGGATTCGTCCGCCGCCGATTTTTTGCTTCAGCTGCCAGGCGATGACGAGATAGCTTGCAATCGCCGCTGGGGCGCAATAGCGCAGAAAAAATCCGTCGTCCAGGTACGGATGCAAGTTCGCTTTCATGATCAGATTGGGCGGCTCGCCATAGGCCAGCCAAATGCCGCAGACGGTTGTCACCACGGTGCACACCATTACGGCGTAGCGCACCGCCGCGATCGGCGCTGCCGCCAGCATCATGATGATCACCAGCGTGCGGATCGTCAGTCCGATCATTGAAACGCCGTCAAGAATTCCCGAGGCGAAAGCCACGACCGCGGTGACCGAAATCATTGTCGGCAAGATATTGCCGCGATAGCGCCGCAGCAGATAGAAAGTGATTCCTTCGAGTAGTCGGGTTTGCGCGATCACCGCGACAAAAAAGGTCAGACCGAGAATGAACAGCATCGTGTCGGCATGGATTAAGTCGTTCAGGCCGTGGAACGACAGCAGATTGCGCCGCACCCAAAACCACCATCCGCTCTCGGCGATTTCGCGGTGCCACTGCGAGTCCTCCAGACTACAAAAGGTCGACACGATGACGAGAGACATGCCATACGTGAGCGCGTTCTTATGAATTTGATATCTAAACGAGCCAAAAAGGAACAAACCAAGTATGGTGGCGAACACTTCCGCGGCCAAAAGCGCCAGCGGCAGAGTAACCACTCTGCCGGCCATGAGGAGAGCGACGGCGATGACCGTGCAAGTGAGCATGAAGCGCGGCTCGGAAAGCATGATGACGTTTGCCATGGCGCGATGCTCTTTGTTGTTGGTTTCATTCGAATACATAATGTCGCTCGCCGTTCGGTGAATTCCCGAGCATTAGCACGACCTTAAGATCAAATTTACTGGGCCTTTCACCTGCAATACCATGTACCTACAGAGAAAAACCTCGCCGCAACTAGACCGCAGTACCACTTAGACAGCTGATTAAAAGCTTAGCCAGTGCCTGGAAAATACCGCAACGACAAAAAGCTCGCATGCGTTGCGATCAATTTCGCGCCTTTTAGATGAGGGAAATTTTCAGAAGTGGGAGAGTCTGTCAGAGCCGCCCTTCACCACTCGTGCCGTGGATACCGGCCGAATAAAAAAACCGGCCTATTGCGTCAGGTTCGATTTCGCTGCGCTCAGGGTCGCGCACGCGCGTAGCAGGTCGATGACTTCGCCGCTACTCCTAATATTGTATTGTGCGTGCGTGGCGGTCATACCGACCCGTATGGAAAACGCGCTGGCAGGCAATGCTTTAAAGAAATCCTCATCTGTGGCGTCGTCGCCGATCCCCAAGATAAAGTCATACTCCTCTTGCTCTATCCAAGTCAGCGCGGCGGCGCCCTTGTTCAAGCCCGCATGGCGAATTTCCACCACCTTGTTCCCCTGCACGACCTGGAGATCGGTTTTTGCGGTTAAGCTGAGAAGATGGTCGACCAACTCCCGTGAGCAAATTCCGGCTTGCTCGGGATCCGCCATGCGGTAGTGCCACGCCACGGAATCTTCCTTTTCTTCGACGAGAGCACCGGGCAGTCGGTCGGCATAAATTTCCAAGATCGGTAACAGCTCACGTTTCCATTCATTGGCCGCCGCCTTCCCTCGGCGCCAGGACTGATCCGATAACTTGAGCCAAGCGCCGTGCTCCGCGACGAGTCCGAGCGGTAAATCGCCGAACCATTCGTCCACCGTCTGGCGTTCGCGACCACTGGCGATGACCACCGTGTTTTTTCGATCTGCGGCAAGTGATCGCAGCAGCTCGCGCCTCGCGGGATCGGGTCCGGCGAGCCCGGGATGGCGAACCAGCGGTGTCAAGGTGCCGTCGTAATCGAGAAAGAACAGCCGGCGACTGCTGGTTCGGTAGCGGTCGATGATCTCCGCAGCCGCGGCGGGCGACAAGAGTTTGGACTCAATACGATTCTGTACCTCGCGCATGCCGACCAAGGTATTCAAAAAATCACTGGCCCAGCGGCTGACGTCATAACGGCGCAGCCGCCGGCGCATCAGCCGATGCCGCTTCTCTTGTTCCTGTGGCGGCATCTCCAGCGCCTCCCTCAACGCGCTGGCAATCTCGGCGCGGTTGTTTGGATTAATAATAATCGCTTCCGGCAATTCCTTAGCGGCCCCAGCCATCTCGCTGAGGATCAGCACGCCCGCGCCGTCATTTCGCGTGGCCACATATTCCTTGGCGACAAGATTCATTCCGTCACGCAGCGGGGTGACCAAACAAACATCACTCACGGCATATAACGCGGCCAGTGAGTTAAACGGCACTTGACGATATTGATAGACCACAGGCGTCCAACCGACGCGCCCGAAACGGCCGTTAATCTTGCCGACCAGCTCTTCGATTTGCCGTTTCATCAAATCGTACTGCACGACCCCGATTCGCGATGGCACGACAACCATTAGGAGGGCGACTTTGCCGTGATATTCCGGATTGGTTTCGAGAAATAACTCGTAGCCCTCCAAACGGTTCAAGATTCCTTTGGAATAATCCAAGCGATCGACCGAAAGGATCAGCTTCAGACCGGCGAGGGTATTCCTCAGCTCGCGGACCTCCTTCTCGGTTTCGTCGTTTTGCATTGCAGCGGCGAATTTGTCCACGTCGATTCCCATGGGGAAGGTGTCGACCCTGACGACGTGATCCGCCGCCATGACCTGAGTCAATTGATAATCGTAACCCAGTATGCGCAGCACGCACTGTAAGAAATGGTGTGTATACTCATAGGTGTGAAAGCCGATCAGGTCCGCTCCCAAAAGCCCTTCCAAGATTTCGCGGCGCCATTCGCCGGGCAACAGGCGAAACACCTCGAATGACGGGAACGGAATGTGGAGAAAAAAGCCGATGGACAGTTGAGGATGACGCGCTTTTAACAACCGCGGCAACAACATGAGATGATAATCGTGCACCCACACCACGTCGTCGGCTCTCAAAACCGCATCGAGCGCCTCGGCAAATAGTTGATTGATCTGTTTGTATTGATCCCAAAAGGTCGCCTGGTAGACTGTGTACGACGTAAAATAATGAAATAGCGGCCAGATTGTTGCGTTGCAAAATCCGAGGTAGAAGTGCTCCATCTGCTCTTCGGTGAGAAACACCGGGTAGGATTGGAACTTCTCGAGCGCTTCCCGTGCGACTTCGTCTTGCCGCGCCGCATCTACGCTGCCCGGCCAGCCCACCCACAGATGTTCAACCGGGAGCGCGGATGTTTGTTTTCGCGATTCTCGGAACGACGCCAATCCCGTAACCAAACCACCGGCACTCGGATGAAACACAATCTGGCCCTCGTCGACATCGACGTTGAACGGCAAACGGTTTGAGACGATGACCAAGCGGCGGCCGCTTAGTTCGGCATGCCGCGTCTCCGGTAAAAGCGCCGTATCCCTCACCATTGAGCCTTATCTCATCAGGACAGCGTTTGATCTTTTTGTATGGCGGTTCTTTGTTCTGTTCATGAGGTTGACCTGAACCTACAGTCGACCGGCGTCTTCGTACCTGACACCGCCTCGCAACTGACACATCAGCGGCCGCATCGCGAGGAACGCCTAGAAGCGGCTCACCGTTTGCGAACTTTGCGGCGCGCGAACCGCAATCAAACCTTTCTTACTGTTACACTAGTGAAGCGGAACCAAGCAAGCTGTCCATCGACCATGATAGCATGTGAACACCCGATGCCAGCGCTGTCGCCAAACAAAACCGCCGCTCTCACGCTAACTTCGCGTGCGACTTAAGCAACTGTGAAAATTGCTTTTGCAGCTTGTTTAGCTTCGGCGGGATGCTGTATTGACAATAGGGCTGATAGGGATTGTTCGCGTAAAACTTTTGGTGATAATCCTCCGCCGGATAGAATTCCGTCAGCGGCTCTAGCGTCGTCACGATCGGATTCCTGAATGTCTTGGCGTCTTCAAGTTCCATGACAAATGCCGCAGCTTGCCGTTTTTGCTCGTCATCGGCGTAGAGAATGCTCGAGCGGTATTGAGTGCCGACATCGTTGCCTTGCCGGTTTAGGGTTGTCGGATCATGAGTGGCAAAAAACACCGTCAACAGATCGCGGAAAGCGATTTCTTCGGGGTCAAATTCGATCTTGATCACCTCGACGTGGCCCGTGCTGCCTGAGCAGACTTGCTCATAAGTCGGGTTCTTGGTGGTACCGCCGGCATAGCCGGAGACCACCGAGCGCACGCCCCGCAACTCGTCGAAAACCGCTTCCGTGCACCAGAAACAGCCGCCGCCAAACACGGCGATACGATGTTTGTCGCTCATTTGACCCCCAACTCGCGATTGACTTCACGCTGCACAGAAAAATCAAAAACCTTGGCGACCGGTGCCGGCGCCGGCAAGCCTAGAATCTGCGCGTCCTCCATAAGATATTCGCTCAATTCACTTTCGCTTGGTATTCCGTCAGTCGTAAAAGCGGTCCGAGAAATCCGGTAAGTCTCCAGCGCTGTACCGAGATCGACGTTGAGGTATTTGGCCAGGATTTCCGCCGTGCCCTTTTCGTTCTGATGAAAATAACGGTTGCCCTTGCCACGCGCCCGCAAGATCCTCTTGACGATCGGATCCTTGAGGTTTTTTTCCAATACCCCCAAGCCGTTTTGCAAACTGGTGAACTCCTCCATGGCGCTCGCCAAGACGTTCATCTTGTACTTATCGCGAGCGACAATGACGGTCGGCGGCGAGAGAATACCCACTTGAATCGAGCCGTTGACCAGCCCCTGTAATTGCGTGGGCACGTCACCGCCGAGCACCACGGTAACATCTTTCTCCGGATTCAGTCCGGCGCGGCGCAACATGCGAATACCCGCCGTATGCTGGCTGCCGCCGAAAGTCGTGGTGCCCATGATCTTACCCTTGATATCGGCGAAACTTTTGAGCTCCGGCCGGGTGACGAGCCAGAAGATCGGCCGACGCAGACTGACCGCGAGGACCTTAATCGGTGCGCCGCGTGGAATCGCCCGGATCGCGCTCCCGATGGAACCCAACGCATGAACTTCGTCTGACACGATCGCGGCGATGGCTGCCGTGGCACGAACCTGGACGAGCTGGGCATCGAGCCGTTCCTCTTTAAAGAAGCCACGGTCTTGGGCGATAAACAAATCGATCGAAGCGATGCTACGGCTCGAGTAAGTTATCAGGACCTTTTGTAACGGTCCTGGTGCGGCCACCGACGGGCTAAAGGCGAGCATGAAGAGAAGCGATACGATAACTTTCATATCGCGATACTGGCGCGGGAGCCCACGAAGTTCAAGACGAACTCAAGCTATCATTATAATTGCTCTTGGGCACGAAATTAAAAAAGTGGCCGGAGCCTTCGATGATGCGCTGCGAATGCCGCGTGCCGGCCGGAATATTCACTCCCACAGGACTCTCAACGACGACTTTCTGGTCACGGATCTGAAACTCGACCTTCAATCCTGTCAACTCAGGCCCGGTCCCGACGACGATGTGCTGCGTGTCGCAGTTATGCGTATGCAGATCGACATAGTTCGCCTGTGACGATCGCACGTTGGAGACAGCACGGACAACCGTATAAAAGCCCGCTTCGGGTCTAAGCTTGCCGTCGACAAATACGTAACGAATGCCGGGAGCCGCGTCGGTGTGGTACTTGATTTCCGTCGTCGGGCGCACCTCGGGATGGAAGATGTAACCGGCGTAGTTGGCAAAATCGCGCTCGCCCCTGGCGAAATCGAAGGGCCGGTCCTCGTGGGTGTAACCACGGTTGCGGAACAAAACCGTTACCGTACCCCTGCCCGCGGTCACTTTATATTCGTGCACCGTCCCTTGCGGGATGTAGACCGTGGCCGGCGATACGATGCGATGCACCTTGCCTTCGAAGATGATCTGACCTTGCAAGCCGGTGAGATCCGGGTTGCTGCCGACGAAATAATAAAATTCGTCGGTGTTGTGGCAGTGCGGTACTTGATAATCCGGTACCGGCGAAGGCAAATCCTTCGCTTCATGAATCGCGACATAGATGTCGGCATCCGGGTGAGAATCGCGATTGATGAAGATATAACGTTTTACCGGGAGCTGAATTCGTGACCGGAGAGGCCGTCGTTCTTCGAACTTGCCGCCCACCACACCGGGCCGCGCCTTGACGATAAGCTGCTCGAGGTTCATCGGGCCTCCTTCTCAGGCGGATCTCGCAGACTATCCTCCCGAGGCACGACGTGTCAAACTCGCGGCCGCCGCTCGCCGTTCCGACAACAATTCTTGACTTCCACCTATGAACATGTTTTTTCTCTAGTTTCTGGCAGAAACTCAGGAGGACCAACATGGCCAAGATGTTAATTGGCAGTGCGCAAGTCGATTCCGACGGCGGACAAACCACCGCAGTCCGCAATCCGGCGAGCGGAGAAGTCGTCGATAGCGTCCCTAAGGGAACAATCGCCGATGTCCGTCGCGCGATCGACGCCGCCCAAGGCGCGCTTAAGAAATGGTCCGCCATGGCACCCTCCAAACGGGGCGCTATTTTGTTGGCCGCGGGTCACACGATTCTGCAGCAAGAAAAGGAACTCGCTACCTTGTTGACCAAAGAACAGGGCAAGCCGATGCGGGAATCGATTCTAGAAATCCGCCGCTTCGTCCACACCCTCGATCACTACGGCGGCATGGCAAAAACCATGCGCACGGCAGCCGTCATGCTTGATACGGGTCGGCATGGCCTCGTGCTTCGTAAGCCCTTGGGTGTATGCGGCTCCATTGTGCCGTGGAATTTTCCGGTTTCGCTGATGGGCAACAAGTTAGGTCCCGCGTTGCTTGCGGGCAACACGGTCGTCGTCAAGCCGGCGGGCACCACACCGCTCACGGATTTGCGCACCTGCGCAATAATCGACCAGGCGATCCAAGACACCGGTGGTCCCAAGGGCGTGTTGAATGTCGTTACCGGCCCCGGCAGCGTCGTCGGCGAAGAATTGCTGGTGAATCCCGCAGTGAGAAAAATTGGCTTTACCGGCGCCACCGATACCGGTCGCCGCGTTATGCAATCCGCTGCCAAGGACTTTAAGCATGTCACTTTGGAGCTCGGCGGCAGCGATCCTATGATCGTTTGCGATGATGCCGATCTCGAGCGCGCGGTCAGCGCCGCGTCGGTTGGCCGTTTTTTTAACTGCGGTCAGGCCTGCCTCGCTGTCAAACGGCTTTATCTGTTTGACAAAATCGCCGATGTCTTTATGGAAAAACTGGTCGAAAAAGCGCGGAAGATCAGCGTTGGTGACGGCCTCAAGCCGGGGGTTCTGATGGGTCCTCTACACACCAAGGAACAGCGCCAAGAAGTCGAGGAGCAGGTTGAAGACGCGGTCAAGCGCGGCGGCAAAATCATTTACGGCGGGCAACGTCCCCAAGGCGATGACTATGATAAGGGCTACTATCTGCAACCGACGCTGGTGGCGGAAGTGGACCCGGCATCACGCATGATCCAGGAAGAAGTCTTCGGTCCAGCGTTGCCGATCATGCGGGTGAAAAACTTGGAGCAGGCGATCGAGCAGGCAAACAGCTCGATCTTCGGTCTCGGTTCATCGATCTGGACGAGAGATATCAACCGCGCTATGTACGGTGCTGAAAATATCGAAGCCGGCTACACCTGGGTTAACTCGGCGCAGATTATCTATGACGAGCTGCCGTTCGGCGGCGTGAAACAGAGCGGTCTTGGCAAAGAGCACGGCGATGAGGCCATTGAGCACTATACCGATTCCAAGTCAGTCGTTATCGCGACGGAAACGCATTCGGAAATCATTGGAGGCGAATAACCTTTAAAGGGATCGACGATAGAGCATCGCGTCGATCCCCAATTCGCGGTCATGGCGGATTTATGAAGCTCAATCTGCCCGATATCTACAACGCCGCCATGACTTTCGTCGACCAAAATATTGCTCAGGGCCGCGGCGGCAAAGTTGCCATCTACTATCAAGACCATAAGATCACCTACCAGGAAGTCTTTGAAAACGTTAACCGTACCGGCAATGCACTAAAAGATCTCGGAGTTGAGATCGAAAACCGCGTGCTGGTGATCTTGCCGGATTCGCCTGAATTCGCCTACTGTTTTTTTGGCGCCATCAAGATCGGCGCGGTTGCGGTACCAACTAATCCCTGGATGTTCGCCAAGGATTACGAGTACCTGATCAACGACAGCCGGGCGCGCGCGATCGTCGTCCACGAATCGACTCTTCCCCAAATCGAGCAAATCTGGGATAAGACACCCTTCTTAAAACACATCCTGGTGGTCGGCAAGGCTAAAGGGAAAGCGCTTCCTTACGAAACTCTCATCGCGAACGCTTCGGACAAATTGACAGCCGAGAAAACCACTAAGGATGATGTCTGCTTCTGGGGTTACACTTCAGGTAGCACGGGCAGTCCCAAAGGCGCTGTGCACTTGCAGCATGATATGATCACGATTACCGATCTTTTCGTCAAGCCGGTCCTCGGGATGAATGAGAATGACCTTTGTTTCTCTGCGTCGAAAATGTTTTTTTCCTACGGCCTTGGAAACTCGCTCTACTTTCCTTTTCGTTTCGGCGCCTCGACCGTGCTTTGGCCGGAAAAACCCGATCCGGAAAGAATCCTCCAAGTGATCGAGAAGTACCGGCCAACGTTTTTTTTCTCCGTGCCCACCTTGTTCGCGCGCTTTTTGCGCGTGGACAAAAAATACGATTTGAGCTCGCTGCGCATCTGTTTATCCTCAGGCGAGCCGCTGCCACCTGCGCTTTTTTATCAATGGAAGGATCGAACCGGTTTGGAACTGCTCGACGTTGTCGGATCGACAGAAGCAACGCACGATTTCTTGGCAAATCGACCCGGTCGAGCCAAAGCGGGCAGTAGCGGCGAAGTGACACCCGCCTTCGAAGCTAAGATCGTTGATGACGAGGGGCGTGAAGTCCCCATCGGCGAGGTCGGCAATTTGATGGTCAAAGGCGACGCCAACGCGCCGTTCTATTGGAACAAGCACGAGCAAACCAAACGCATGATGCAGGGCGAATGGCTCAAGACCGGAGACACCTATTATTGTGATGCCGACGGCTACTACTGGTATTGCGGCCGTTCCGACGACATGATGAAAGTGGGCGGTCTGTGGGTCTCGCCGATCGAAATTGAAAACACCTTGATGGAGCATCCCGCGGTGCTCGAATCCGCTGTCATCGGCGACACTGACGCCGACGGCTTACTTAAGCCCAAAGCGTTCGTTTTGCTCAAGAGCGAATTTCAGCCCAATGCCGAACTGCGGCTCGAGCTGCAAAATCACGTCAAGAGTAAATTAGCTCCTTACAAATATCCGCGTTGGGTCGAGTTTGTCGATGAACTGCCCAAGACCGTTACCGGCAAGATCCAGCGCTTCCGTTTACGCAGCAAAAACTGACATCCACTCTCACAAACTTGTATCTTCGACGACCCGGCAAGGAGAGATAATGGCCGCGAACCTGAAAGAACTAAGAGAAAAACTCGCCTACTCGTGTAACATTCTCGCTTACGAAGGTCACTGGGACAATATTCTTGGCCATGTTTCGGTACGCATTCCAGGCGAAAATCGAATTCTCATGAAGCCTCATAGTTTCGGCTTCGAAGAAATCCGCCCTCAACATATCATTGTCGTCGATATCGAAACCGGTAAAAAGGTTGAGGGCAAACACGAACGCCATTCAGAAGTGTTCATCCATACAGAAATTATGAAGGCGCGCCCGGATGTGAATTGCGTCGTTCACTCGCATCCCCCTTACGCCACTGCTTTCGGCGCTCTCGGCCAGCGGTTGCGGCCGATCAGCCATGAAGGAAATATTTTTTACGATGGTCTGCCAACCTTCGATTACACCACGGCTTTGATTCGCACGCCGGATTTGGGCGTTGAAGTCGCGAAGAGTCTGGGCAAGTGCCGCGGTTTGCTGATGAAGAACCACGGCTCAACGGTTGTAGGAGAATCCATCGAGGTGGCGACGCTCTATGCGATATTTCTGGAAAAGGCAGCGCGCATTCAATTGATGGCGACCGCATCCGGCGACCCGTCATGGACCAGCGATGAGGAAGCGGTGGTCAAATACGAGCAGATCTACACCCCGCACCGGCTAACTTCGATGTGGGAATATTTCGTCAGGCGGGCCAAAAAGTTCAGAAAAACCGACTGATCCCCACCCGAACGACGCGCTCCCTTCGGCTAATGCTGGCGTTGCCTAACTCATTCGGGAGCACCGCTTCATGGCTCAGCTCTGCTTTTCGACTTCAGCGACGAAGCGCATATCCATGATGGCGTCGGGCTTGAGTTTTTTTGCCGCCGGCTCTTTTTCCGCAATCTCGCTAATCACCCTCTCCATACCTTTGCGGCTAACGTAAGGCGGATATTCTAGATAATCGCGAAACTGCGTATAGGTGTCTTCTCTTATCTCCGGGTCCGCGACCCTGAGTTGTTTTTCAATCATCATCAGTGACGCCGCTTTGTTGGTCTTGAATACACGTACGCCTTCAGCATAAGCGCGCACGACGCGACGCACGATGTCTTCATTGGCCTTGATATACGCTCGGCTAGTGCCGATGGCTACTGAAACGAATTCCGGACCCTCTTTAGCCAAGTTCATCAACTCGACAAATCCGGCCTTTTTCGCTCTCGCATTGGTCGGCGGTGACATGACCCCGGCGTCAATCTGGCCGGCAGCTAACGCGGTGAATATGTTAGGGACCTCGAGCAGCGGCAGAAGCTGATAATCCGAGCCTTTCAACCCCGCAGAGGTGAGAGCATAGAGCGCGGAGGTATGGGTGGATGAACCAACGCGGGTGATACCGATCTTCTTACCCTTGAGATCGGCGATCCTTTTGAATTCGGGCTTCGCCATCAAAGAAAAGACCTGCCGATTGGTGCCCGCTGCAATTAGGACAATATTGGCCCCCTTCAAAGTCGCTTGGGTCGCGTTAGAGCCGTCCATGAAAGAAAAAGCAATTTCGCCGGCCAGGATCGCTTGAATGCCGCGCGAACTCGACGGGATATGAATCAACTCAACATCGAGTCCGTGTTTCTTAAACAGTTTCTCCTGTTGAGCCATAAACATACCGCTCTGCGCGCCGGTCACCGCGGTCCAATTGATCCGGACGGGTGTTTGCGCCGGAGCGGGCGCCACAAAACCAACCAAAGTTGCTAGAATAGTTAGAATTCCTGCAAATCTCATCTAATCAAACTCTCCTGCAAAAATTTTGCGTCCAAAGGCTATTAACAGAGACGCTTAATGTAGTCAATTCAACCGCGCAGATTTGGCAAAGCGGAATAACCGTGTTAGATAGGCGCCATGAACAAGAAATTGCATCTTACGCTGGCCACTGGCGACTACGAAAGCATCCGCGCACTAAAAGAGGGTACGGTGCAGGCTGACGGCATTGAGTTGACCGTGCTTACCGATATGACATCGGACGTTCGCCACTGGCGCATGCTGCGCAACCGTGAATTCGACGTGGCCGAGCTTTCGATGTCGAATTACCTCATGGCGAAGTATACCGGGTTGCCGTTCGCCGCGATTCCGGTTTTTTTGCACCGCCGTTTTCGACATGGATTCATCTTTTTGAACGCCAACAAAGGAATTACCAAGCCGACGGATCTGATCGGCAAGAACGTCGGCCTACGCAATTTTCAGGCGACCGCCAATTTATGGATTCGTGGCATTTTAGAGCATGAATTCAAACTGCCGCACCGCAGCATCAACTGGTTCAAACAAGACGACGAAGAGGTCGATTGGACGCCGCCAGCCGATTTGAAGATTCAGCGTATCAGGCCGGGAAATAGCGTCGAGAAAATGCTCGTCGATGGTGATCTCGACGCGCTGATCCATCCCGAAATAATTCACCCGATCGTCGAAAAAGATCGGAGGGTCGCCCGACTATTTCCCAACTATCGAGATTTGGAAGTGGATTACTACAAGCGTACCGGGATTTTTCCGATCATGCACACCACGGCGATCAAGCAAGAGATCATCGATCGATATCCTTGGGTGCCGATCAATCTGATGCAGGCTTTCGAGGAATCGAAGAAGGCAGCCTACAAGCGAATGGAGAACCCGCGCATTGTCCCGTTGGCGTGGTTCCGTCATTTTTGGGAAGAACAGGAAGAGTTGCTTGGGCCCGATCCATGGATGTCTGGTTTGGGCGAGGCTAACAGGAAGACATTGGAGGTCTTGATGCAGTACTCGCATGAACAAGGCTTGATCGGGCGCAAGTTAACGCTTGAAGAACTATTCATTAATACTGCGGCGCATTCGTAGTTTGATCATGGAAGCAGCGATCATCGCGGGCGTCGGACCCGGAACCGGAGCGGCTTTGGCGCGCGCCTTCGCCAAAGAAGGCTACGCGGTCGGTTTGCTTTCGCGGCGCGTCGAGTCGAGTCATGCGGTCGCGGAGGAAATTGGCGCCACCGGGGGAAAGGCGCTCGCCGTTCAAGCCGACGTAACCGACCGCCGAAGCGTCCAGGCTGCAGTGGCGCAAATTCGCCGGAGTTTCGGCTCGATCACAGTGCTCGCGCACAACGCCAGTGGTTACGGCCGCGGCGAGTTTCTACACATGGACCCGGAACAAATCCTTCAATCGTTCGAGGCCAATGTAATGGGCGCGGTGCATCTTGCTCAAGCGGTGATACCTGACATGCTCAAGACCGGCCACGGTTTTATCTCGCTTACCGGCGCAACCGCAGCGCTTCGCGGCCGCGCTGGCTTCGCTGCGCTCGCCATCGGCAAAGCCGGCCTCAGAATGCTCGGCCAAGCGTTGGCCCGGGAGTTCCACCCGCAAGGAATTCACGTCCTACACGTGATCGTCGACGGTCAGGTCGATACGCCGAGACTCCGCTCTCGAGAGCCCAATCGAGCAAGCGACACTCTTATCCCGCCAAGCGCCATCGCCGGCGCTGTGATTGCCTGCCTGCGCCAGCCGCGGACGGCATGGTCGCAAGAGATTGATCTAAGACCCTGCGTTGAATCCTTCTAACAACGTTTTCGGCAGCGTTGATCTTACCGCCATATTGTCGTAAGTTTTCAAAGCTTACGGTCTGCGTCCAGAATGGCGTTGCGGATTACTTTCCGTCGGGGAGGATGTATGTTCGGCAAGGGAGTATTTCAAGAAGAAGAACACCTGCTGCGTGAAATTATTCGCAGCATCGACAAAAGGCTCGATTACTCGGCAAAAGAAGGCGACGGCTCGCGTTTCACAGTGCGGCTGAAGCTCCGCAACCATGAAGCTGATGTTGTGCTTGACTTGGAAGACTTGACGTCCGCGCGGACCGACATGGTTAGACGCCATCAAATTCGCCAGAAAATCAAAGCGCGTTGTGATCACCTCGACAAATCTCGTTACGGCGACGATGTATTGGGGCTGAAATCAGCAAAAATCCTACGGGCCTCGCCGAAACCCGAAGCACCAGCGCACCGAGGCGGCTTCGGTCGCGGTCCGAGAAGGTAATCACCTCTCGCCACCGAAATTCTATGCAAAAAGCGCAGCTCATTCGCGACGCTTTGGCACAACACGGCCAGCTCATCATGCCTGGTGTTTATGATGCCCTGAGCGCAAAAATAGCTGCGCGGGCCGGCTTTGAAGTTGTTTTCATCACCGGTTATAGCCTCTCCGCTACTCTCCTGGGCGAGCCCGATTTCGGGCTGCTTACGCAAACGGAAGTCGTCGGCGCCGCCCAGCGGATATGCTCGGTTGTCGAAACACCCGTGATTGTCGACGCGGACACCGGGTACGGCAATGCCATCAATGTCGTCCGAACGGTCGAAGATCTGTTGCGCGCGGGGGCGGCTGGGATGTTTCTTGAAGATCAAGTCTGGCCGAAACGCTGCGGCCACATGCGGGGCAAACAGGTGATTCCATTGGATGAGCAGCTTAAAAAGCTCAGGGCTGCAGTCGATGCCAGGAATGCCACGGACTTTTTCATCGTGGCGCGCACCGACGCCCGCCAGGCACTGGGAATCGCCGAGGCGATCGAACGGGGCATCGCTTTCAAGGACGCTGGGGCCGACGCGGTTTTCATTGAGGCTCCAGAGTCAAAGCAAGAGATGAGGGAAATCGCTCGGCAAGTTCCGGGGCCGCTGGTTGCGAATATGCTCGAGCGCGGGGTGACTCCCCTGATGGGACCGAAAGAACTTAAAGACCTAGGGTTCGAGTTGATCGTGTGGCCACTGGCGCCGCTTTATGCCGTAGCCAAATCGTTGACCGATGTCTATACAACTTTACGCCGGGATGGCTCGACACTCGCAATCCTAGAACAGCTGATGGCGTTCGATGAATTCAACGATATTGTCGGTTTAGAAAAAAAATACGCGCTGGATAATAAATATCGAAGCTAACCTGAGGAAATTTATGCTACGAAACAATTACTTGCGATATCATAATCTCATCGGCATCAATACGTAGAGGTAGCTGTCGAGTCCGGCTTTGCGAATCACGCTCGGGCTAAGCTCATCTTTAAGCTCGATATCGACCTCGCCATCTCCCCCCAACACCCCCAAGACCTCGATCAGATACCGTGCATTAAAGCCGATCGAAAGAGGCTTACCTTTATACTCGGCTTCAATCTCCTCAACTGCTTCGCCTAAGTCGGGGTTATTCGCTGAAATCGCTACTCTGCCGTCAGCGAACTCCATGCGAATTCCCTTATAACGCTCGCTCGACAGAATCGATACGCGGCGAAGCGCTTGGAGGAGTTCATCATGCTCCAGCTTGACGATGTTTGGATTACCCTTGGGAATCACCTTAGTATAGTCTGGAAAATCGCCGTCGATGAGACGCATAAAAAGCTCAATCCGCTCCTTGGTTACGAGCCCGAGATTTTCCTTAAAACCCAAAGAAACTGCACCGTCCCCGTCGCTTTCTAAAAGTTTTTTAAGCTCCGCCAAACCTTTGCGCGGGAGGATCACCCCTTTGGTTAGACCGAAAGACCCGACCGGCTTTTCCTCAAATGCAAGCCGATGGCCGTCAGTGGCGACCATGCGGATATTGCCTCCCGCTCCTTGCTCAACGTATACGCCGTTCAAGCTGTAACGCGTTTCATCGGTCGAAACGGAAAAAAGCGTGCGCTCGATCATCTCGCGGAGCAAGGAAGCCGGGGTGCTCAATAACGCCTTACTATCAAACCTCGGAAACTGGGGAAATTCCTTGGCATCGAGACCAACAATTTTAAACACTGACTTTCCGCTGCGAATCTCTACCCAATCATTATCTAGCCGTTTTAGCTGAACCTGTTCGTGCGGTATCTCCCTGATGATCTCATAAACCTTCTTCGCGTTGATCGTGACATTTCCTTCTTTGGCGACTTCTCCCTCGACTTCCCCTCTAACACCGACTTCCAGGTCTGTCGCCGTGACGCGAATGGATCCCTTGGTCGCTTCGAACAAGACGTTGGCGAGAATGGGCATGGTGTTGCGCCGCTCGACGATGCTTTGAGTCCAATAAAGCGTTGCGAGAAGACTCTCCCGCTTGGCTTTAATTTCCATACTCCCTCCGTGTTACTTCTAGTGGTCCAAATATATATAAAATTTAGGAGTATTAGTAGAGGCTGTGAATAAGGCGCGGAATCGTATTTCAGTCAGAAAAATCGCAGGCGTACACTGTGACTAAATTGCGGCCCTTGAGTTTGTTTAAACGTTGTCAGATCTAGGCGGCAGGCGCGGCGAGCATTTTCCACAACGACCGCCTATTTTAGTCACAAGATATCGACAGCTATTTGCGAACGTTGAGACTTCGCTCAAGCTTTTCGATCGTAATTTGCATATTTTGGTCTTCTTTGATTTTTCTTTCGATGGTCTTAGAGGCGTGAATGACCGTGGAATGATCGCGTCCGCCGAATTTATCGCCGATCCCGGGAAAAGAAGCGTCGGTGTATTTGCGGCACAGGTACATGGCGACTTGCCGCGGCAACGCAATGCTTTGTGTCCGCCGTTTTGCTTTTAGATCACCGAGCTTTACGTTAAAATAATCACAAATCATCTTCTGAATGTTTTCGACCGTGATCTCTCTGCGGGCGTTATTCAAGGTATTGCGCAGCACGTCTTTCGCCAAATCAACCGTGATGGTCGCTTTGGTCAAGGATGCAAACGCTCCGAGTCGCGTTAGAGAGCCTTCCAATTCTCGTACGTTCGAATCGATGTTCGATGCGAGAAAGATCGCGACATCGTGGGGTAGTTGAACACCTTCGACTTCGGCTTTTTTCTGCAGGATGGCCACCCGCGTCTCCATGTCAGGCGGTTGGATGTCCGCAATCAAGCCCCACTCGAATCGGTTCCTCAAGCGGTCTTCAATTCCCGGAATTTCCTTCGGAAATTTGTCCGATGTAATAACAATTTGTTTATGCGATTCGTAGAGTGAATTGAAGGTGTGAAAGAATTCTTCCTGAGTGCGCTCCTTGCCGGCAATAAATTGGACGTCGTCAAGAATCAGGATATCTACGTTGCGGAATTTTCGCTTGAACTCGTCCATCTTGTCGCGTCTGAGCGAAGCGATCAACTCGTTCATGAAAGATTCCGAGCTAAGGTAAAACACCTTCAAGCCTGCGCGCTGTGCAGCTGCTCGATGGCCAATAGCGTTGACCAGGTGAGTCTTCCCGAGTCCGACGCCGCCGTAAATGAACAAAGGGTTGTAGTTATCGCCCGGCTGGTTTGCCACAGCTACGCAAGCCGCATGGGCGAATTGGTTACTCGCTCCAATAACGAAGTTCTCAAAGGTATACTTGGCCACCAGGTTGTTGGCTCGTTGCGGTTTATCGCGTTCCTTCTCATCTTTCTTGATACCGTGTTCCGACGCCGTAGACTTGGCATTTCGCTCGTCGACCTGAAAGATAATTTTAAGGTCATGCTTAGCCGCTGTGCTCAGGATGATTTCGAGTTTACGTGCGTAGTTTTCGATCACCCAATCGCGAAAGAATTTGTTGGGAACCTCAAGAACGATTTCATTCTTGTTCCGCGATACGAAATGAATCGGCGCAATCCAGGTTTCAAAATTCTGCCGGCCGATTTCATCCTTAATGTCTGCTAATGCTCTTGCCCATAGCTCGCTCATAATCAACACCCAGATAATGTAGGGAAACTCTAAGAGAAAATGGAAAAATAGTTACAAACAATGTTATCCACAGCTGTGGATAACCCCAAAGGCCGTTTTGTCTCTATAGTCTGCGTGATGTGACTGTCGGCAATGGAAGTGGTGATGGCGGCAAGCATCGACTGTGCACCTCACGCAGAAAAAAAATTTCCGCCAACCCTGGTTGTGGAAACTTTTTTCGCGCCCGTGTCGAAAAAGGAGATTGAGGGCGCCGCGCAATTTGATCGGAAGCGTTTTTAATAGTCCTTTTCAAATTTCATTGCAACAAAAAAACCACGGCAAGAAAAAAAATTTTTGCTTCCGCATTCAGGTTGACAGCTGAACACCCCAGGTGTAAGCAACCAAGTTCTCTATCCATGTCTCGCTCAGCAGAAATTTTTCGGCGCGCCATCAGAAGAATACCTGGAGGTGTGAACAGCCCGGTGCGGGCTTGGAAGTCTGTCGGAGGTAAACCGCTGGTAATCGCCCGCGGCAAAGGGAGCTATATTTTCGATATCGATGGGCGGCGCTACATCGATTTTGTCGGTTCATGGGGACCGCTCATTTTAGGACATGCTCACCCAAAGATCGTGCAAGTCGTAAAACAGCAAGCAGGTAAAGGGTTTACCTTTGGCGCGCCCACCGAAGCGGAAGCGCAGCTAGCGGAAGAGGTGTCACGACACATGCCTTCAGTCCAGATGTTGCGGCTCGTCAGTTCTGGGACTGAAGCGACCATGAGCGCGATCAGGCTCGCACGAGCCTTCACCGGGCGGCGAAAAATCGTGAAATTCGATGGTTGCTATCACGGTCACGTAGATGGACTGCTCGTCAAGGCGGGCTCCGGAGTAGCAACCCTTGGGCTGCCCGACTGCCCGGGCGTGCCCGACAGCGTCGCCAGGGAAACATTGGTTGCGAAATATAATGATGTCGCTTCACTGCAAAGAATTTTCGAAAAGCATGGCAGTGAAACGGCGGCGGTGATCGTTGAGCCGATTTGCGGCAATATGGGCGTTATTCCGGCACGCCCGGATTTTATCCAGGCTTTGCGAAACGTTACCCGCCAAAATGGCGCACTACTCATCTTCGACGAGGTCATTACCGGTTTTCGTCTGGCGCTTGGGGGCGCGCAGGAAATCTTTCGAGTCAAACCTGATCTTACATGCGTGGGAAAAATAATTGGTGGCGGCTTTCCATTGGCCGCGTATGGCGGACCGCGTAAGATCATGAATTTACTCGCGCCTTCCGGCCCGGTTTATCAAGCCGGGACTTTGTCGGGTAATCCGATCGCAGTTAACGCTGGCCTGGCAACACTCAAGGTCCTGTCCCGGCGCGGCACCTATCGAGAGTTGGAAGAAAAAGGAGGATATCTCGCTGACGGATTCCGGGCGATACTCGCAAAGCACGGCATTAAGGGAACAGTCAACCATGTTGGCTCAATGATGACATTGTTTTTTGGCGTCGAAAATGTGCGTGATGCAGACGATGCGCGAAAGTGCGATCGCCGACAGTTTGCCACTTTTTTCCACGGAATGTTGAGTCGCGGAGTCTACCTTCCGCCGGCGCCGTTCGAAGCGATGTTTGTTTCGCTCGCTCATTCGCGAACCGATTTAAATCGGACAATTCGGGCCTTTGACGACTGGGCCGCAACGGAGGCGTTAACTTGATAGACCAAAATTAGCGTGCTAGAAGAACAACGAAGTGGGGAAAGCGGCAGGTCGCCCCGAAAGTCGGCAAGAAAACCAAACTCCCTTCCTGCGCCGGGCGGGCCTTTATCTAGGAGTAGCGTTCGAACTACCGGGCACCATTCTTGCCGGTTTGTTGGCCGGCTATTATTTGGATGGGTTTTTCGGTAGTTCGCCCTGGTTGCTGATTGCCTGTACCGCGATGGCGTTTGTCGGCGCCTTTGTTAGATTGCTAAAATGGGTCAGGTATTTTTCACGTGACCGTGGCCATGATGCAAGCCGCCGCGAAAAAGGCGATTCTACGGATTGAATTGTGGCATGCACTCTTGCTTTTGGTGCTGCTGGCCGTGCTTGGGCCAGCTAGCTTGATTGACGTTAGGGCATTCTTGCTTGGCGGAGTTTTCATGGGGTTAAATTTTATTCTCCTTGGTTTCGGCATTGCATGGGTGTTGGCTCCGCTCGCGGGAAGGGGTCGAGTCAAGGCGGGCATCGGTTTGCTGGTTGCAAAGACTGTGCTTTTTTTGGGTTTGTTGATGGCCTTATTCTATCGCGTGGATCTTGACGTGCTTTCCTTCGCACTAGGCTTTTCGAGTTTACTAGTCGCGATCTTTGTCGAGGCGATTCGAAGAGCGGTTCAGGTGGAAGCTTAGAGGAAAATGGAACACCCGTTTACATGGTATAATTTGCTGCCGCAGTCCGTGCAGCACGCCATCGGCGATCACACGTTTTTCGCTGTAGTCTCGGCGGTCGTTTTGTTACTATTCGCAGTTAGCGCTCGCCGTGCATTGGCCACAGCTCAGGATCCCGCCACTCCAGCTGCTGGGGTGGGCTCGAGAAACGTCGCCGAGCTGCTGCTCCAGATGGTCGTTACTCAAAGCGATCAAATCATCGGCCATCAGGGACGCAAGTATGTTCCGTTCTTTGCGACCTTTTTCTTGTTTATTCTGTTCAGCAACCTCATGGGGCTTTTCCCCGGCTTTTCGCCACCCACGGGCAACCTCAACACGACGCTCGGTTTAGCGCTGTGTGCTTTCATCGGCTACAACGTAATTGGCGTGCGTGAGCAAGGCGGCGCCTATTTTAAACACTTCATCGGCCCCATGACCAGCCTTCCTGCACGTAGCATCCTCGGAAAGGTGGCCTTTCTGCCAGTGCTGCTAATCTCTGCGACATTCTTTTTCATTCTTGAGATTTTTTCCCACGGTTTCAGACCAGTGTCACTCTCTCTCCGTCTTTTCGGAAACATGATGGGCGATCACGAGGTGATTTTTGCATTCATTAATTTGACAAAGGTCATCGTGCCGGTGGCCTTCTATGCGATGGGTACCCTGGTCAGCATCATCCAAGCTTTTGTCTTTACTTTGTTGACGATGATTTATGTCGCCTTGGCGATCAGCCATGGTCACGACGAAGATCACGCTCACGACGCGCATCCAGCAGAACAAGCACATCATTAAGCGATCGGCCGTTCGGAGATGATGAGGAAAGAGGAGGGGTAGGTATGGATCGCTGGAAAGGAGAAAGGAGATGAAGGTGCTGTTTGCATTTTTCGGCACGCTGGTTACTGGAGTTATCGCTACCGGTAGCGCCTTGGCTGCGGCCGAAGGCGCTGCCGTGGCTGGGGATTCGAACCGTGCCGTGGCGATCGCGATCTCCGCTGGTATCGCGGTAGCGATTGCCGCGTTTGGCGCGGCCTTGGGACAAGGCCGTGTCGGCGCTGCCGCCATGGAAAGCATCGGTCGCAATCCCAATGCCGCCGACAAGCTCTTCTTGCCGCTGGTTTTGACCCTAGCGTTGCTAGAAGCTTTGGCGCTCTACGGCTTTGTTATTGCGATTCTTCTGCAGGGCAAGATCTAATTAGAAGCTGCGGGAGCGTTGGCTTCAAAAGGGGTAAAGACATATGTCCTTACCCCTTTTAGCTTACGGGAAGGTCCACTTTGTAGAGATGAACCTGGGTGTAGCGCAACAGTTCGTCTAGGGTGTGCAACTTGTAGGCTTTCTCATAAAAGATTTCCTTTATTCCTGTATTGACCAGAACCTTGAGGCAGTGAATGCACGGCGTATGGGTGATGTAGATCGCTGCCTCCTTTATGCTTGCTCCGTTTTTTGCCGCCTGTGCAATCGCGTTCATCTCTGCATGAATGGTCCGAAAACAGTTTTGTTCGACCTCGCCATTGGGTGTTCTCGATTCGTAGATAAGGCATCCGACGTCGGTACAATGAGGCATCCCCGCGGGAGCACCGTTGTATCCTGTGGCGAGAATGTTCTTGTCGCGGACGATGACGGCTCCCACTTTTGCTCGGCAGCAGGTCGACCGCTCCGCTACCTGCCGCGTGATGGTCATAAAATATTGATCCCAGCTTAAGCGTTGGCCCATTAACAACCTCCTTAAACTCAGCTGCCGAATACGAGTCTGACTTTATCACCGATGCTGGCACCGCTGCTTCGCTGCGCGCTACCCTGGTTGACCGCAATCTCCAGAACTCCCCAGCTATTTATGACTGCGACGAATTCGCCGCATCCGGCCGCGGCATAGCTGGGCGAGAGTCCCTGGATACGAACCGCGCCCATAGAAATCGCGCAACCTGTCGACCGCCAGGTCACATCATGCTCCTCTATGTTTGTAAACAGGTTTCCGAAGGCATCGATGTAGATGATCTCGCCCTCCAGCGTGTTTTGCCTTCGCATGATTTCGGGCAGCGCCAACCTAAAGAAACTGTCCAACTTTCGGCCGAAAGCCGCCGGCGCGATGCCCAGCGACAGATGAGCAGCTGCCGGTGCGAAGATATCCCGGCCGTGAAAAGTCGTACCAGCGGCGGGCAACTGGTATGTAAGATTGGAAAGCTCGACGATTGTCGCTGGCTTGAACGCGGCGATCGCCAAACTCAATACCCCGTTATCGGGGCCGATGAAGTAACTACCGCCGCATTCGATCAATATTGGCCGACGGATGCTGCCCACGCCCGGATCCACGACGGCGACATGAACGCTTCCGGGCGGGAAGTAGGTGACTGAATGCCGCAGCACCAATGCGCCGGCGAGGACGTCCTGGGCGGGAATGCCATGCGTCACATCTATCACCTGAGCCTGCGGATTGATGCCGGCAATCACCCCTTTCATGACGCCGACAAAAGGATCGCGCAGACCAAAATCAGTCGTAAGCGTAATTAGCATGATGACGATTTATTTAGTCGCCAATCTAAGCAAAAAAGCATGACCCGGTAAAGTCGGTCTACTCACCGAGCGATCTCCGGGTTACATATGGTGGTCGGCTCCGCAACTTCCCCAGATCACGCGGTATTTAAACCTGTTTTAGAAGTTGTGCCATGCGCGTCTTTCGTCCGCTCCAATACAAGAACAGGCGCCTTCGTTGCCACCTTCAGTGCCGCACTGGGCCTGAGCTTAACGTCGGCGGCATCCATTGCATAACTGCCATCGTTTTCTATCGGTTGCTGCTAGTGCCTAAACAATCGACCGGATGAGTTGGCGACCGGTACAGTGTCAGCCGCGCTTCAGTCGCCGCCGCGACGCTTTGCCGCTACCGCAACAGCGGTTTGGAGGTGAGTCGGATTGATCGTGCCGACAACCAGAGCATCGATAAATCGTTGACGAAGCACGAAGTCAAGCGCTGCCTGTGCTTCAAGATGCCCGCTGGAGAGCCCCTTGATTGCGAGAATACCCATGCCGCGTTCGTAAGCCGTCTCAAGCGACCCTGACAGGGACGAATCATTTTTGCTGAATGGCGCCATCACCACATCCAGCGCACCGACGGCCGCTAAAATTCCGCTTTCGGTTTTGGCGGAAATTCCTGCCGAGCGGATCTTGCCGTTTCGCTTCAGACGGGTCAGCGCTTCTAATGCATCGGTTTGCGTAAGGATTTCGACGTCGCGACCGTCCGAATGCAAAAGCAGCACGTCGATATATTCAGTGCGTAGCCGGCGGAGGCTCTCCTCTACACTGTTCATGATCGCCGGCGCGGAAAAATCATAGATGGAACGCCCGTTCAAATACTGCTCACCGCATTTCGTGCAGAGCACGAACTCATCTCGATGTCCGTCGATGATCGCACCGAGCCGCTGTTCGCTGTTGCCATAGGCGGGCGCGGTGTCGATGAGATTTACGCCAAGTTTGCGGACCGAATCCAATAGGTCCGAAAGCTGCGAATCGGATGGTAGCGCGAAACTCGCGGGATACTTGACGTCCGTATTTCTGCCGAACTTGGTGGTGCCGAGACCGATCGGACTCACGGTTAACCCGGTGTGGCCTAATTGACGGCGAACCATTCGGCGTCCTCCCAGGGATAAGGCGCCACACCAGGGGCCGGCCATGACGGCAATTCATCGTAGCCTCCTGGCGAGCGAACATTGAGCTGGATCAGTTGCAGTACTTCATCGGCCAGCACTGGCGCCATCGATAGCTTGGTCGGCCATGCGACGATCACTCCGGGCGCCACCTGGCTCGTGTGGACACCGCTCGGCCGTCTAATCGCTGCAGTGCGCGCTTCCGCCCGGATTGCGCGGTACAGGGCGATCTCGACGCTCGCGAGAGCGAGATTGGGCAACCAACGGCGGATTTCATTGATCGCGGATCGACGAGCGGTTGCCGAGTCTCCTTCACCGGCGAGCCGCTCGGCAATTTCGCCACCGATCTGCCAGAGACCCGGCGTCGGCGTGGTGATGGTCAAACCAGTTTTGCCGCGAACGATGCAATGACCGAAAAGCGGCGGCAAATTGCCGCGCAGAAGTACCATGTTGAGCGGTCGGCACTGCATCAAGTCCCCGTTAATCCCAGATTTAACCAAGAGATCTGCGTTACCCGCGCCCGCCGTCAACACGACCGCGCGCGGTCGAAGCAAGGTTTTGCTGACCTGCAATCCCCTCTCGGTGAATTGCGCCGACCCATTATCGTACAAAAAAATGAAATCGCGGTATCGTTGGGCGAGTATTTCCAGAAATGATCCCGTTGCGATGACAGGTTCAGCAAGGGAATAAACCGCCAAGGCGGAGTCGCACAGCACCTCGGGCCATGCGCTCTTAGGAACGCGCTCTGGGGATACGGCAAGCAGCCGGGCCTTGGCAACGAGGCCCATGATACCTCGCGATTGCAGCTCTGCGATCGCGGAACCGCGCGGCAGCCATAAATGGCAGCGGTCTGAAAGCACACGCATCCCGGAAAGGTCTGGTTGAAGTTCCCCGGCGATGCTACGCCGCCAGCGCTCGGGCATTAAGCTTGTAGCGCGCACGGCGGCAAAATCGCGCACGCCGCGCAAAGCATATTTGCCGCCGCCGTGAATAATTCCCTGGGCCTGAACCGTTTGGCCGGAGCCGAGCGCTTGGCGTTCCAGCAGAATCGCGTGGTAGCCGGCGCGCCGCAAGCGGTCGAGGCACCAGAGTCCGGCAGCGCCGCCACCGAAAACGACCACATCTAAGCGCATTTCGACGTTAGTCGATTGCTTGCACTGGGTGTTTTCATGAGCATGCGAGCTCCAACCGAACGGCTAAGCGGGGAAGAGCTTCCGATCGACGATTTCACAGATCACGTGACCGACGAGAATATGGGTTTCTTGAATGCGCGCGCTGTTCTTTCCTTCCGAGACCCGAAGCAGGTAGTCGACTTTCCCGACCATCTTGCCACCACTGCCGCCGGTCAAACCGATGGTCTGGATCTTTGTTTGCTTGCAGACTTCAATCGCGGTGAGCACGTTGGGCGAGTTGCCGCTGGTCGAAATTGCCAGCGCGATATCTCCGGCTTTGCCTAAAGCATGCACCTGTTTGGCAAAAACTTGTGTGTAGTCGTAATCGTTGGCGATGGCCGTGAGCGCCGATGTATCCGTCGTGAGCGCGAGAGCGGGCAGAGGGGGACGCTCCATCACGAAGCGATTGGTAAACTCCGCCGCGATATGCTGGGCATCAGCAGCGCTGCCGCCGTTGCCGAAAAGCAGGAGCTTGTTGCCGCGTCTAAACGCTGCCACCAGCGCGTCAATGGCTTCGGTCAAGACATCAAGGTTATCCCGCAGGAAGGCCTGCTTGACGCGCAGGCTCTCGTCAAACGCTTGTTTAATCTGTTCTTTCATGGCAAGAGACAGCCGGTCATCGAGAGTTTTGTAGCACAAGCCTGCAGGAGCGTAAAACCTCGGTCACCGAATGCAACCCGCTTAATTTGCAGTGATGTGTCATGTCGGCTAAAGCGCATCGGGACGTAGGCTAGCAGGTGCCAAATTAGATACTGGTTTTGACGGCGGGAGAATGGCCTCTAAGTGCGCTTTCCGCAATTTCGGTGAGCAGTTGATCATGATCGTGGTTGAGAGCGAAAACGCGAAATTGGACAACTTTGGATGGAATGAATTCAAACAGCTCGGCCAGACTCTCTTTCGTGATTTCCCCGCTTGAAGGATCAAAGATATGAATCTGCTTCTTGCCCATGGCGAAAGGATTTTCCGGGCGCGGGTCCTGAGTCGCCATGTCGACACGAAAGATCATGTCGCGCGCCGTGGCAGGAAGCGCTGAGCGAATGCGTTTCTCCCAGTCGGCGTCTTGGATCAATGCTACGCCATAGCGGAGCTCGTTTAAAGACAGCGTGCGGTCATACGCCATTTTCCATTTAACTTCGCGACGGAGCACCGTTTCCCATTCTTTGCCAAGCGGTTCAAGACCGGCCTTTTGCCGCCGCCATCGGGATACATCTTCAAGCAAAGACCAGTCGGTCAAGTAAAGGTAATCCTCCATATGTTCGAGTGGATTACCGGGAAACAATACTTTCATCGTTTCCGGAAAGATCTCTCGGAGATGCAGGTCGATGGCGCGAGTCGTGCGATGATAATAGACGTTGGTGTAAAGATATAGCCGTGCGTTTAGAAATGTCGTGAGCGCGCCGTTTCCGGCTTTATGGATCGTCAAGCCCTTAGGGGTGAAAAATGTATAGTGAATCAATCGCTCACGATCGATCGGCCCCGGATGAACACCGCACATGTAGGAATCGCGTGAGACGTAATCGAGATTATCGAACGTAAAAATCCCGCCAGTCAAAGGTTGCAGAAAGCGTACCCATTTGGGCCTCCGATGATCGTCTTTGCCGTTTTTCTTAATCGGAAACGCAATATCTTCTGGGCGGAGCTCCTCGCCCGAAGCAAAGGCGCCGCTTGGGCTCCGGCGCAGTCGCTGAATGATATCACCCAAATATTCTTGAATGATCGTTTGGCTGAGATCCTCATGGGTGAGATCGTAGTTGGCTAAGAAATTGTCGTCAAAAAAGTGGCCAAACGGACCATGGCCGATATCATGCAACAGCCCCGTGACGCGCATGTATTCTTCGATGAACGGACCCGACGGGCACTCGTCACCGAGGACTTTCCGCAGCGACGGATAAAGATGCTTAGCAAATTCGCCGGCAAGGTGCATCGCCCCCAGTGAGTGTTGAAAACGGCTATGCTCCGCGGAGGGATAAACCCAGCGCGCGCTCTGCAGTTGATAAATATATCGCAGCCGCTGAACCCACGGCGAATCAATCAAAGCCTTCTCGGTAACTTCGCCTTTATGACATGGCACCGTGAACTGAATATAACGGTGGATCGGATCCGCGATCAGCGCCGTGCCTTCATATTCGTTATAGTTCGCTTGAACCATATTCCCACGCCCCATGGCAAAAAAATCGGGTCTTCACCTCGTCAAGAGTCAAACTAAACTTCGAAAATTAAATGCGCCGTCCACTGATTGCCGGTCTTTTCCATGCGGCTCTTGTGAAACGCCACGGTGGCGATTTCCTGCTGGATCTCATGGCGGTCAGGATCGATTTTTTCTCCCGCAACTTCCGCTTTGACCATCGTGTCCTTGACCTCGCGGATGAGAAATTCCCGCAGTAAATAGCCGCTGCCCTGAAAGAGGTAGAGCAGCTCACGCATCCAGTTGACCATCAAGTCGTCACGATCGGCCCCTTCTACTTCGAGAGCAAGGCGTTCCCTGGTCTCGACCTTGTCCACATCTGCTACCATGACATCGAAAAGCGCCAACGCGGAGTTGGCGAATAGGTCGGCTTGGGAATCGCCTGTCACTCTTACGGCCAATTCAGATTGATGCTTCGTTAATCGGTATTTCTTCTGTTTCTCCATGGTTCATCGACCTTCGGAATTATGGGCTCTGTGTCATGCTTTCGTGCTCTCGGTGGCAAACTCACGCCGCCCAGCAAAATCGTCCTCCAATAATTGGCGAATTTCCGGGCATGCATAGCATTGGACGCATGTGAGAACGTCTATTGCCTGAGTTAATTTCCGGTAGCGAAAGGGTGGCCCATCCTGCCTGGGATTGAGCAGAAACTCCCATTCGGTGTGGCCTGTATGCAGCAGATAAAAGTCGACTCGATAGTCCTTCGGTTTATGGATAGTGCCAAATACCTCTCTGCCGCAGTGATAACACTGCATGATCAGCTAGTTATACCCGGTTTATTAGGCTCGCCGCAAATCCGGCGCCAAAGCCATTATCGATATTTACAACCGTCACACCTGCGGCGCACGAATTGAGCATGCCTAAAAGAGCGGTGATACCCTGAAAGCTCGCGCCGTAGCCGATGCTCGTCGGCACTGCGATGACGGGTTTGTCGATTAAGCCGGCAATCACGCTCGGCAATGCTCCCTCCATGCCCGCTACAACGATGAGAACGGAAGCGGCATCGAGTTGTGGCCGATGTTCGAGTACGCGATGAATCCCCGCCACTCCGACATCGAAAAGCCGGGCAACCCGATTCCCCATGAGAGTCGCAGTAAGCGCTGCCTCTTCTGCGACCGGAATATCCGAAGTGCCGGCGCTCACCACCAAAATCGTCCCCTTACCGGTGATTTTTATCGGCTTACCAACCCAGGTCGCAGCGCACGCGCTGGCATGAAATTTGAGCCCGCTACGCAACTTTTCCAGCCGTGCCATTTTCTCGGCGTCCAGGCGAGTAACCAAAACATTTACTTTGCGTTTGCGCATAGCTGCAACAATAGCGGCGATTTGTTTGGCGTCTTTTCCTTGGCCCATGATCACTTCAGCAAATCCTTGACGCAGTGTCCGGTGATGGTCGATTTTGGCGAAACCAAGATCCTCGAAGGGCAATTGACGCAATCGCGCTACGGCCTGTTCGATGCTTACTCTATTCGAGCGCACCTGCTTCAATAATTCTGCTAGCCGCTCGGAGTCCATGAGTTAGGTCATTTTAAAATGGTCGTAGCCTGGGTGCGAAATCGCCACCGGTTTCTCGCAACTGTCGATCACGATGATTCCCTGATCTGGGGCGACGCAGGCACCGATCCGAGTAATCGGCACACCCGCGCCGCGCAGTTTTTCCACGCGCGCGCGATTGTGCTTCCGCGCGCAAAACAGTAGTTCATAATCCTCACCGCCGGTTAAAGCGTGACATGCGCCATCTTTGCCGGCGAGCGCGCGATAGGTTGGCGAGAGCGGCAGATGATCCTGTCGAATCACAGCGCCCGTGCCGCTGGCGCGGCAAATATGTGCCAAATCCTGGATGAGACCGTCGCTTACGTCGATCATCGCCGTCGCCAGTCGATGCTTGGCAAGTAGCGCCCCGGCGGCAAGTCTGGGCGTCGGACGGTGATGACGCTTGAGCAACTTAGCAAGGTCCTTGCGCTGCAACCGGCCTTTATGGTCGCGTAAGAAGCTTAAGGCTAGAGCCGAGTCGCCTAATGTTCCCGTCACGTAAATATCGTCGCCCACGCCGGCGCCGCTGCGGCGAATTGGGCGGTATGGTGCATGGCCAATAACGCATACGGAGACGATCAACGACTTGGAGGTATTCGTATCGCCGCCGGCGACCGCCACGTCGTTCGATCGCGTTATTGCTTTGATACCGCGGTAAAATTCATCGACTTTATCGGTATCAAGATCAGCAGGGATGCCTAAAGAAAGGATCGCGTAAGCCGGCACGCCTCCCATGGCCGCGATATCGCTCAGGTTCACAGCGAGGGATTTGTAACCCAATTCGAAAAACGAGATCCACTTGAGATCGAAGTGTACGCCCTCAATGAGCAAGTCCGCCGTTACCAGCGAAGTTCCGGATGGATTTTCGACCCAAGCAGCATCGTCGCCGATGCCAATGCGAACGCCACGACCGATCGGCAGCATCCGCTGAATTCTTTGGATCAGACCGAACTCTCCGAGGTCGCTGAGCTTCATCTGAGACCAAGCGGCAGCAAACGTCGAAGATGTTCTCTAGTGCCGCCGCCGCATTCTCAAAAAATTATTAGGTTGAACCCCGATGCATCAACTACGGTACCAAGGGAATCGATCGATCGCGCTGGTTTTTGCGCAAGGGCCGATTGGCCTTTTTGGACGTTCGCGAGTTTACTCGGACGCGCCCTTTAGGTGCCACTAGACGAAGCTTGTGCGTCGACGTTCTGCGTTCAATCAAAGCGACCTTCAACACGTCAGACATATTTTTTGCCACGAGCCATCGGAGCTTGCGGCGCAACGGCTTGGGAATTTCATCCAAGTCTTTTTCGTTGCGATCGGGGATGATGATCGTTTTGATCCCTGCGCGAAATGCTGCCAGCGACTTCTCTTTAAGTCCACCGATCGGCAGCACTCTACCGCGAAGAGTGATTTCTCCGGTCATCGCAACGTCACGGCTAACCGGCCGCTTGGTAAGGGCAGAAATCAGCGCGGTGGCCATCGTGATGCCGGCGGAAGGGCCGTCTTTCGGGATTGCGCCAGCGGGCACATGGATGTGAATATCGAGTTTCTGATAAAAATCTGGTTCGATGCCAAGTTTCTTGGCGTGCGCGCGCGCGTAACTCACGGCCGCTTGGGCCGATTCCTTCATGACGTCGCCGAGCTGCCCAGTAAGGGTCAAATTACCCCGTCCACGCGAAAGTGACGCCTCAACGTAGAGAATCTCCCCCCCGGTGCTTGTCCAAGCCAAACCGGTGGCCACGCCGATCTCGTGTTCTTCTTGCTCGGCCTCGGGCAAGAACTTTGGTGCACCGAGAAAAGTATGGACATTGGCCCGCGTCACGCGCGTTAGTTCATTTTTCCCCTCGGCGACCTTGCGCGCAACCTTGCGGCAAATCGATGCGATCTCACGCTCAAGATTCCTCAGCCCCGCTTCTTTCGTGTACTCCGCAATCACGCGCAGCACAGCATCGTCGGAAATTTCCAGCCGTTTAACCGAAATGCCATTGTCCCCTAACTGGCGGGGGATCAGGTATTTGCGAGCGATCGCCAGTTTTTCCTCGTTTGTGTACCCGGAAAGCTGAATCACCTCCATGCGATCGGCGAGGGCCGGAGGAACTGGATCGAGTAGATTTGCCGTGCAGATAAACAATACGTTGGAGAGGTCGAACGGAAGATTCAAATAGTGATCGCTGAACGCGTGATTCTGCTCCGGATCTAAAACTTCGAGCAGCGCTGCCGAAGGATCACCCCGGAAATCGGCGCCGACTTTGTCGATCTCATCGAGCATAAAGACAGGATTATTCGATTTTGCTTGCTTGATCCCTTGAATAATTCGGCCCGGCAAGGCTCCGACGTAGGTTCGGCGGTGGCCACGGATCTCCGCCTCGTCCCGCACGCCACCCAAAGAAACTCGCACAAAATTTCTGCCGAGCGAGCGCGCGATGGATCTTCCCAGCGACGTTTTACCGACCCCCGGCGGGCCGACAAAGCAAAGGATTGGTCCTTTAATCTTGCGGCGTAATTTATTGACTGCCAGGTATTCTAAGATTCGCTCTTTTATTCTTTCCAGGTTGTAATGATCTTCGTCCAAAACCTGTTTAGCTTTTGCTATATTTAAATTATCCTTCGTGGACTTGCTCCAGGGCAGGTCAACGAGCCAGTCTAGATACGTCCGGACCAACGATGCTTCGGATGACTCGGGATGCATCTGTTCCAAACGGCGCAGCTGCTTCTCGGCTTCGGCTTTAATTTCATCCGGCATCTTCGCCTTCTCGATCTGCTTCTTGAGCTCATTGACCTCTTCGGCGCGTTCGTCGCCCTCCCCTAGCTCCTGCTGGATTTGTTTGAGCTGCTCGCGCAGGTAGTAGTCGCGTTGGGTTTTGCTCATCTCCTCTTTCGCCTGACTCTGAATTCGCGCTTGCATCGCCGACAGCTCAAGTTCGCGGGTGAGAAGCTCGTTGACTTTTTTCAGCCGTTCGATCGGGTCGAAAATTTGCAGGATGGCCTGACTCTCATCGATCTTGAGTCTCAAGTTTGACGCGACCAGATCCGCCAGCACGCCGGGATCGCTGATGTTGTCGGTGACCATGACGATCTCGGGTGGCAAATTTTTAAGATTTAAGATCTGTTCGATTTTTTCCTTGGCCGTGCGCATAAGTGCCTCGACCTCGATAGGCACTTCCGTCAGGGTCGGCTCGATAATTTTTCGGATTTTGACTTCGAAGAAGGGTCGCTCCCGGAGATAAGTGTCCACCTCGCCTTTAGCGAGTCCTTGGACAAGAATCTTAACGCGACCATCGGCCAGTTTCAGCATACGCATAATGGATGCGATGGTGCCGACGCGATGGATGTCCGCCGGCAGGGGATTCTCCTCCGAGGAATTCACCTGCGACACAAGAAAAATCAACCGATCGCGTGAAAGAGCTTCCTCTACGGCGCGGATCGAGACGTCGCGGCCGACAAACAGTGGCAACATCATGTAGGGATAAATCACGATGTCGCGGATCGGCAGGAGCGGGAGAACGTCAGGGATCTCAACCTGGGAGGACTTATCCGGATTCTCAGCTTTCCATTCGGTTTCGCTCATCTAGGCTCCAATCTTCATGTCACCTTAAACACAGCGCCATCCTAGGTCAATGACAATCTTGTCTGAAATGCGTTTTTGAGGAAATAAAGAACGGTAATTTAGGGGAGACGATGGAGGAAGCGCGGGGTGCTCAGCCGAACAATTCCTTCATTTTGTCAAAGAAACCCTTAGCGAGCGGGTTTACTTCTTCACCGCCTAACGCGGCAAATTCTTTCAAAAGTTCCTTTTGCTTTCCTGTCAGACGAGTCGGCGTTTCGACGGTGACGCGAACATGTTGATCGCCTTGCTGCAGACCGTGCACGTCCCTGATGCCCCTGCCCTTCATGCGGAAGACTTTGCCCGACTGAGTGCCAGCGGGAATTTTCATTTTAACTTTTCCTTCTAAAGTCGGCACGTCGATTTCTGCTCCCAAGGCCGCTTGCACGAAACTAATCGGCACATCGCAGATGATATCGAGGTTGTCGCGGATAAAAATCGGATGGGGATCGACTTGGATAACCACGTAAAGATCGCCCGCCGATCCGCCCGCCGGACCCGATTCACCCTCGCCGCGGAGCTTTAGCCGTGATCCGTTATCGACACCTGCCGGGATTTTTACGCTAAGGGTGTGCATGCTGCGAACGCGTCCCGCCCCGGCACACGTCGGGCACGGTTCTTTGATAATCGTGCCTTGTCCTTGGCACTGGTTACAGGTGCGCGCAATGCTGAAAAATCCCTGCTGAAAACTCACCTGTCCACGGCCGCGACAGGTGGGGCAGGTTTGTGGCGCCGTGCCCGGCTTGGCGCCATTGCCCCGACAGGTATCACATGTTCCGTGCCGGGGAATCTTAATCTTCTTTTCCGCGCCGGTGACTGCTTCCTCAAATTTTAACGTTAAGTTGTACCGTAAATCTTGACCACGGCGGGCGCGACGCGTACTAGTGCCGCCACCAAAAAATTCACCAAAAACGTCGCTAAAAATATCTTCAAACCCGCCGGAAAAATCGAACCCGCCAGCAAACGGCCCGCCTTCACCGAAGGCCGCATGGCCAAACTGGTCGTACTGCGATCGCTTCTGCGGGTCCGAAAGCACCGAGTAAGCCTCCGAGACTTCCTTGAATTTTTCTTCCGCCCGCTTATCGCCTGGATTGCGATCCGGATGATGCTGCAACGCCAGTTTCCGATACGCTTTTTTGATCTCGTCCTCCCCGGCGCTGCGCCCAACGCCGAGCAGTTCGTAGTAGTCTTTCTTGGTGCTCAAGCCCGCCTCTTTAATTGCTTTCTTTGTGTATGAGTAAAAAAGCCCCTCTCCGCAATAGATGGGAGCAGGGGCTTTAGGTGAGAATTATGTCGGGCCACCCCGCCGCTATTCCTTGACCTCCGTGAAGTCAGCGTCAACCACATCATCCTTTTTCTTGCCATCATCCCCGCCTGCGCCTTTCGCGCCGTCGCTGTCAGGGCTCTTCGATTGTTGCTGTGAAGCTTTGGCGTACATCGCCTCCGCGAGCTTGTGTGACGACTGGCTCAGCTGCTCCGCTGCCTTACGCATGGCGTCGGCATCCTTACCCTCTAGAGCCTCTTTGGCGTTTTTCAGCGCGGAGTCAATGTTTTCCTTGACGCTACCCTCAAGATCGCTACCATATTCCTTAAGCGACTTCTCGGTCGAATAAACCAAAGAATCGAGCTGATTACGCGCTTCAACCATATCCTTGCGCTTTTTGTCCTCGGCGGCGTGAAGTTCGGCATCGCTAACCATCTTCTTGATTTCTTCTTCGCTTAAACCGCTGGATGCCGTGATCTTGATCGACTGTTCCTTTCCCGTGCCGAGATCCTTCGCCGCAACATGGACGATGCCGTTGGCGTCGATATCGAAAGTCACTTCGACTTGCGGGACACCGCGCGGGGCCATCGGGATGCCGACCAAATCGAACTGTCCAAGCAGCTTGTTGTCCGCCGCCATTTCCCTTTCGCCCTGAAAAACGCGGATTGACACCGCCGACTGATTGTCTTGTGCGGTAGAAAACACTTGGCTCTTCTTGGTTGGGATCGTCGTGTTGCGCTCAATCAACTTGGTAAAGACTCCGCCAAGCGTCTCGATACCGAGCGAAAGTGGCGTCACGTCCAAGAGCAGCACGTCTTTGACTTCGCCTTTGAGCACGGCCGCTTGGATCGCCGCACCGACCGCAACCACCTCGTCAGGGTTGACCCCCTTGTGCGGGTCCTTGCCAAAGATTTTCTTAACGCGCTCTTGAACTGCCGGCATGCGCGTCATCCCGCCAACCAGAATGACTTCTTGAATATCGCCCGCGCTCAACCCGGCGTCTTTCATGGCCTGGCGGCAGGGACCTTCCGTCCGATCGATCAGGTCAGCGCAAAGCGCCTCAAGCTTTGATCGCGTCAGCTTCATATTTAGATGTTTTGGACCTTGCTGGTCTGCGGTGATAAACGGCAAATTGATGTCGGTCTCCATGGACGAAGAAAGCTCACATTTCGCTTTCTCCGCAGCCTCCTTGAGCCGCTGCAGCGCCATTCGATCCTTGCGAAGATCGATGCCTTGGTCCTTTTTAAACTCATCCGCTAGGTAATCGATCACCCGCTGGTCGAAATCCTCGCCGCCGAGGAACGTGTCGCCATTAGTGGCCTTGACCTCGAAAACACCGTCACCGAGCTCGAGTATAGAAATATCAAAAGTACCGCCTCCCAGGTCGAAAACCGCTATTTTTTCGTCCTTCTTCTTGTCAAGTCCGTAGGCCAATGATGCCGCGGTCGGTTCATTGATGATACGAAGAACATTCAATCCGGCAATGCGCCCGGCATCCTTCGTTGCCTGTCGTTGACTATCGTTAAAATAGGCGGGAACGGTGATGACCGCTTCAGTCACTTTCTCGCCCAGGTAATCTTCGGCGGACTGCTTCATCTTTTGCAGGATGAAAGCCGAGATTTCGGAAGGACTATAACGTTTGCCGCGTATTTCGACCCACGCATCGCCGTTGTCAGCCTTCACAATCTTATACGGAAGTAGGCTTGCTGCCTTTTGTACCAACGCATCATCGACACGCCGCCCAATCAAGCGCTTTACTGCGAAAATCGTATTTTCCGGATTGGTGATCGCTTGCCGCCGAGCAATCTGACCGACCAAGCGCTCGCCACTTTCGGTGAATGCGACAACTGACGGAGTCGTGCGACTACCCTCGGAATTCGCTAGAACGTTGGGGTCGCCACTCTCCATGATTGCGACGCAAGAATTGGTCGTTCCTAAATCTATTCCAATGACTTTTGCCATCTCCAGGCTCTCCTCGAAACAAATTCCTCAACAATGAGGCTTATTTAATCATCGCCGGGGTCGTTTTCAACCTCGCTGTCGCGGTTTTTTTTCTGCCGCGTTTCCGAAGCCTTAGCAACACTGACTAGCGCGGGCCTGAGTAGCCGGTCGTGCAGCATGTACCCCTTGTGCAGTTCATCGACAACAGCATTAGGCTCGTGGGATTCACTTTCTACCTGGGATATCGCTTCGTGTTTGGACGGGTCAAAAGGCTGTCCAACTGCGGAGATTTGTGTGACGCCATGTTTCGCCATTGCGTCCAACAGGCCCTTGAGAACCATCTCCACACCTTCGACGATCGGTTTACCATTACCACCGCCGGACGCATGGGCAACCGCACGTTCTAGATTATCGACCACCGTCAGGAGATCCTTGATCAGGGCTTCATTAGCAAAACGGATCGCTTCATCACGGTCACGCGCGGTTCGTTTCTTAAAATTCTCAAGTTCGGCGACTTGCCGGAGAAACCGATCGTAGTTGGTTTTTACTTCGAGTTCCTTTTCTGCCAGTTGCTTTCTCATGCTTTCGATGTCCACATCCGCCGATTCAGTACGGTCCGGTTGCGGATTTTCTCCCGTGGCCTGATCAACCGCTACCTCATCTGCAACATTTTTCGTTTCGTCGGTCATGCCTGTCTGTCTCTCCTCGTCGACTTAGGTGACGAAAAGTTAATCACGAAGCATGCCGGTGTCAAGTCATCGTTTCGAAAATTCACTCGATATTTTATATAGTTGTCCGGTTTTAGAAAAAGTGATACGGTCATTTGCAAGGCGCCGTGAGGGGCGCTTTTTATGCGTGTCGATTTTACTAGTGCCGCGATTGTATTGCGCAGCCGTCCTTTTGGTGAATCGGACAAAATTGTTGCGTTTTTAACCGAGCACTATGGGAAAATTACCGGCATCGCCAAAGGGGCGGTGCGGTCGCGGCGACGCTTTGCAAACTCTTTAGAGCCTTTCTCGCTGGTAAATCTCGGTTTTCGAGATCGTGCTCATAGCAATTTGGTTTTTTTACTGAGCGCGGATTTGGTCGATGGCTTCAGAACGTTGATGACCGATTTAAATCGGCTTTCCTGTGCTTCCTATCTGGTCGAGATCACCGATGGGTTGACTGGCGAACGGGAAGAAAATTCCGCCGTCTTCCACCATTTACGAGAGGGTCTCTGCCATTTAGCCAAGCACGGCGCTTCCCTGCGTTTTCTGACCGTGTTTGAGCTCAAGCTTTTGCGCTTGGCCGGCTACCAACCTGTTTTGGACACGTGTAAGAAGTGTCGCCAAGATCGTGACGGCGGAATGGTTTCACGCTGGCACTTTAGTTCGCTCGATGGCGGCATTCTCTGTGATCCATGTGCGCATTATTCGAAGGAAGCCCTTCCGCTTGGTGCAACTGCGGTGGAGGTCTTAACGGCGCTGCAAACGGAAAACGGCAGCGTGCCCGAGCAGATATTACTGCCGGCGTCAGTGGTCAGGGAAATTCGCTCCGTGATAATGCGATTTATCCAGTTTCATATGGATCGAGAAATTAAGTCTGCCCCCTTTCTTCATCAGTTCTTTTCCGTATAGTCTCAAAGGCAAAGTTCTTTTCTGCGGAGGTGATGTTCGCCCGGCAGCGCGATTAGGAGAAAAGCAACATGCCAAACACGAAAAAATCCATCTACTTTTTTGGCGACGGCAAAGCAGAGGGGCATGCAACAATGCGGGAACTTCTCGGCGGCAAAGGAGCAGGACTGCATGAAATGACCCGCATCGGCATCCCCGTGCCGCCGGGGTTTACCATTACCACAGAGGTTTGCACGTACTATTACGATCATCATCGCCGTTATCCTAAGGAACTCGATGGTCAAGTCAGAACAGGTTTGGCGCGAATGGAAAAAATTCTCGGCCGGCGTTTTGGCGATAGTGCAAACCCGATGCTGGTTTCGGTGCGTTCCGGCGCGAGGGAGTCGATGCCGGGCATGATGGATACGGTTTTAAATTTGGGCCTCAACGATGAGACCGTTCAAGGCTTGATTCATCACACTAACAATGCGCGTTTCGCCTTTGACTCATACCGGCGTTTCATACAGATGTATGCGGATGTCGTTTTAGGTATTAGACATAACGGAAAAGACGGCTTTGATCCGCTCCAGGCCATCTTCGAGCAGACAAAAAAATCGCACGGAGTGCGCTTTGACACCGACCTCACTGCTGCCGACTTGGAACGACTAGTGCTGGCGTACAAAGCCAAGATCAAGTCCACATTGGGCCAGGAGTTTCCTGAAGATCCATTCGACCAGTTATGGGGTGCGATCGGCGCCGTATTCGGGTCGTGGAACAACGATCGCGCGATTGCTTATCGTGAACTCTACAAGATCCCTCATGACTGGGGCACGGCTGTCAACATCCAGGCGATGGTCTTCGGCAATCTCGGCAGCAACTGTGCCACCGGTGTAGCGTTTACCCGGGATCCGGCGACCGGAGATAAGCGATTTTATGGCGAGTTTCTGGTGAATGCCCAGGGTGAGGACGTTGTTGCGGGCATCCGCACTCCGAAACCAATCGCAGAACTCGGCCAAGTCATGCCCAAGGCCGCAAGCGAGTTACAGCGGGCGTGCAAATTACTCGAGCGACACTATCGTGACATGCAGGATATTGAGTTCACCATTGAGGACGGCAAGCTCTGGATGCTGCAGACACGAAGCGGTAAGCGAACCGGCTTCGCCGCCATACGCATCGGGGTCGATATGGTAGAAGAGCGAATCATTGGTAAAGACGAGGCTCTGCTACGGATCGAACCCGATCAATTGAACCAACTGTTGCGGCCGATCTTCGATCAAAGTGGAAAGGAGCAAGCGCACAAAGAAGGCCGCCTATTGGGTAATGGCTTACCTGCAGGCCCAGGAGCTGCGACTGGGCGCATTGTCTTCCATGCCGAGGATGCTGTCGAATGGAAACGGCGCGGTGAGCGCGTGATTTTGTGCCGGATTGAGACGAGCCCAGATGATATCCGCGGGATGGACGCCGCGCAGGGCATTCTAACCGCGCGCGGCGGCATGACTTCGCATGCCGCCCTGGTGGCGCGGCAGATGGGCAAAGTGTGCGTGGCCGGTTGTGAAGCGTTGCATCTGGACTACACGGGACGCACCTTAAAGGTGGATCAAACAACACTTAGAGAGGGCGATTGGATATCCATCGACGGCAGCACTGGCGAGGTTTTTTCAGGGGAAATTCAGACGTTGCCCTCCGAAGTTCTGCAAGTTCTGCTCGCCGGCTCTCTAGATGCCAAAAAGTCCCGTGTCTACCAGCAATTCGCCAAGCTAATGAAATGGGCAGATGAGGAGCGTGTCCTGGGCGTCCGCACGAACGCTGACCAGCCGGACCAGGCGGCGATTGCAAAGGCTTTCGGGAGTGAAGGGATCGGTCTTTGCCGTACCGAGCATATGTTTTTTCAAGGTGACCGCATTCAAGCCGTGCGCGAGATGATTCTAGCCGAAGACGAACCCGGTCGACGCCGCGCTTTGGCTAAGCTCCTGCCGATGCAGAAGCAAGATTTTAAAGATATTCTCAAGATCATGGGTAATCTACCCGTCACTATACGCACGCTCGACCCGCCGCTTCATGAATTTTTACCCAAGCGCGATGACGAAATCCTCGAGCTGGCGAAAGTGATGGGCGCGCCCTTCGAAGTCCTGCGTCATAAGGTCAGCGTCTTACAAGAATTCAATCCCATGCTCGGCCATCGCGGCTGCCGTCTCGGTATTTCGTACCCGGAGATCACGGAGATGCAGGCGCAGGCAATCTTTGAGGCCGCGTGTGAGTTGCGCCGTGAAGGTAAAAACCCATTTCCGGAAATCATGATACCGCTGGTCGGCTCGCGCCAGGAATTGCATGAGCAAAGGGAGATCGTCGAGCGTGTGGCAGCGGCGACCCAGAAAGCCTATGGCGTAAAGGTGAAGTATCTCATTGGCACAATGATCGAATTGCCGCGAGCGTGTATGGTTGCCGATGAAATTGCCAATGAAGCGGAGTTTTTTTCGTTCGGAACCAACGATTTGACACAAACTTGCCTCGGTCTCTCGCGAGATGATGCCGGTAAATTCTTGCCGACTTACGTTCTTAACGGCTTACTGCCTGAAGATCCATTTGTCAGCATCGACAAGGAGGGCGTCGGCGCACTAATGCGGATCGCGGTTGCCAAGGGGCGAAAAGGCCGAAAGGAACTCGAAATGGGCATTTGTGGTGAACATGGGGGCGATCCTCGATCAGTCGCTTTTTGTCATGAGATCGGCCTCGATTACGTAAGTTGCTCACCCTATCGCGTGCCCATTGCAAAGCTTGCGGCCGCACAAGCTGCCCTCAAAAAGTGCCGTAAATTCGGTTTTAAGTAACACTATCGCATAATAATAAAACACTATTCTCTCGGCGCCGTCGGTGGCACATTTTATTGACAGATTCCTGGCGATCTACGATAATTTGGGCCTTTTCGTAGAAATCTATGGAACCACGTTTTGCCGAGCTTTTGGTAAAGGGAGGCCTAGTTTCCCGTGAGCAACTGGTAGAAGCCCAGAAAAAGGAACGGGAAAATGGTTCCAGTGTTGCCAAGGAAATCGTCCGACTGGGATACACGAACGAGGAAACCGTTACCCAGTTTTTCGCTAAGCAATTTGGCATCGAGTCTGTTGAGCTAGTTCCGGGCGAAATCGAAGACTCCATCTTTAGCCTGGTCCCGCCGCAAATCATTCAGAAGCATCAGCTCATCCCTTACAAACTGCTGGGGTCAACCTTGACGGTGGCGATGTCCGACCCAACCGACTTGGTTGCGATCAACGAAGTCAAGTTTGTTACGGGTTATGGCGTCCGCGTGGCGTTGGCGACACCTTCAAATATTAAGAAAACCTTGGATCACCGCTTTGGCGGCGTCAGCTACGACGACGTCTTAAAAAAATTCGGCGACGGGGAGATGGAGGTCGTCCACGAAAGTGACGATGTAAACCTGCAAGAACTGCAGCAAGCCACGATGGACGCCCCCGTGGTGACGCTGGTCAACGCTATCCTCGCTGACGCGGCTAAGCGGCGCTGCAGCGACATACACATCGAGCCCTATGAAAAGCTATTCCGCGTCCGCTTCCGCATTGATGGTGTTCTCCAGGAAATCATGAGTCCGCCCCTACGCCTCAAAAATGCACTTGTGTCACGGCTAAAAGTTATGGCCGGCTTAGATATTGCCGAGCGTCGACTTACCCAAGACGGTCGGATCAAACTAAAGATGGGCGCTGGCTTGGAGTTGGATATCCGCGTTTCCATTTTGCCGACCTTGTTCGGCGAAAAAGTCGTTATGCGCCTGTTGGATAAGTCGAACCTCCAACTGGACATGGCAAAGCTCGGTTTCGACGAGCAAAACCTAAAGGACTTCCAGGAGGCGATTCATAAACCGTATGGAATGATTCTCATCACCGGTCCGACCGGAAGCGGAAAGTCGACCACACTGTATTCCGCGCTCTCCGAACTCAATAAGCCCGATGTCAATATATCTACGGCAGAGGACCCGGTGGAATATAACTTGGTGGGCATCAACCAAGTTCAGGTGAGAGAGCAAATCGGTCTCAACTTCGCCGCCTGCCTGCGGTCCTTCCTGCGTCAAGATCCCGATATCATCATGGTCGGCGAGATCCGTGACCTGGAAACGGCGCAAATTGCGATCAAAGCCGCACTGACCGGTCACCTCGTTCTGAGCACGCTACATACCAACGACTGCCCGGCGACTGTAGACCGGTTGATTAACATGGGCGTAGAAACGTTTCTTCTGACCTCGTCCATAAACATCATCCTTGCCCAGCGCCTGGTGCGAAAAATCTGTGAGCAGTGTAAGGAACCGGTGGACACTAAGCCGGAAGTCTTAATCAATTTGGGTGTCGACGCGGCCGACGTAAGCGCGGGGTTCCCGGCCTTTCACGGCCACGGTTGCAACAACTGCGGCGGAACCGGCTATCGAGGACGGTTGGCGGTCTACGAAGTCATGGTGATGCACGAGGCGCTTAAGGAACTTATTCTCAAAGGAGCTTCGGCGATGGAGCTAAAAAGGGAAGCGGTTAAGCTGGGGATGAGCACGTTGCGCATGAGCGCTTTGGCGAAGGTCCGCCAAGGGCTAACCACAGTTGACGAAACCATCCGAGTGACCGACACCGACAAGGGGTTTGGATCGGTTTTCTCGCTCGGTTTCTAGCGTGCTGGTATGCGACGGCGGCCGTAATGCCAGAGGTCAGTTTTCGGGCGACTAGAGAGAATTAAGAACCATGCCGATATTTGTTTGGGAAGGAAGAACCGCTCAAGGAAGATTGGTCAAGGGCGACAATCTCGAAGCGCCGAATCTAGAAGGTGCGTTGGCACGGCTGCGTGAGCAGAGAATACGGCCAATCCCCAATCGAATTCGCGAAAAAGGTAAAGGATTAGAAAAAGAGATCTCCATTCCAGGTTTTGGTGATAAGGTTACAACACGAGATATCTCGCTGGCCACGCGCCAGCTGGCGACAATGATTGACGCGGGCCTGCCGATCGTCCAATGCCTCGATATCTTGGCGCAACAGTCTGAAAATAAACTTCTCCGCAATACCGTAGGAGCCGTCAAAAAGGATGTCGAGGGGGGAAGCACCTTGGCAGACGCCCTACGCAAACACCCAAAGATTTTTGACGATTTATACGTCAATATGGTCGAGGCCGGCGAAGCGGGCGGCATCCTGAACACGATCCTCAACCGTATTGCCCTATTTATCGAAAAGGCCAGCCGCCTCAAAAAAAAGGTCAAAGGCGCGATGATCTATCCGTGCGCCATTGTCTGCGTAGCCGTCATCGTTGTCGCCGTTCTGATGATCTTTGTTATTCCCGTTTTCGCGGAACTCTATGGCGGCATGGGCAAGGCCCTACCATTGCCGACTCAGGTTTGCATCGACATTAGCAACTGGTTTGTCGCCTACTGGTATCTTTTGCTTGCCGGTCTTATCGGCGTGATTATGGCCGTCTCCTTCTATTACAAAACACCGCAAGGTCGCATGAACATCGATAGGTTGCTGCTGCGCACGCCGATCGTCGGTGATCTCTTGAGAAAAGTCGCCGTTGCTCGGTTCTCACAAAATATGGCCCTATTATTGAGTTCCGGTGTGCCAATCCTGGACGGATTGGCGATCACCGGCAAGACGGCTGGCAACAAGGTTGTTGAAAAAGCGATTCTTGAGAGCCGGGTCAGCATTAGCCAGGGAAAGACCGTGGCCGAGCCCCTGCGGGACAGCAAGATCTTTCCCCCGCTGGTGTGTCAGATGGTTGCCGTGGGAGAGAGCACCGGTGGTCTCGACAACATGCTCAAAAAAGTCTCCGAGCTCTACGAAGAAGAAGTCGATGACGCGGTGAATAATCTCACCGCGATGATGGAGCCGCTGATTATGGTTGTGCTCGGCGTTATTCTTGGTGGACTCGTCATCGCCATGTATCTTCCGATCTTCCAAATGGGATCGTTGGTGGGCGGTTGAGTCCATCTTCAAGGCGTCCGTCGGCTTAGGACTACCTTTCGAGCGTGCGAACTTGAGTGATGAGCAAAAAGAGTTAACCGAAAAGATTCGTTGGCTGCTTTTGTGGCGCGTCGTCATCGTGTCATTTTTCTTGGGTGCGACGGCGCTGTTTCATTTCTTGCGCACCGAAGGCGAAAGCGGATATCTGTTCGATCTTTCCGTTCCGCTGATTGTCGCTTATACAGTCTCCTTACTATCGGTTGTGGCTTTGCCGCGGATCGCCCAGCTGCGCGCATTCGCACATTCGCAAGTCTGCTTTGATGTCCTTTTAATTACCGGCATCATTTGGATTACCGGCGGTCTGGCGAGCCCATTTTCGATTCTCTACAACCTTGCCGTCATTAACGGGGCGATCTTGCTCTTCTATCGCGGCGGATTTTTCGCCGCCGCGTGCTCGAGTGTGGCATACGCCAGCATCCTTTTGTGGTCACACTACGCGCACCCGGCGCAGGAGATGGCGCTCTCGTGGACAACGCTGTTCCCGATCATGCAAAGTATCGCGAGTTTTTTCGTCATCGCCTGGCTCAGCGGCTTTCTAACGAATAAACTCCGGGAGACCGAGAAGCTGCTGAAAGAACAACAAGAAGATTATCGCGACCTCGATGCATTCAAAGATGCGCTCCTGCAAGGGATCGGAAGCGGAGTGGCGATCACGGACTCGAGCGGGCGAATCAATTACTTTAATTGCCAAGCACAAGCGTTGACCTCGCTGGATGAGGTGAGTGTCAAAGGAAAACGGTTGGATCAAGTCTTTCCTAGCTTGAATTACGACTTTCAAGCCAGTGCTGGTGCTCACGCCATTGTGACCGATGAACTGTCAATTAGTTCGCTGCAAGGCGCGATCAAACAAATTCGGCTCACGGTCGCGCCGCTCAGCAATGCCCACGAGCAACTCATCGGCTTCGTCTCGATCTTCGAGGACATCACCAAGCAAAAGCAAGCTGAGGAGAAGGTGAGACTCGAAGAGGAACTGCGCCGCGCAAGAGAAGTGGAGCTAGGCGAGAACGCGTCTAGCGACGACGGCGATGGTTTTCACTTCGAAGGTGTGATCGGCAAAAGCGGTGGCATCGAGAAGATCTACCAGCTCGTGAGAAAAGTTGCAGCGACGAGCACCAACGTGCTCATCACCGGAGAGAGTGGCACCGGCAAAGAGCTTGTCGCACGTGCGATTCACGTCAACGGACCGAGAAAGAGCAAACCCTTTGTCCCGGTGAACTGCGGCGCGATTTCGGAAGGGCTGATCGAGAGTGAACTATTCGGTCATGTTCGCGGCGCCTTCACAGGAGCCTTTTCTGACCATCTAGGGCTTTTTAAGCAAGCCGACCAAGGCACCATCTTCTTGGATGAAGTGGGAGAGTTGCCGCTCCATCTGCAAGTCAAGCTATTGAGAGTATTGCAAGAAAAGAGCTTTACGCCGGTTGGCGGCAGCAAGCCGATCAAAGTCGATGTTCGGGTGATTTCTGCGACCAACAAGGATTTGCGCAAAGAACTTGACGAAGGGCGTTTCCGTGAAGACCTGTTCTATCGGCTGAATGTTGTGCAAATGGTCATGCCTCCGCTGCGGAGTAGAAAAGAAGACATTCCTGCGCTCGCCTACTACTTTGTGCGGAAATTTGCGTCGTCACACAGCAAACACGTTGAAGAGATTTCAAGTGGCGCCTTGATGCAATTGATGGGCTATTCCTATCCCGGCAATGTGCGTGAACTCGAGAATATCATTGAGCACGCGGTGGCGGTGACCGGAAAAAACATCTTAACCGAGGAAGATCTGCCCCAACACGTAAACAGCGCGGCATTTGCGGAGAAACCAGGCGAATGCAACGACAAAGTTGGAGTGGAAATTTCCGAATTGTTCTTTTCTAAGGGGCTATCGCTCGACATGGAACTGGAGGCTCATGAAAAATTCATTTTACTCGGTGCCTTAAAACGGGCGAACGGGGTGCAAAAAAGGGCCGCTGAAATCCTTGGTATCAACTATCGCTCCCTGCGTCATCGTCTGGAAAAATATAATTTACTGAATGCCAAAAGCGATTCCATGAATGAACCGGCCGAAGATATCCAGTAACAAAAATTGTCACTCGTTCGTTCTTCAATCCCGAAATATCGAATCAGCTGAGTTAAATCCGACTTAAACCTGCGCTGCCCACTCAGCAAGGCCGCAACCGTTAAGCTGCCGAAATCCCGATGGGTTTGCGCCTGCAGCCGGCATTCCTTACACCGATTTGCGGATTAACAATACTTGGCAAGCCAAAATGGCGCGCTCTTTGCGTAAGCGGGAGCATTGTTTTGATTTGTCAAGCAACATTCTAAAAGGGGGTGAAGTATACGAGACGCGAATAATGCTGGCTAGGAGCACGGAAAACATACGTGAAAGGAGTGAAAGTACTTTCGCAGTACGAAAGGAAGAAACTAGAAATGAAAAAATTAAGACTACAGAACGAGTCCGGATTTACTTTGATTGAATTATTGGTCGTGGTTGCCATTATCGGCATCTTGGCTGCGATCGCTATCCCGCAATTCGCAGCGTATAGGAAGCGCGGTCACGAAGCGCAAGTTAAAACCGATTTGAGAAATGCGGCCGTGGCTGAGGAAGCTTACTTTGCCGCAAATTCGGCGTATAAAGCCGGCACTGCAAGCAGCTCTCTCCTTCCGGGCTTCAATGCTACCACAGGCGTCACCGTTATTGCGGCATCTGGAACCAATACATTCCAGTTGACCGCGCAACATGCCAATTGCGGCACCAATACGTGGACGTTCAGCAGTGTGACCGGAACGATCACCGGATCTGCTTGTCCGTAATCTAGCTAAGATCGAGCTTTGTTCGGTCAGGGGGGTGTCACAAGCCACCCCCCTTTACTCTCCGTTAAGTACTCGTCCTTCGACCAACGGGATCTGAAATCAACTGAACTCTGTCATTCACAAGTTTGTCGATCGCTTCCTGACGAGGTACCCGGAGTCTATTTCGTATCTAGTATTGGTATTTTGCATCCTTTGGTTTTGTCAAGATCTCGTATTCTATGGGCAGGTACCTTTTTATCGTGATTTAACCAACTATTTTTATCCGCTTCGTTATAGTCTGTATGAAAGTTTCCGTGCCGGTGAATTGCCTCTTTGGGATCGGCACTTCGCCCAAGGCTTTCCCAATTTGGCTTCGTTCCAATCTGGAGCGTTTTACGTCCCGCATTTAGTTTTTTTCTTTTTTCCGTTTTTCGCATCGATTCGAGCTCTCTTCGTCCTACATTTTCTCATTGCCGCGGGTGGAACTTACGCGCTATTACGCTGGTGGAACTATCCCCGCGATTTGTCTCTTGTCGGGTCGTTGTTGTTCGCTCTTGGCGGCGTCATTGTGTCGCTGACCAACCTGTTGAATCATTTCCAAACCGCCGTGTGGCTCCCGTGGGTGATCCTAGCCTGGGAGCGGCTCCTTTTGACTCCCAGGTGGCATCACTTCATCGCATTCACTTTTTTGATGGCGCTGCAGCTTTTAGCCGGTTCCCCCGAAATATTCGCCATGAGTATGGCGCTGGTGCTGCTCGATGGCTTTCGTCTCCGCGCTGCGGAACCGACGGTTTCCACCGGCAAAATAATTGGTCTGGCGATTGCCGGAAATTTTTTGATGCTGGCTTTGATTATGGTGCAGTTCCTGCCGACGGCGGAGTTGATGATGACATCTCGGCGCGGACACTCGATCCCGGCTGCAGAAGCATTCATGTGGTCGTTTCACCCGGCAAGTCTAATGAACCTGTTTTTTTTCGACAAAGAGGTCGAATCGCGCATCACAAGTGGTTTTCGGCTTTTCTTTTCGCGACAGGTGCCGTTCTTGGCGAGCAGTTACTTGGGTCTCATCTCCATGTTTGGAATGGCGCTGTGGACCTATTACGCGAAGCGGCGCGAAAAACTCTTTGTGACGGCGCTGGCATTAGGCTCATTTGCGCTGGCTTTGGGCGGCCATTCCCTGATCTATCCGTTCTTATTTCAGCACGTGCCGTTTGCATCAGCGATCCGATTTCCGGAAAAGTTTTTTTTTCTTACGTACATTTTGATCATTTTTACAACTATGGGCGGCCTCAAAGCGTTCTGGCTCGATCGAGTAAAGAGCGCACGAGGTCCAACCATGGTTCTCGGGGGGATCTGTCTTGTTTGGCTGGGTCTTTATGCCATTTTTAAGCTCCGGTCGGATATGCTGGCGGATTTCATCGGCAGGCATAGCAGCATTGTGCCACTCTCCGATGCACACGCCGAGGCTACGGTTACGGTGCTCGCGAATCTACAGCGACAGGTTCTATTGGCGATAGCGTTTTTGTCAGTTTTCATTCTTTTTAGAACCGACAAAATTCGCCCACGGGTGTTTTCCGTTTTGATCGTCTCGATTGTTTTTGTCGATCTGGCGTGGGCGCACCGGAGTTTTCTCTTCCCGCTGCATCCCGATAGGGTGTACCAGAGTTCGCCGGTTATAAAGCCGGCCCAAACTGGCCTCACCCGATTTTTCTATTATCCTTCGGCGCGTGATCTACACCCCGCTTTTTTTTCGGTTCTAGGACAGCCGACATTCGAACAATCGGTCGCTTTGTCATTTCAAAACTATTTGCCGAATGTCGGCGTTATTCATGGAGTCGATTACTTTCAGGAAATCGACGCGCTAAACCGGCGTTCCTACAGCGATTTCCTACTTCTCGCGAACAGCTTGGACTTCGAGCGACAAATCAAACTATTGAGAACTTTCAACGTCGGATACTTGGTGAGCTTTCGTAAACTATCGGAAGAAGGAATCCACCAGATAGGCCATTTCCCGAACTATTTTTCCTGGCTTTACAGAATTGAGGGAGCGATACCGCGAGCCTATATTGTGAACCGATCAGTCGTTGAAAAGGAGCCTTTCAAGACGCTGCAGCGACTTTCAGGGGCTGAATTCGATCCATTAGCGGAGGTGGTTCTCGAAGAGGACGTTCAGATTCGACCGACGCGGCGCCTGCAAGCTCATGTCCAAATACAACGTTACGGCAATAGCTCCGTCCTTATGCATGCAGACACAAACGAAGAGGGAATCCTAGTGCTCGCGGATTCGCTTTATCCGGGATGGAAGGCTTACGTGAATGGCGAGCAAACACGGATCTTGCGAGCTAATTATTTTTATCGTGCGGTACTTTTGCCCAAAGGAAAGCAGCGGATTGAATTTCAGTACGATCCGCTGTCATTTAAGATCGGTCTGGTGATTTCCATGATTACACTGATTTTCATAGTAGGTGTTTCGATACGCATCGCTCTTAGGAGGCGGGCAAGCTCAGCTCCCCTCGCAAATCCAGTTTCGATTCCCCAAAGTACATGGACTTGAAAGCTGCTTGCGATGGCCATCATTTTGCCAGTGCCGAAGCGACAAATGCCAGCTGGCAAGCAATCGGTTTATGTGTCTTGTTGATTGTCTTCAGCACACTTTCTCTCAGCGCTAACCTCCAGAAGTCCCCAACCGCAGACGAAAATTATCATCTGGTGGCCGGTTATTCTTATCTCCTTTGGCGCGACTATAGAATCAACCCTGAACACCCTCCTTTGGCGAAACTGTTAGCCGCGTTACCGTTGCTTGGCATCGACATTAACAATCAGCCTCTCACTCAAAAACGTCGAGATGAAGTACAGGTCAACGGAAGATATGGTTGGCTACTGGCGAACCAATGGTTATTTAGCAACAATGACGCGGAAGAACTGTTATTCTACGCCAAATTGCCGATGATTGCCCTCGGCGCGATGTTGGGTCTTTTGGTTTTTTGCTGGGCGCGCGAGCTTTACGGGCAAACAGCGGCATTCGCCTCGTTAGCCCTCTACGTTTTCGATCCCAACATATTGGCTCACTCAGCGATCATTCATACTGACCTGCCATTTGCGTTGACCTTTTGTGCCGGGACTTATTACTTCTGGCGCACCGCTAAGGAAGTCACATGGTTCAATTGGTTGATGACTATTGGGTTCTTCGCACTGTCGGCGGTCACTAAATTCTCGTTCGTCATAATTTTACCCATCTGGAGTGTTTTGGCCTTTTGTCTGGTCTTTTCCTCAACTCCTATTCGCTCCAGGATCACGTCCGTATCTGAAATAACGGGAAGATGGCATAAGGCGGGTTTGTTAGCAGCTATCTTTGTCTCGGCGATTATGCTCGCTTACCTGACGATCTGGCTGGCCTACGGATTTCGATACGACGCCGTCGGCGGGCAAGTAGAACGCCTGATGATCCCGTCCGGGATAACACCTTCGCCATGGCTGATGCCATGGGTTCCGTTGAATGCAAAGTACCACCTGCTTCCGGAAGCGTGGTTTTACGGCCTCGTTTACGCTCTATCGACCTTCAACCGAACGGCTTATCTGCTCGGGGAAATTTCCGGACAAGGTTTTTTACTCTATTTTCCCATCGCTTTTGCCACTAAAACACCGCTGTCGACTCTCCTGCTTCTTATAATAGCGTTAATCTTGTTCTTGGAGAAAAACGAGTTAAACAAAGATTTCAAATTTCTTTTGATACCCATTTTGCTCTTCGTTTCGTTCGCAGTGCTTTCACGCATGAACATCGGCTTGCGCCATATACTGCCGGTCTATCCTTTTTTGTTCGTCTGGCTCGGCGGTTCGGTTAAAACGCTTTGGTCCAGTCGATCGCTGGCGAGGAAGTCGACCGCTCTTCTGCTTGTAATTTGGTTAGTCTGTTCTTCGATCAATACGTATCCGGATTACTTGGCGTTCTTTAACGAAGCCGTGGGTAGCAGGAACCGACATCAAATTCTGGTTGATTCTAACCTCGATTGGGGCCAAGACCTGAAAGGATTGAAACGCTGGATGGACGAAAACGATGTCGGCAAAATACGTCTTGCCTACTTCGGCACCGCGGATCCGGCATATTATGGTATAGATGCAATTCCGCAACCCGAAGCCTGGTCATCCGAGCCGCAAAGCGATAACACTCTTCCCGGTCCTGCATACATCGCGATTAGCGCGACTCACTTGGCGAGCCTCTACTTCTGGCCGTCCAAACCCTACGAGCGATACTTGGACTCCGAACCGGAAGCGATCATTGGAGGCTCGATCCATGTTTACAAAATTCGTGACCGGAGATAACCCGGAAAGCGGAGCCGCTGAACGGACTTCGCGTGATATATCAGAGCTATGCGCATGAGTGACGGCCTCTTCGTTTGGTGGTGCTTTCGTATAGCATTTCCATTCAGCGACCCTCTTGGTTACCCGACCCGCGTATTAAAGCTCAGCGAGTAAACATCGGATCAGGATCGATATTGAAACTGCCCCGGAAAAATCTGGACACTTCGCGACAACGGCGCATTGGCTTCGCGATCTTCGCGATTCTCTTTGCGTCCTACGGCTATTTTCATCAGGGAGGCGGCTGGAATCAGAACAGCCGGCTAAATCAGGTTCGCGCTATCGTGGAAAAACAACAACTGGAGATCAATGACTATTTGCACTATCAGGCTAGTGTCAATTCCCGGGGCGAGACGAAAATCTTACCGTTGAAGCGCTCGGTCGGCAATGAAACCCGGTCCTCTCTCGATTCTGCTAACACGCTGGATGTTTCGCTTTTCTCGGGGAGGTTCTATCCGAACAAGCCTCCAGGCACGGTTTTTCTTGCGCTGCCAGCGTACGGACTGATTTATTCCCTTGAATCCTTGCTGCATGTGGACGCAACCGACTGGTGGATTCAAACAATTAATAGCTATCTGACCAATCTATTTTCTGTAGCGCTCGTAACAGCACTGGGAGGTCTGGTCTTTTACTTCGTATCGCAGCGCTTGTTTCCGGCATTGCCAACTTGGACCCATGTCGCCGCGACGCTTACCTATGGTTTGGGAACGATGATTTTCCCGTTCGCCACCCTGTTTTTTGATCATGATCTGGTTGCTACCTTTTCATTGTGCGCGTTCGGTCTGGTTTTGACAAAAAACCGGGGTGGCCTTGAATCCCTGCGCGACACCTTCGGCTACTTTCTGGTGGGCGTCCTGTGCGGATTGTCGATCTTGGTAAATTACACGGCGATTCTCACCACCGCATGCTTGCTCGCGTATGGATTCTGGACTGCCAAAGGAAAACCTATGTTTGTGTATGGCGCTCTCGCCGGGCTAGTTCTGCCAATCCTCTTGCTCATGTCCTATCATGCCAGCTGTTTCGGCAGTCCTTATGCGACCGCCAACACGTATCAGTACTCGATGTTTCGCTCCCCCGATAGCGCCTTTTCCGGTATGCTAACCTTGCCCAGTGCCACGGTGGCTTTCGAGCTACTTTTTCCATACTATCGTGGGCTTTTTTTTACGTCTCCGGTGCTCCTGCTGACTGCGCTAGGGCTGGTGATGATGGTGAGAAAACCGCAATGCAAACCGGAGGCTATTCTGTGCGCCGTCATCTTTGCGGCCCACTTGTTGGTGAATTCTGCGTTCAACCACTGGCACGCTGGCTGGACTGTGGGACCGCGCTATCTCATACCCGCGCTGCCATTTCTCGTCCTGCCCGGTGCTTGGCTGTTTACCCGCCTGCCCCGGTTGACCGGTACGCTGGCGCTGGCTTCATTCTGTATCATGCTGCTGATTACCGCCGTAGAACCCCAGGTGCCCAGTGCGATTAGTAACCCTTTGAAGGATCATGTACTTAGGCTTGTTCTGGGAGAAAGGCTCGAGGTGAATGGCATCAGCATCGATGGGCCGGTATCAACCAATCCTATCGGTGTGTACGAAAGTTGGAATGGCCCGGGTGAGTCAATTCGGCAAGCGGAGAGGAAATGGCACGCATTCAACCTGGGCGAACTTCTTTGGCCTGGGAGTCGCGGGAGCCTGGCGCCGTTGCTGCTATTTATCAGCGCCGCGCTTGTGTACATTCGTCGGGTGCTTGGCGACTAAAAAAGTATCACAGAGTGACAAGGAGGGATGACGCAGACACACTGGACGAAAGTACTAATGCGGCAACGGTTTGAATTTTTCGGGTAGGAGATTAATGAGAAACCGGATAAAATGAATGGCCAAGGAGAGCTCCACCCATGAAACCAGAGGTAATTTCGAGTGCATGTGCCATATGTGTTGTATTTTCCGCCACGCTCGCGTTTGCCCAGGCGTTCGGCGAGTATGGGCGAGCGGTCGGCAGCGTCCCGCATGGGCGGGGAATCACTGGCTCGAGAACCCAGGGCGGCGTAATCCAGGACGTTGGCCGTGGTGGTGTTGGTGAGATAGCTGCGCGCAAGCTGCCAGTTCGTCTCATTGTCAGTGCAAAAACTGCCGGCCTTTTCCCCCGACAGGACGAAGAATCAGAGAAGATCGCACAACTGACTGAAGGAGAAACGCTCGTACCAATGGTTCAGAGCGAGGGCGGCAGCCAATGGTATATGGTCAAGACGGCCTCGGGTCAGGTTGGCTGGATCAAAGGCAGCAACGTTCGGCCAACCAATAAATAGGGAATGAAATAAGAGCTTTTGTGGTTCTCGATTATCAGCAACTTTAGCGGGCAGAATCGTTACCTTAGTCGTGATCGTGGAGAAATGGGCCGTTTGGCCGCAAGATTTCTGGAAGATCCGCGTCCGCTTTTTCTCTAAAATGTCATCGATTCCGAATTCCTTCTATAAGTCGCGATGCCACGACTGGCATCGTAGCTGCTATGTTGATGTCGGTATGCTCGGGGCAAAACGGCGAAGGATACTCATACCGGATGTACCGCCACGGGTGAAACCTCCAACCCGTCAGGGCCTGGTGATCGCGGGCATTAGCGTTTTTTGCGCCTCCATGGTTGTCGCCGCGGTAGTGTTTGTCTTCCTGGACCTGTAGCCGGCAGGTTTTCGCCTTCGTTAGTCGAATCCATTTGATAGCTCGGATGTCGCCGCTGGAGCGGTTTCTATCTGCTTTTTAACAGAAGATCATCACAGATAGCTGTGAAGAACTTCGCATTGACGTTGAGGAGGAAGCAGAACCGACGCTCACGCAACTCGGAGTCGCTTGAGCACGGAATCGTTGCCAATCACGTGAAATTCCATGTAGTCGATCAATCTGCGAGCAATAAAAAAATATCGCTGCAGCTCCTCGATCGATGACTTATCCGATGTCGATCCGGACGGGTTCGTTTTGCCGGACCGGTAGGACTCGACTTCCTGAACCAGCCCTCGTAAAGCCGGCGGTAGGACGTCCCAGACTCCCGTGGACTCGCAGATGGAAACCAACTTACCGTGGTCATGCTGCTGCGGCAGACTGCCGTGGCTTTCAATAAGGGCCGCTTTAATGGCCTTATCGACCGCTTCGGCTAGCTTGTCAAAATCTGACAGGCTGGCGTCTGCACCGACCTTTTCGTCAGGAAACGATTCGATTTTGTCACGCGCTTCCCGTAGCCACGGTTCCGCGTAGAAACCCATGACGGTATGATAGAGGCACAGTTGGTTTTTGGCAAGCAAAAGGTTCCCCGTTTGGCCGAAGCCAAAGCGGTTCTAGAGAAATTGAGTTACTGTTATACGAACGTGACCGATCACGCTCTATGATCGTTCCATAAAAAAAGGCCTCCGGTGAATACCGGAGGCCCCAACAATGGCGAATTTTTTATGGCTTAGTTTAGGCTGCCGAACGCGAACGCGCAGCCTCGACCAACGGCCGGTACTTTTCGTTCAGTTTCATCCAATGGGCCGCGCGCCTTTTCGCCTTCGCAAGCTCCGCCTCGGGAAACGTGACAAATGGGACTCGTGTTGGACCAACCTTACAGTAATCGGCAAATTCCGCCGGCCGCTTGTTACCCGCTCCAGGCACCGGCTTGCCGCCGCTCCCGTCGCCGATCAGATCATCAATGACTTCGATCGCTTTCTGAGTCTCACCACGTTTCAATAAATCGACCAAGTAGAGCACCGGCCAGGGTCCCATCCACACTTCAGTGGACCAACAACCCACTGCGCCCATCTCATAATAGGGATACAACTGAGTTTGGTTGACAAACACGCTAATTTTACCGCGCACGATCTTTTGCAGATTCATAAATGCCTGCGTCGTTCTGTGGCTATCCTTCATGCCGATGATATTCGGCTTTTTGACCAGCTCCTTGAAAGCTGCAACCGGGATCGTGAACTTATGGTTGTCCGGGTTGTGGTAAACGACAATGTTTAAGCTCGGAAATAGATCCGCGATGTCATGATAAAACTTTATGGCATCTTGCACGTGCAGAGTCTCGTAGTAGGGGACGCCGAGCAGGACGCCGTCGGCGCCAAGCTCCTTGACGAAATTCATTTTTTGGATGACTTCACGTGGATTGGGGCTCGTGCACCCGATAAAGAGCGGCACGCGTTTTTTTACCGTTTCGACTGTCGCTGTCGCTAGGGTCTTAAATTCATCGAACAGCAAGTTGTAGCATTCCCCGTAGGTTCCGGTGGTGGCGATATTGTTGATGCCGTCCTTGATAATTTTGTCGACTCCCTCTTTAAGATTATCTACGGCAATGGTTTGAGTGGCACGTACATCGGTCGCATCCGGCGTCGCAAAGGCCGGCATCATCGCTAAAACTCCGCTAAGTTCGCTGGCGCTAATCATGGCTCAATCCTCCCTGGGTAGGTATTTAACGGTTTTTTTGACTTCGCTTATCCAATATTGCAAGCACTTGAGGTGCGACGCCCTGACGGCCTGTTCTATGTATATCGATTTAACGCCGGCGTGCAAAGATGCTGAGGGGTTCTCTGCTCTGGGATCTCCTTTTGTACATACGCACGCACGCCTCGCGAATGAAACTCATTGAAAGCTTTTCCAGCTCGATATCGCCGCCCCTCGTTTCGTATTCGATCTCTACTGAGGCGGGGTCCGAAGTCGATGAGCCGGTATTATTGAGACGGCGCAGCTCTCCGCGCTTGATATCAACATATTCACCTACCGCGCGAAGCATCTCAGCTAAACCGTCGAACCGAACTTCGCGATTACGCGGTCCGCGCCTTGCCTGACCTTCACGGTCAAGCATCTTGAGGTCTTCAGGGGAAAATTTTACGTTGATGAGCCCGGTGTAGGGTGGATTCGGGTCGCCGCCTTGCACGTGAAATTCCTGCGCATGATTTCTTAGTTCGAACACTTCGATTCCCCGGTGCTGCAATGCTTGGCCGATACAGCGAAGGGCGCCCGCATACTTTGGAAGATCCTGCATACCACGTCCCCCACTCGCCTCTATCTCAAAACCACAACGACTGCAATCACGCATTGGCGAACGTCTTGATCTCTACAGCGACAATGGATTCGACAAACCAACGAAACAAAGCCGCGTGTCGGGGCACAAGGCATTCTTGCGGTTCCACCTTATTGGGTTGAAACAGGAAGCATATAGCACCCGTGAGTAAGAAAACCTTGACGGTCGCAACTGCTCCCTGCTAATTTCGTCGGCTATGGATGGTAAGAAACGAATTATTGCGGTCGGAGCGACCGGCCCCAACTTCGATCAGACCCCGGACCTCCCAACATCTACGGTTCTGCTGGAGTCAACAAAAGAAAGCGGCACCGGCTGGACGATGGTCTGCGAAGTCGGCGAAGATGCCGTCGTAAAATTATCGCAACGTGACCACATACTGGCTCGCATCGACGCCGCCAAGCGCGAGATTCTCGCGGCCGACAGCATCGTCAAGCTGATGGCGTTTCGGACCAAGGCCGATGCAATCCGACAGCTGGTTCGAGCCTCGCGAGATATGCAGCTCATCAACTTGGCCAACGAGCTAAAGTTGCGGTGTGAAACGCAGCTTGGCGAAATGCTTCGAGACACACAACTAAGCAAGGGCGGTAGGCCATCGAAAACCATTCCTGACGCCAGGAATGGTTTTACACTTCGCGAACTCGGAATCGACAAGAACCTGTCGTCTTGGTGTCAGCGTCTCGCCAGTGCGCCTAAGGACAAATTCGAGCGGGTCATGGCAGAGGCTCGAACCGGCGAATGGGAACTGACGCGTCACACAGTCAAAAGGTTTCTACTGGAGAGCCCACCGAAGAACCTCAAGAGCTATGGTGATGGGGTCGAACCACAATATCGCTGCCCCTCGTGCGGCTTTTCCTGGCGGGGAAAGCCAAAGTGATCGCTACTGTTCTGATCGCGTATCTCGCGTTCGATTTCTTGGAATCGAATGCTACGACCTAAAGATCGGCTAATTTAGAGAGAGGGTTAGGAAACAAAATCGATACGATTGCAGGAACACGGCCCGGTGGAGCACGATCTCAGTTTATTGTGAAAGGGGTGGAGCCACCCGGCGGATTCGAACCGCCGACCTACTGATTACGAATCAGTTGCTCTACCGACTGAGCTAGGGTGGCTCAAGTGGATTTGGCAAAATGAACCGTCGCGGCAATAACGAATGAGCCGACGTGGCGGCAATGAAGTCAAAGAAAGCTCGGAATCCGGATAACCTTCCCAGCGTAATGCCCAGCCCACAGCCCACAGTAAAATATCACTAACTGGCCGAGGAATAAACCGAGCAAGCCAACAATCAGGAAAAATACAGGGCTAACCGCCGCTCGTAAGCTATCGTTCGGTCGGCCGCCATTCCTGCAATGAAGCTGATACCAGCGATAGCGCCAGATTCTCCTTGCGCAGCCAAAGACTCCTGGACGACCACCTGCAAAACGGCTTAACTCCGTAATCGCCGTATCATTTCTTGTGCCGCAGCCTGTGGGTTTTCTGCATTGATAACCGCAGAAATTAACGCAATGCCGGATATGCCGAGGCCCCGGAGCGCGACGACATTGTCGGGCGTGATTCCGCCGATAGCAAAAACGGGTAGAGAAAGCGTTTCCACTATTTTTCCTAGAGCGGCGACGCCTTGGGGCGCGCCGAACATGGCTTTGGAAGGCGTATAGTAAACCGGACCAAACAGTACGAAATCAGCGCCGCTTTTTTCAGCTTGCTGACCTTCGGCAAGTGAGTGAATTGATGCGCCGATTAATTTTTCGGCACCCAGAAGTGAGCGGGCGACTTCGATCGGCAACGACGCCGTTCCGAGTTGAACGCCGGCCGCTTCGACTGCCAACGCGACATCAACGCGGTCATTGATGAAAAGCGTAGCGCCGTAGCGATCGCAAAGTCGCTTGGTGCGCTCAGCCAGCCGGAAAAGTTCCCTACCGCCAAGATCTTTCTCGCGGAGCTGAACTGCTTTGACGCCGCCCGCCAACGCTTGTTCGAAAACCCAAAGCAAATCTTGGCCTCGGGTTTGGTTTCTATCGCTTACGAGGTAAAGATCGAAAGCGGGAGTCGGCACTTGTCTCTATCAATTGAGAAGCCCGTCAAGCGGACTGGATGCCGTGGCATAAAGTCGCTTCGGGATCCTGCCCGCGAGATATGCTTTGCGGCCCGCTTCGACGCCCAGACGCATTGCTTCAGCCATCAAAACGGGATCTTTTGCGCTTGCGATCGCTGTGTTCATCAGCACGCCGTGGCAACCCATTTCCATAGCGATCGCTGCATCGGATGCGGTGCCGACGCCGGCATCGACAATGACCGGAACGTTGGCCTGGTCCAGAATGATTCGTAAATTATAAGGATTTCGAATACCCAATCCGGAGCCGATGGGCGCTGCCAGTGGCATGACCGCAGCGCACCCTAGATCTTCGAGCTTTTTCGCTGTGATGGGATCGTCAGTGATATAAGGAAGAACCGTGAAACCTTCCTCGACCAGAATTTTAGCAGCTTCGAGCGTCGCCGGAACATCCGGAAAGAGCGTTCTGTCATCGCCGATGACTTCGAGTTTGACCAACTTTCCCACGCCAGCTTCACGCGCCAGACGACAGGTGCGCACGGCGTCCGCGGCGTTATAGCAACCGGCGGTGTTGGGTAAGATCGTGTACTTCTTTGGGTCGATATAGTCGAGAAGATTTTCCTTTTTTGAATCGGTAATGTTAACCCTGCGCACCGCCACCGTAACGATCTCGGCGCCGGAAACTTCGATCGCCCGCTTGGTTTCTGCGAAATTCCTATACTTCCCGGTTCCGACAATCAGACGAGAGCGATATTGTGTGCCCGCGATCTCAAGAAAATCTTCCATGCTTATCCTCCGCCGACAAAATGAACAATCTCCAAACTATCGCCTTCACCCAGCTTGGTTGCACCGTAAGCGTCGCGCGGCACGATGTCGCGGTTTCGTTCCACGACCACCCGCGCCGGCCGTATCTGCAACTGCTCGAGCAACGCGCTGAGGCTCATCCCCGCGGCAATCTCTTTGTCTTCGCCGTTGATCTTGATTTTCATGGTCAAATAAAAAAACCGTACCCACAACGACCACAGACGTGGCCAGGGAATACGGTCTTAAGCATATCCCGGGTGATCTTCTAGCACGCGGGACGTTAACTCTCACGCTTCCCTACGCCGGCGCGACCCGGATCAGGTTCGAAGGGTTACCTGCGACTGGTCAGGCTCTCAGTCCGCGTTGAGCAGACACCCCTAGCAAAAGCACCCTTAACAGAGCCAAAATGCCAAGTCAAATTCGGGCGCGCGTCTGCTCATTGTCTTAGGTGAGGCGTTGGACGATTCCGGCACAGTCGTGCGACTTGGGATTCGGCAGCTGTAAGATAAGGGAGGACGAACTTGGAGTGAAAAGGGACCGTTCAGGTTCAAAAGTCGTTATCGCCTAACTGGTTCGCTTAACTGCCACGAAGCGCAACTTCGCCAGCTCCCTGAGAGCCGGCAAACCGTTGTCTCGGATCGGAGGCGTGCTCCTGGCTCTGACTTCCCTTTGCTCCTGCTGATTTCTGGATTAACCCAAGCTCCACAGCCGCAAGGTCTCGTAGTCCGTGCGATTCACGTGAGTCCGGAAATGGCGGCATCATACATCCCGCCATGGTTAGCAGGGCTCTAGAGATGAAGGCCTTGCCGCCTAAACGAAAGGCAGATTAGGGTGCGGCGACTTCCACTTCGAGCGTGCCGATGCCCTCGACCTCGCCCTCCACCTTGTCACCGGGCTTTAGAAATACCGGCGGGACGCGCGCGAAGCCCACTCCCGACGGGGTGCCGGTACTGATGATATCACCTGGTTCTAGGGTCAGACCGGCCGATAGGCTCTCGATAATGGTCGGAATGTCGAAGATCATGTCACGCGTATTGCCGTCCTGCATCACTGCACCATTGACTCTGCAGATCAACCGCACCTGCTGGGGGTCAGGCAGGGCGCTCTTATGCACAATCCACGGGCCGAGCGGACAAAAGGTGTCGAGTGCCTTCCCCTTGTACCACTGTCCATGTTGGCGCTGCAGTTCCCGCGCCGTCATGTCGAGACAGACGGTATAGCCAAAAACGTAATCGTAAGCTTTGTCCTTGGGAATATCGCGGCCTTTTTTACCAATGACGACTGCCAATTCCACTTCCCAGTCTAGTTTGGTTGTGACTTGGTGGTTAATCACTTTACCCTTGTGGCCAATCACCGATGTTGCCGGCTTAGTAAAAAAAACCGGCCACTCAGGATACTTGATTTCCAACTGCCGCGCGCGCGCGCCCTCGTCGACATGCTCGCGGTAATTGATGCCGAGCATGACCACGTTCTTTTTTGGCGACGGAATCGGCGCGATGATCTTCGCCTGAGTGGGTCTGACCAATGCGCCGACGGCGATGAGTTTCTTCTGCTCATCCGCGCTTTTCCCCGCCACATATCTTTCCCCCTTGCGCGCGACTGCGACTGCTTTGGCACCGGCTTCGATAAACGCCTGCATGCTGGTCAAAAACGGCGCGCTGCCGCCTTTCAGATAACGCCGGTTGATCTCGGCAAGATCAATAAAGTAGTCCTGGGGTCCCATCAAACCCAGCCGTTGTTGGTTTCTCGATGAGAACGTGACGAGTCGCATGCGAGCCTCCCGCTAGTGTTTACATGCCTGCCAGTGGTCAGTCGTCATTTCTTAGTGTGGCTTGGAAAATTTCTTTTTTGCAGCGAGAGGTACCGGAGGAAAGCCGGAATGTCAAGTTGTAAACATCACGCAAGGTGCCATCAACAGGTCAGCTCTTAAAATGGCGCCGGGGTTTGTCGCGGAATCTGTTAGGCGGAAAAACTGGTTTGCCAGGAGAATTCGGCGGTGCTAACTTTGGCGACATGAATCCTCGACGCAGAAAGGACAGCCGCGTCACGATGCGGGAAGGCGATCGCATTTTGATCAACAAGGGGATCTCAAAAAAAGTGATGATCATTGCTCGGACCGAGATTCCCCATTCGATGGAGAAGATATTCGTTACCAAATCTGGCGGCAAATACACGATCGGCCTCAAGGTGTGGAAATCGGATTATGCTTGGAACGAAAAGAACCAGATGTGGGTGCCGAAACGCTGATAGACTTGCGTAGAGTAGGCCATTAGCTCGACACCGCCCAAGCCAGTTAGCTGACTTGTTCGCGCTTCAACTTAGCGAGCAAATCCATTGTCGACCATGAGACGGGAGTTAAAAACGATTCTGGCGGACATCAAGGCCCAGCGCGGCCCACAAATCTTGCTGGTGTTTGGCGATGACCTGCAGGTGGCGGAGAGCTGTCGGAACATCGTCGATCAGCTCGTGCCTGCTGACCTGCGAGGATTCAATTACGAGCGCTTCGACGGCCGCACGGCGACGTGGGAGCAAATTGAAGCCTCCTTGAGGACGCCACCCTTTCTTCCGGGCACAAAGCTTCTGTGGGTCGACAGCGCGCCGTACTTTTACGCGCGCGACCAAAAGGGTGAGCTTGGCGAGAAAGTTCTCGAACTCTGGCGCGAGAGCAAACGAGAAGACGCCGCCAAGCTACTCCTTGACCTGTTGGTGCTCGAAGCCTGGACTGAAGATCAGTGGAACGCCGTGGATGGCGTCTCGATGCGAGCGCTTTTAGATCTGCTCGGCGTCGCTAGCGCCGAGGACCGAGAAGATGCTGAGGCGTTAGTCGCGTTCTGCAAAGAACGCCAGTTCGATTTCGGCGGGCGCAAGGGCGGCGCTCACACGGAACGGCTTGCTTCTCTATTGGATCAGGGGCTGCCCGAATGGGTTTTTCTGTTGCTGACCGCTGTGCAAGTCGATCGCCGGACCCGGCTGTTTAAGCGTTTGGATGAGTTCGGCGCGGTACTCTATCTTGGCGTGGATCGTGACCGAAGCGGTAGAATCAGCCGAGAGAGCCTGATCGAGTTTGTCGGCGAGCGGCTGCGGCAGACGGGAAAGACGCTGGAACCTCGGGCCCGGGAAACGCTCATAGCTAGGGCGGGTGATGACCTGCGCTGTTTTCAGCAAGAGATTGAGAAGCTGCTGCTGTTTGTCGGTGAACGGCCAAAGATTCACGCCGAGGATGTATTACTCATGGTGTCAGACCGGGGCGAAGGATGGATTTTTGATTTGACGCGGGCGCTTGGCGATCGCGATGCGGCCGCCTCACTCACTCAGTTGGGGCGGCTGATCGCCCAAGGAGAGCACCCGCTGAAGATCTTGGGCACTGTTGCCGCCGAAGCTCGCCGGCTACTGTCCGCGCGGCAGCTGCTAGCCGGCGCCTTGGCCAAAGTTTGGCGGCGCGGTATGACCTACACGCAGTTTCAACAATTCGTACAAAAGCAGGACGCGCCGTTGCTCGGACGCAATCCCTATGCGGATTACGTATGTTTGCAACGCGCGGAGCGTTTTTCGCTCGCCGAGCTAAAGTCTTTTATGGAAAGTTTGTTCGACGCCGACTTGCGGCTTAAGTCCAGCGGTAGCCAACCGCGAATCGTCCTCGAAAAATTGTTCCTTGAGATGTGCCTTGGTCCGCGCCGACGCGGCGCGCATAGCGCGAGTGTCAGCGCGTGAACTGGGTATCGATGGCCGCGTGCTCGTTGTTTCTGGGCACGGTTGCGCTCACCCCCACGGTGGGGGCGGAGATGATCGTCCAAACCTGCTTCAGTCCGCGGGGAAAATGTTCAGCCCATATTCTGCGTGAAGTCGAGTTAGCGAAAAAGGAACTGCTCGTTGCGGTTTATGCTTTTACCAATGCAGAGTTGGCGAGCGCGCTAGTCGATGCTAGGAGGCGGGGTGTGTCGGTTCAAGTGATCGTCGATCGAGAATTCGACAGGGTAAACGAAAATTCCAAAGCGCGATTTTTGGAGTCGCAGAAAGTCCCCGTACGGCGCGTCTCCGGCGTGCCGGCGACGATGCCAGATAAAGAACCGGGAATCATGCACCAAAAATTTGCGGTCATCGACCGTCGACTGCTCTTTACGGGTTCTTACAATTGGACCCATTCAGCCGACAGCCGCAATGACGAGAACCTGCTCATGTTCCGCAACGCGGAGGCATTGGCAGAAGAGTATCGGAAAGCATTCTTTCGGCTCTGGGAGCGCAAGACCTGATGCGGCGCTTCGGCACCATTTGTGCGTTAGTGTTGGCATTTTTGGCCGGGGTCTTGCTCCATTTGCTCTATCAGCGCTGGAGCCTGACCGAACCTGTTTGGCAAAATCCGGTTTCAACCAACCAAAGCGTTTCGCCAGCCGGAGAAGGGCGCGATTTCCATGTGAAGTTCGTACCCTTGCCTGGTACCCCCACGGCGGATAACAGAGCTGCCGATGTTGCGACTGTGCTTGCGCGGGATATTGGACAAGTCCGCTCGTTGGCTGGCCGAAAGGCGCGCATCCGAGGTCGGATCTTTCGAGTCGGCCACTCCGCCAAGAGCAACACTTATTTTCTCGATTTCGGGCCTTCGCGGGAGGCGCTCACAGCGGTGATTTTTGCGTCGGCGGTGGAACTGTTCGAAAAAAATCGGCAGACGCCAAGGCAATTTGAGAACCGTGAGGTAGAAATTGTGGGTTTCATCAAGGATCATCCCCAATACGGCCTGGAAGTCGTTTTGGAGCACCCCGAGCAGATCAAGATTCTCAACTGATCGTAGATCTGCGGTTGCATGCGAAACGGCAGGCCTTGATTCCGTGCCGGCCAATGGGCTTTGTTCTTATGAAATCAGCGGTAGCGGATGAGAAAACAAGCGGCTTTGAGAGAGCACGTTGAAACCGCTCGGATCAGCAAAAAGGAGGCGCTAGCTGATGGCGGAGGCGGCTAAAAAATGCATGCTCTGCGCCCGGCCTGTAGCAATTCTCAAAGGTAGAATCTGTTCGGATTGCCAGGAAAAAATTCGCCGTGAGGCCATGGGCGAGCAGGCGCACACGAACGCCGCAGCAGAGCATGAGCTCAGCCGCCATGGTGTCCCACCGACCAAGAAGTAGGCCTGCAGGGCCAAGCCAAAATCCGCCGTGTGCCGCAAAATAGCGCGCCGTCAACCAAAAGGCGCTAGGGAAAAACTACCATTCACGTTAGAAGCATGGTAGAATCCGGTTTTAAAAAAAATCCGAACGGCACTGGATAGCCATCGGACATAGCATCAAAAACTAACTGCGGGAGGTCACAACACTGCGTTTTCGGATTCTGAGTGCGGTTAGTTTCGCGTTAGCCCCTTTGCTCATCGTCGTCCGGTTAAATTGGGTTTGGGCTTTCACTCCTGACCAGGATTTGACGGCACGCGCAGCCGTGCTGATGGATGCGGCCACCGGCAAATTCCTCTATCAAAAGGATGCCGACCACCGTCTCCCACCTGCGAGCACAACCAAAGTCGTAACCGCGATCCTGACTTTGGAGAGCGGTCGCAATCTCAAACAATCAATGACAGTTTCGAAGAGAGCGACGCGGGTTCCCGCCTCCAAGCTCTACTTGCGCCCGGGACAGTCCCTTAGCATCGAGGAGTTGCTTTACGGGATAATGTTGGCGTCCGCCAACGATGCCAGCATGGTGCTCGCCGAAGGAATTGCCGGTTCGGTCGAACGCTTCAGCGAGCTGATGACCAAGAAGGCTCACACGATCGGTGCGACCAGCTCGAATTTTACCAATCCTCACGGTTTAACTGCGCCCGATCATTACTCCACGGCCAAAGACCTCGCCATTCTTTTTCGCTACGCCATGAAAAATCCGATCTTCCGTGAGATTGTCCAAACCAAGTTCAGCTCGGTGCGTACGACTGCGGTGGTACGAAAGAAGCTCGTGCCCCGGCGTATTTCGGTACGTAACCATAACCGGCTGTTATGGAATTTCGAAGGTGCGATCGGCGGCAAGACCGGTTATACCCATGCTGCGCAGAAATGTTTTGTCGGCGCCGTACAGCGCAACGGTGCGACACTTATCGTCGCTATTCTCGGCTCTCGCAATCTTTGGAACGATACCAAACGTCTCTTGGAATACGGCTTCGACCACTACAGTAACTTGCGCGCAGCGGAGCCTGGGCTAAAAAGCCGATCGAACGAACAGCACGCCGACATTGTCCGTCCGCCTGCGCCGAAGCCGGCGCAGGCGGATGAACAGCCGCAGCAGGCGAACGGTTACGTTTTGCAGGTCGCTACCTTCCGCGAACGCGAGCGCGCCGAAACCGTTTTCCGGAAGATGAGCGAAGACGGCTTCGAAGCGTTTATGGAACCAACTCTGCTGGGGTCGGGTGAAACTGCCTACCGAGTGCGCGTCGGTCCCTATATCGAGCTCCTCGAGGCGCAGGAAACTGCCCAGGACATTTTGAACAAGAGCGGCCATAAAGTCTTGATCTTACCAATTCAGTCGGTGCCGCCAGATGAGAGCGATCCAAGCTAACGGGCCACGACTCCACGAGCGTTAGATCTCGATCACCATTCCGTCTTCAGCCACATGCTCCGATACGAGGTGGCGGCGCGCGAGCATATCTTCGCCCAGGTGAGTGAGCACAAGCTGCTTACACTTTAAACGCGAAAGGTTTGCTGTCAGGGCGCGGTAATTCACGTGCATGTTAGGCTGGTCGTCGTAGTAAGAACACTCGCAGAGAAACAAGTCGACGCCGCGCGCGTGTTCGATAAAGCTATCCGTCCACGCTGAATCTCCGGAAAAAAGTATCTGCCGACCTTGGTATGTGACTTTTAGGCCGAGAGAAACATCGTCCGACTGATGGGGTACGCGAAACGAATAAACTTCGGTCCCCGCAACGCTTTGTAATTGCTCCGGCTCGAGAACCATAAAAACGAGCGGAGGAAACTCGGCGGGAGATTTGCCGCTGCCATACATGGCAGCGTACAGTTGGCGCACACGGCCTTCCGTGCCCGGCGGCCCGGCGATCGTTAGCGGATCTTTACGCGGTCTTACATAGAGATATTCGATAATGAAGAACGGAATACCGCCAAAATGGTCGCCGTGAAGATGGCTAAGGAGGATCGCATCCAACCGCCGCGGGTCGAAACCGGCACGTTTCATGGCGAGCAGCGTGGTTGGACCGCAGTCCAAAAGCAGCAACCGATCGCCGGCGTCGATCAAATACGCGCTTTGATTGCGGCCGCCGCTGCCGAAAGCATCGCCGCAGCCGAGAATGTGAAGTCTCATCACAGGATCTCCCAAGTCCTTCTTATCTAGGGGCGGACTAACATGAGGTTTGCATGGTTGCAAACCAGGATTTCGTTTTACCGTCGGCGAGCGCGTCCATTAATTTGATTTTCAGCGTTTGTGCGCATACATTGAGCCGCGTGCGAGTCTACAAACGTCCATTCTTTTCGGCTTATACGACAAGTCTCTGGGTTCGCTTTTTGCGCTTCAGCTTGCAATCTCACAAGAAACTCGAGGCCGACCTGGAGAAAGTTGGGCTTACGCCGCCGCAGTTTTACGTTTTGGCAACTATCGGCTATGCGGGCAGCTTACCCTTCGGGGAAATTGGCGCGAAGATGATGGTCACGGTTAGCAACTTGACCGGGATCGTAGACCGTCTGGAAGACAAAAAACTAGTGTCTCGCAAGCGTGACGAAAACGATCGTCGTGTGGTGCACGTCGTGCTTACTGACAAGGGCACTAAGCTCTACAAGTCAGCGATTCCGATATTCGAGAAAAGCGTCGCCGCGATTTTTGGGACGCTCAGCGCGCCGGAGCAGAAACAGCTCTCTGCGCTATTACGCAAAATCAACCACGTATCGTTGTCGAAATAACCACGCATGAAGTAGTTCGCGTCGAACGTAAGTGTGGCCATTTTACACGCTCCAGGTCTATGCCGTCACGATCGCGCCGGGCCGACAAACGGGATCCATCATTGCTTTGGCTTATCGAAGGAGTTCCGGGATGATGCGGGCGGCAAATTAGATCATCGGTCGAAATGATCCCCGTTGAGAGCCACATTAGAGAGCCGAATTGTTGACAGCCGCGCACGGCAGGCTATAAAGGTTTATACATTAACGAATTTCGTACAATCGCATTTCATGAAAGAGGATCCGAAAAAATCCGTCGGCCTCGAGCGGGTCAAGAAATGGCTTTACGCCAGGGATCTCGAAGAGCGCAGCAGCGGCTGTGTTTTGTGCGGCTCTTGCTATGGTCACGGGCCGGCTAATCCGATGGAAGATGCGCCTGGACCGAAGGAGAAATGCCCACCTTATGAGTTTTATCGCTTCCAGCGCCATACACCCAAATCGCGCTGGTTGATGGCCCAGCGAGTCTTTCACGGCCTTGATCCGGTTACGCCCGAGCTCAAGGAAGTTATTTACGCCTGCACCAATTGTCTAATGTGCCAGGAGCTGTGCGGCGTGCGTGGCGACGGCTACGGACCGTGGGATATCACGGTGGCGATGCGCGAAGAAATGACTGAGAAAGACGGCCCGATCGACGCCCATCGGCCGATCTACCAAAGCCTGCGGCAGCATGACAGCCCATGGGGGCAGCCGAGGTCTGAACGCGGCGCATGGGCTCGAGGGCTGGGCATTAAGAATATCGGCGATGCCGCGGCAGTCACTTTGCTGTTCGCGGGGTGCTCCGCCGACCGAGCGAGCGGCCGTGCCGCGGCGCGCGGGTTGGCGGGCATCATGCGGAAGGCGGCAGAGGATTTCGCGATCCTGGGCGGCGAAGAAAAATGCTGCGGTCTTTACGCTTTCGACATTGGTTTTCGGCGTGAGTATGAGCGCCTAAAAGCAGCAAATCTAGAAATGATAGCTAAAGCGGGCATTAAGAAGGTCGTGTTTGTGTGCGGCAGTTGCCGGCGAATCTGGTACGAGTATGCCAGGACAAGAGGGCTCGACTTTCAAGCGCTACATGGTGTCGAGTACGTCAACCAGCTGCTTCAATCCGGACGGCTGAGATTCTTGAGGCGAATCGACAAAAAAGTAACCTACCATGACTCTTGCCATCTCGGACGTGGCGTCGGCGTGTATGATGATCCGCGAGAAATTATTTGCGCCATTCCTGGCGTTACGTTCGTCGAGATGGAACGAAACCGGCGCTGGGCATGGTGCTGTGGTGGTGGTGGCGGGGTTCCCGAAGCAGATCCGGAGCTGGCGCGCTGGAGCGCAACCGATCGCATGCGTGAAGCGGCAGCCACCGGCGCGGAGTTGATGCTTACCTCGAGTGCAGTGTGCCAGCGTTCATTTGCCGATCTTGAGCATCCTCCCTTGCCTACGCAGGATCTGCTTGAATTTGTCTATCAGGCGCTCTGATCATGCTCAAAGAAGCTCATTTTACGCCCCTACACATAGTGTCGATGCTTGGCTTAAAACCGGATTCTCTCGGTCCTTACGCGTTGATTCCCGGTCCCAAAGAGCGGAGCGAACTGTTGCTGAAGCTGCTCAATGCGCCACAGAGGAATTTTAGTTTTCTGGACTATGAGATGCACAGTGGATCGCTCGACGGAAAGCGCGTGACCGTCGGAAACGGCGGCCGCTTTGCGCCTGACACCGCGATCACGACCGAGATTCTGTGCGGTGCCGGAGCCCAAACGCTTATCCGCATTGGCAGCTGCGGTTCGCTGCAAGAAAACATCAAGATCGGCGACCTCGTGATTGTCACCGGTGCGCTCCGGGGAGAGGGCACGTCGCGTTACTACGTCGCCGAAAACTTCTCCACGGTTGCGCACGGCGATATCGTCGGCGCGCTCCAAAAGGCGGCTGACCAATTAAAAGTTCGTTATCACCTCGGTTGGGTCTTCACGACCGACGCGCTGTTCCAAGAGACGCCGGAAATGATCAATCAACTAAACCGGCAAAACATTTCAAGCATCGACATGGTGACATCGGCCTTTCTGACGATCGCGCAAGTCCGCGGCCAGAAAGCCGGCGCGGTTCTCGCGGTCTCGGACGAATGTCTTCATAGGAAGTTCGGCTTTCGCGATGCCAAATTTACCGAGGCGGAAAAACAGACCATCGAAATCGCGCGCAACGCACTGCGTTACCTCTGACGCTCTTCATTGGCCGGATCATCCATGAGCGCCGTTCAAAGCCCGCTATTTGAGCCAGTTCACTGGCTCGGCACAGGTTTCAAGATCCTCGATGAAACCCAGGTGCCGGATAGGATTTTCTACGTCGAAGTGCGCAGTGTCGAGCAAGCGCTTGACGCAGTTAGGGGAATGAAGACCCGCGCGTTCGGCCAGGTTCTCGCCTTTCTCTACAGCGGCGCGCTGCTGGCTCGCGGCCACCCCAATACGGACGCCGAGGAGTTACGCCGGCGATTGGTGGAAATGACTCAGCGATTTTCTAGCGCCAGGCCGACCTTTGATTTTCGCGGCTTGGGTTCCTTCTTTCAACAATGGTTTGACGACTTACCTTCGGGTAGCGATCCCCGAGAATTCATTGAGGATCGCGCATGTAAGCTTGGTAAGCGGATCGTGCGTGGACGGCTGGCCCGCGCTAGGCTCGCTGGTTCAGTCTTACCCAATCCCGCGCGCGTATTGACCCACTGCAACGTGAGTGGCGAGCTGGTCGCACTGGCCCAGTGTCATCGTGCTCTGGGCAAAGCCATCACATTCATCGCAACAGAGACGCGACCCTATCTTCAGGGCACCCGCTTGACGGCGTGGGAACTTGCGGAGGCGGGAGTTTCGGTGTCAGTGATACCGGATGGCGCGGTGGCGCAGGTGATGGAGCGAGGCGAGGTGAACTCAGTGATCGTCGGCGCCGATCGTTCAGCGCAGAACGGAGACATCATTAACAAGGTCGGCACTTATCCACTGGCGCTCATGGCTAAAGAGTATGGCGTACCATTTTATGCGCTCGTCCAAGACCCGCGCTCATTAACGTCCGGATATGCCGTGCCGATAGAACAACGGCCGGCGGCAGAAGTGTTGACGTTTCAAGGACAATCTTTGATCGACCCAGTTTCTGCCAAGCTGAATGCGCGTTATCCAGCATTCGACGTCACACCAGCGGAGCTGATTACTCAAATGATTTCGTTTGACCGGATCTATACGCCCGATACTTTTCGGCACAAGTATCAACGCGTGCAAGATCGCCAGATCTGCCCATCGGAGCGCCGCGGCAAATATGTTTTGGTCTATGGTATTCCGCCGCATAATCAATATGCTTTCCTCGCCAAAGCGCTGCAGGCCGAAGAAGCAGAGAATGTGTTAGTTCCCGAAATGCGGCCTCAACTTTGGGGCGCAAAAATCGTGGCGCCGGAACTCCTCAAGCGCAACATGGGCGCAACGCTGATTTCGGATAACATGATGGGAACATTGTTCGCGCAACGCGAAGTCCGTCGAGTGTGCTTGTACTATGACACCCTGACGGATGAGGGAGTAAGCGCCATCTGCGGTTCGTTGCTCGCGGTGCGCCTAGCCCGGTTGCACAACGTACCGATCGAATTGTTGCCGGGCGCGAAGCCACGCGACATCCCAGAAGATCTTGACGCGTCGACCTTTCTCGGCAGAAATATTTGCCCGCCGCGGGTCGGCATTCAACCTGTGGGTGCTGAAATAGTCTCCTGGTCATTGCTTAAGAGCTGATATGACCACGCTGGAGCGCGAAATTATCAAGTGGGGCAAATTGCTGTTCGACCGCCGCTTAATTAGCGGCTGGGGCGGTAATCTGAGCTGCCGAGATGGCAAGGGGCAATTTCTGATTACCGCCCAGCATGCGCCGTTGGGCTTTCTCACGCCAAAAGACTTGGTGCGGATCAATCGGGATGGTGTTCCGGTAAGGAAAACGCAGAAAGCCTCCAGCGAAACGGCGATGCACTTGGCCGTTTATGCGGCCACCGACGCTCAAGCGATCGTCCACGTTCATCCGCCGATGGTCTTGGCGTTCTCGCTAAATCATTTGAGCTTTGTGCCGATCAGCTTCGAAGAGAAATACACCATCGGCGAAGTCCCGATCGTTTCTCAGGACACGCCCACGGTGACCCGGCCCGAGAAAGTGACCGAAGAGCTGAAGTATCATCCCGTAGTGATCATCAAAGGTCATGGTACGGTGGCGATCGGAAAGAATTTCCAAGAAGCCTTCTTGCTTACGGATTTGCTCGAAGAGGCGGTGCATTGTCAGCTTTTCAAAGAAAAAATCGGCGCCGCGGCTGACGCACCGAACGCCGGTCCATGCGAGCGACCGCCTAGCACCGAACCGTTAGGGGAGCGCTACACGCTCTTCTCGAAGGAGCATATGCAGGCGCTCATCGACACCGCCAACGATGATTCGCAGTTCCGTGCCGACGGTGCCGAAAGCGGCTTAACGACATCTTTGACGCTATTTCTCGATGAGTCGCAGAATGCCTGGACGGTAAAATTCGTCAATGGCTTTATCACCGAGCTGAAGCAGGGCGACGGCGGCGAGTTTATGATCAGCGGGCAAGCGGACTGGTGGCACGCGGTGTTCAGCAATCGTATTGATCCCTTCATGGCGACCCAGCAAGGAAAACTAAAACTAAAACGCGGTCAACTGGCGCAACTATCGCGCTGGTACAAGCCTTTTGAGAGAGCATTCGCGCTATGGCAAACGATACCGATTCGCTAGGTTTCTATGCGGCTGAGGTGCTGCAAAAAACGGCGGAGAATCAGCCGGAAAAGATCGCGCTCATTGCGAAAGAGGAAACGCTGAGTTTCAGCGCGCTCAACCAACGAGTGCATTCATTGGCGGCCCATCTGCAGCAGGAGGGCGTTCGCCAAGGTGATCGCGTCGGAGTCTTACTCCCGAATTCCACGGCGATACCGCTGAGTTATTTTGCTACGCAGAAAATCGGCGCGGTCACTGTCATCCTCGACGCCCGACTCAAAGGAAAGGAACTGCAAGCCGTCCTGAAAGACGCTGATGTTAAACTTTTGATCGTACATCAGCAGCTCCTTGCCGAAGTTGAAGAATCTTTCAAAGACAGATCGGCGATGCCGCTGTGGATCGTTGACGGGGAGGGCGAACGAAGCTTCGAGAAACGATTCTCCGCCGCGCGTCGAACGGCGTCGCCGTCAAACCTGAGTGCCGACGACGATGCCTTGATTCTCTACACCTCCGGGACCACCGGCGAGCCCAAGGGCGTCGTGTTGAGCTATCGCAATCTGCTGCAATACCCGTTGGTCATGCGCGAAAACCGGATCACCGATGCGTCGACCGTGCGGGGCTGTGTTCTACCAATGTCCCACATTGTCGGCCCCGTGCTTTGCAACGAGCTGGCAGAGCGTGGTTACACGCTGGTCATCTTCGAGCAGATCAACCCGATCACCCTATTGGAAGGGATTCAGAAATACCGAATCAATGTTTTCGAAGGGGTGCCGGTCGTGTTTCAGCTCCTGCTCGGAGTGAAGCATCTCGCCAGCTTCGATACTAGCAGCATGAAGATCGCCGCGATGATGGGAACCAGCGTTCCATTCTCGTTGTTGCGAGCCTTTCATGCCGCACAGCCTCACATCAAAGTGATCCAAGGTTACGGTTTAACCGAAACGTCGCCTATGATCACGTTGGTCGAGCCGGAGAAAGCCCAGGTCAAGATGGGTAGTATCGGTTGCGCCGTGCCGGGTATCGAAGTTAAAATCATTGATCAAAACGGCAACGAACTTGGCGTCGATGAACCTGGTGAGATCATTACTCGGGGGCCGCATGTCATGAAAGGCTACTTTCGCCGGCCCGATGCCACGGCTGAGCGGATCCGCCACGGCTGGCTCTATACCGGCGATGTGGGCAAGCGTGACGCCGATGGCTATTATTATCATCTCGGCCGGCGCGATGACATGATCATTACCGGTGGCCTTAACGTTTACCCCGCCGAAGTTGAAAATCTGATTTACACCTACCCGGACGTTCAAGAGACCGTTGTCTTCGCGATTCCCGATACCAAGCGGGGCGCAGTGATCGGCGCGGCGATTGTGCCGCGACCTGGTGCCGTCGTCGTGGAAAAAGAGTTGCTCGGCTTTCTGCGCGCGAATCTGGCCAACTTCAAAGTGCCGGACAAAATTGTCGTGCGCGAAGCCTTGCCGCGGACGTCTTCGGGGAAAACCATTCGCGACGCGGAGACGCTCATGGCCGGTCCTGGATGACCGAAGACGAAAACGGAACGGACGCTTTGGCATTCCGACTTCAATCGGCGAACGTGCGGAAGCGATTTAGCAAGAACCCCGCGGTTTCATGATTGGCTGGCCTGTCGGGTCCGATCCGCTTCCTTTATTGCAAGGCTGCGTCCAGGTCTGGGTAGTGGCGTTAGATGAGGCTTCGTTCGATCGGCGATCGTGGCTCTATCGGCTTTCGCCGGAAGAACAAGCGCGCGCCCAACGATTCAAGTTCGCTGCCGACCAAAGACGCTACATCATCGCTCACATAGCACTGCGCGATATCTTGGCTCGTTATTTGAACGTGGCTGCCGGCGATTTGCGGTTTGTAGACGGCGAGAATGGCAAGCCGCGGCTGGCGGAGGCGCTCGGGAGCCGCGGCATCGAATTCAACCTTTCTCACTCCCACGAACGAGCCTTGATCGCAGTGACCTGCGAACTCGTAGTGGGTATTGACATCGAGTTTGTAAAAAGCCAATTCGGGTTTCACGAGGTCGCGGAGCGCTTTTTTACGCGGCGTGAAGTGTCGGCGTTGCGCGCGCTGCCGCCGATGCTGCAGCGGCAAGCCTTTTATAAGTGTTGGACGAGTAAAGAAGCATTCTTGAAGGCCAAAGGGACCGGGCTCTCGGGCGCTCTCGACGAAGTCGAGATTGTGTCGGCCTACCAGGGCCGGGTCGCAATCCACGCCTCCGTGCCCGGTTGGTGGCTGACCGAGCTCGATCCCGGCGACGATTACGAGGGGGCGCTAGTCATCGAGGGCGAACAAGCCGTGCCGATTCACCGCCATCGATGGCAGCCTGCGGGGTGACGTGTGCTAGTAAACATTGCTGTCATTGAATGCGTCTACGCCAACAAGCGCCAAAAATTGATTTACACGCCTTGTTTGCACCATACGGATGCCGCCTCGTAATTCCAGTTTGACGGGTCATATGCAAGCGGAATACACTTGCGGGGCTCATGTTTTCCGATTTCGCCAAATCTCACACCGCCCATCTAGCGGCGGTAATCCTACCTTTGGTCGTGGCAGGGTTTATCGCTTGGAAAACTCTGCGATCGTTGCACGGCCCCTTTAGCTCAGGCAGGCCATCCGCTCTGGTAGCGAGCGCGGACGCGATGGACAAGATCAAGGAGTCTCTAGACAAGGATCGCAAGCTGCTTGCCGTTTACGAACGAGAACAGTCGAACTTGAGGCTGGAGGTTATCCATCTGCGCAAGCTCTTCAAAGACGGTCAGATTGCGAAGGATCGAGTTCAGGAGGCCGAACAGTCGTTCGTTGCAGCGCTCAAGCGCGTGCATGAAATGCGGCATACCGTAGTGGAAGCCGATATTGCTATTACTGAGGCGATTCTGGGAGCGAAAGTGGAGCGGCTTCCCGTGAACGCTTACAGTGAAACCACAGATCTGGCGCACTTCAACGGTGGCGTCAAATGGTCCCTAAAAGAAGCACCGCGGATCGAGCGATACTTTTCTCAAACCTTTGGGCGGCGCTTGCCGGTGACCGCGTTGGGCCAATCGAAGACCCACAATCGGTTGCGCTTCGATCACCGCGAGGCGATGGACGTTGCCGTTCATCCGGACAGCGCTGAGGGCAAAGCGCTTATCGCCCATCTGCGTGGAGCGGGCATTCCGTTTATGGCATTTCGTAAAGCGATCGCCGGCACGTCAACCGGCCCACACATTCACATCGGTAAGCCCTCCGGCCGACTTGCGCGTTGATTCCTCGTAGGTTGTTATACTCCACCGATAGCGAAGGACCGGCAGACTGTTCCCGGCCCGCTGGCACGAAAGCGTCACTGACAATGCAAGTTCCGCCGTCCAAGAGAACCGCGCGCCGTGCACGTCTTTTAATTCATGTCCATGTACCATCGGCATTCGACAACTATGCAGGATGGTTAGCTGGGCGACCTGACTCGCCGGATTGGCTGCGGCAGCGTCGGCAGTGGAGTCATAGTTCTTGAACTCTGAAAGTTAGTCATTTAAGCTCTGACGCAATTTGGCAGATCATTGCGTGTGATCGATATGCGCGCTTCATTCCGACAACCTAGAGGCACGATCGGTATTGCGTCTGTGTGTCAGGTCGGCGTTCCATTTCTCGCCAGCAGAGCCGCCGTTCTGGGCTCATCAACCGGCGCATCTATCCATATCGGTAAGCTCTCGTCGCGGTTCTAACGTCTTGCCGAGACCGCAGCGCGGCAAGAGCGATTCACGCCGGAGTTTAAAAGCGAAGTTGAACAATGACACAACCTTCGATTCCGCTACCAGCATCGACCGTAGTTCTAATCCGTCCGGATGGCGCCGGCAGTTTTGAAATCTTTCTCAACCGTAGGCCGATTGAGATGAATAGTTACGCCGGCGCGTATGTTTTTCCGGGCGGTCGAGTGGAGAAGAGCGACTACTCCGAGGCGATGGTGAGTCTAACCCGCGGTTTGACTCCGCGAGAAGCGCAACAGAAACTTGGATCGCATATCCAACCTGAACTCTGTTTAGCGCACTGGGTGGCGGCGGTGAGGGAACTCTTCGAGGAGTCGGGAATCCATTTTTTCGCTTCCCTGAACGCGGCAGCTACAGATTCGCTGGAAGCAGGTCTTGCCGAGCGATTGGCGGACAAACGCAAGGCGTTGCAACGGGGCGAAGTCGATTTACCGAAACTTTTAGTATCTGAGCGGCTTTACTGCAACGTAGCAAGGCTCATTTATTTTTTCCACCGAGTCACGCCGGAGCATTATGCCGTACGGTTCGATACGCGCTTCTATCTGGCAGAGCTACCAGCGGATCAGCGGCCGTTGCATGCCTCCGAAGAAGTAGCTGAAAGTCTCTGGATTGCTCCCGCGGCCGCTCTTGCTCGAGCCGAAGCGGGAAACTATCACATGCTGCCGCCGACGATAGCGGTCTTGCGTCACTTAAGTGCTTACAAATCCTGGGAGGAATTGAACCAGGCATTCAAGCTGCGATAATTCACGATTTTGCCAAAGAACGTTACAGTCGGGCGTAAGTGCAATGTCTAAAAGCGCCCGAACTTGCCAAAAAATCCGATTGGCTCTTTGATATGTCGCCAATACTACCAGTGGCATCGTCCTTGCTGTGTTGTCGGCGAGAGAGACGATAAATTGCCCGCGGGATGGCAATGTGTTATCGATAGGGCAGCTACGATGTTGCCCAACCGAGCATCCCCACGGATGTTGCCGGGTCTGACCACAATCGCCTATGAGTAACGCATTAGCCTCTAACCGAACGGTCGCTTATTTTTCTATGGACGTGGCCGTAAATTCCCAAATCCCTACTTACAGCGGTGGTTTGGGTGTGTTGGCGGGTGACATGCTCCGGTCAGCTGCCGATTTAGAAATTCCGATGGTCGCGGTTTCGTTGGTGCACCGCAAGGGCTACTTCGACCAGCGACTTGACTCCTACGGTAATCAGCTCGAAAGCCCTGCTGAATGGTCGCCCGAAACTCACCTTGAACGGCTGGCGCCAAAAGTCGTCGTCTCCATAGAGGGGAGACAGGTATACGTGGGCGCTTGGCGGTATTTGTTTACGGGCATCACCGGGCATACGGTGCCGCTCATTTTCCTCGATACCGATCACGAGGAGAACAGTCCCGCGGATCGAGGGCTCACCGATTTTCTTTATGGCGGCGATCAACGCTATCGGTTGTGTCAGGAAGCTCTCCTCGGATTGGGCGGCGTTGCCATGCTCCGTGCGCTGGGCCGTACCGATCTTGAAGTCTTCCACATGAACGAGGGCCATTCGGCTTTAGTCACGCTGGCGCTCTTGGAAGAGTCGATCGGAACGGCTGCGGGGCGGCGCTTTTCGGAGAGTGAAATCGAGGCCGTACGCCGACGCTGCGTGTTTACGACTCATACACCGGTGCCTGCGGGACACGATCGGTTTCCATCCGATCTGGTCTACCAGGTCCTCGGCGAGCAGCGCGCCAACTTACTCGCTCAATTGCAGCTTATAAACGGTTCTCTCAACATGACCGAATTGGCGCTGCGCCTTTCCGGGTTTGTTAACGGTGTTTCGATGCGTCATGCCGAGGTCTCGCGCAGCATGTTTCCAAATCACGGCATCGACGCAATTACCAATGGCGTGCACGCCGCCACATGGACATGCGCCCCGTTTGCGGCGTTGTTTGACCGCTATTTTCCCGGTTGGCGCGGGGATAATCGCTATTTGCGGTACGCTGTCGGCATTCCCCACTCGCAAATTCGCCAGGCGCATGGGGAAGCGAAAAAGGAGTTGCTGCATCAGGTCCGATGGCTCACCGGCGGTCAACTCGACGAAAAGGTTTTTACCATCGGCTTCGCGCGACGTGCCACCGGATACAAGCGCGGCGATTTGCTCTTTACAAATATCGACCGGCTAAAACAGATCGCACAACAGGCGGGCCCGATGCAGCTTATCTATGCCGGCAAGGCGCATCCGCGCGACGAGGGCGGCAAGGAAATTATCAGGCGTATCTTCGAAGCAGCGGCGGCGCTGGCCAAAGATGTACGCGTGGTTTACCTGCAAAACTACGACATGGCGTTGGGAAAATTGCTTTGTTCCGGTGTTGACGTATGGCTCAACACGCCACTTCGACCTCAAGAGGCATCCGGCACCAGCGGAATGAAGGCGGCGCTCAATGGTGTGCCCAGCTTGAGCGTTCTCGACGGATGGTGGATTGAAGGCTACATCGAAGGGGTGACCGGGTGGGCGATCGGTGATCCCGGAGTTACGGAAAATGATTCAGGTGCGGAAGCGACTTCACTCTATGAAAAGCTCGAGCGGGTAATTCTGCCGCTCTATTACAAAGAACCTGACAGGTACGCCCAAATCATGCGTTCGGCGATCGCGCTTAATGGATCATTTTTTAATACGCAGCGCATGCTGTGGCAGTACGTTCAAAATGCTTACACGCGCGCTACCACAAAATCGATGCCCGCATTGGACTGATGACGGAATTCCTCGAGTCGCCGCCCCACAACCAACCGCCGCACCGCAAACACCCGCCGTCGCCGGGTAATCAATAATGCCGCCCGGTGGCGCCGTCGACATGACGCTCTGGTCAATGTTTGTGCTCACCGCGCAGTTTCCACTCGAGGCCGTCAATGATGCATTCGACGCTGGCCTGGAGAATGTCAGTGGCTACACCGACCGTTCCCCATCGCTCCCTACCGTCGCCAAAAATCGCCAAAACGCGGACCAGAGCAGCAGCGCCTTTTTCATCTTCGTCGAGGGTCGCGCTGTGCAGCAGACGCACGTCGAATTCTTCAAGGCGCACCTCTGATAGCTGCGGGTAATGACGTTCCAGAATTTTTCGCATGGCATTATCGACGGCATGAACGGGACCGCTTCCGTTAGCGGCGACAAGATCCTGCGCCCCGAAAATTTCAATCAGAACTGTAGCTTCGGTCGAGCCGGAAGCGGCGACGTTGAAGTCTACTTGATCGTCGATCTTACAGCGCAACACGCGAAAAGGCCTGAGATAATCCTCCCGTTTACGAATCGACATGAGCTCAAAGGACGCCCATGCCCCTTCGAGCCTAAAAAAAACTTCCTTAAGATCCCTGGTCATGATTTTCTCCCTAGGGTTCTAAAGTCTCTCAGCGAAAAAACCCAGGTCCGACGCTATTATAGCGTCAATTCAAAGAAGCGCCAGGGTGATAAAGCCCAGCAGCGAAGGCCGAGAAATCTTTCCCCGGATCGTTAACTTTGGTATCATTTGCCTACGATGACGAAAATTGACGTGCCGGACAATCGGTTACACGTGTTTTTTCTCAAAGTGGTCCGCCAAAGTTTTTGGCAGCTCGGGATCTATGATGCGGCGGTCGTCGACTATGTCGCCGACGTGTTGGCAGATTTCGCACGCGCAGATAATCTCTACCGATTTCGTAGCCGTGGCGGACGCGGCGTGGATAGCATTCCGGAAGTAGTGGCTCGGCGGGCGCATGGGGCGGTGGCCGAGAGCGACGTTCTGCGGGAACGCTCGCTGCGCAAATACGCGGGCGATTATGCATTGTTTATGAGCGGCATTTTCCGTAAGCATGTGGAAGGAAGAGGATCGCTCGATTACTACATCCAGGAAGGCAGCCGCTCGTATTGGACCGTTTCAGAGCTTGATCTCTCGCTTTACCGCACCGGTTATTATCTTTATCAGGAACTTTCCAAGAAATTTGAATACTATTCCGGTGCGCTCGATTACACGCGCAAAGCCTATTTTGCCGCCGCACCCGGTGAGGAACCGTTCGCTGGATTTGTGCGCCAGATTGAAGGTTGGATGAAAGTGAATATTACGGAAAACTAAACTTGTTGTTGGTTTTGCTGCAAACCCCGCCAACTCCCTATTTCCAATCTACCGCGTGAAAACCCTGCGTATCTTTCTCATCGCCATCGTTATCTGCGCCGGCGTACCGGCGGGGATCCTGTTCTATCACATTTTTGTCGCTGTAGCGGTCGATGGCGCCTATCCGACGGAGATTCGCGTGGAGCAGGGTGATTCATTGGCCGTCGTAGTGCGCAAGCTGCGCGAGCGAAAAATTATCTCGAATGGCTTCTTGTTCTCGCTCTGGGCGCGACTCACCGGCGCCGAAAAGAAGATCCACCAAGGGCTTTATCGTTTCGAGAACGGGATGCCGCCGCGTGCTATATTAGAACGGTTGGTGACTGGACGGGGAATTTTCCAAACCGTGACCATTCCGGAGGGACTGACGGTAAAGGAAATCGCCGCATTGCTCGAAACGTTGCAAATCGCCGACAGGGAAAGATTTCTTGCCGAAGCCGCCAGCCCGTCGTTACTGTCCATGCTCGGATTGCAGCAAATAGGACTTGAAGGCTATCTGTTCCCAAGTACCTATCACTTTACTCCCGCCACGCCGGAGAAGGACATCATCTTGACGATGGCCGAGCAGTTTCGCAAGGTATCGTTGCCGTTACTGAACCAGCGCGATAACGGCAATCCGTTGACTTCCCACGAAACTCTTACGCTCGCCTCAATCATCGAAAAAGAGACAGGAGTCGAAGCTGAGCGACCATTGGTTTCAGCAGTATTTCACAATCGGCTGAAGCGACAGATGCCGCTGCAAAGCGATCCGACAGTCATTTATGGGCTTAAGGATTTCGACGGCAACCTGACGCGAAGACATCTAAACGATCCCACTCCTTACAATACATATAGAATAGCAGCACTGCCGCCGGGCCCGATCTGCAATCCCAGCGTTTCGTCCATCCGTGCCGCGCTTCAACCGGCTCAGGTTCCTTATCTTTACTTTGTTTCAAAGAACGACGGAACGCATTTGTTCTCTGAGACGATGGAAATTCATAACCAAGCTGTAAAGGCTTACCAGCCCCTACGCGAGCCGCCGCCGCGCCGTCGCAAAGCGGCAGTGCACCGCTAGCCTTGTCAAGCTTAAGCGAGCAAAGGCAACGTGTTATAGTTTCTCCAATGGAAGTGCCTGTTGCGCGCTCACCACGTGGTGAACGATCGGAAAATCTGATCGGTCGTGTAGTGGCTCGCCTGCGGCATCATGTTCTCTGGGATGCTCTGCTGCTTTTTGTCCCGCCCGCAGCTGTTTTAATCTACATCGTGACGACGCTTGTTCGTGGCGCATGGTTGAGCCCCCTGGCAGCGGCCTTGGCGGTGAGTCTCATCATCGGGTTCGGTGCACTCGCGGGTTACTTGCGACGGCGACCGCTGGTTCCAAGCACACGATTGGCCGCCCACTTAATGGATCAGCGGTCCGGCGCCAAGGACCATTTTTTGACCTTGACAACGATTAATCCGGCTAACGAGCCAGAGGCCTTCGTTACGCGTTTGCGCCAACAGTCAGAATCATTTGTCGATCGGGTGTCGCTCAAGCGCGATTTTCCCTATCAACTGAAACATTCTGCGTACTGGTCCTTGGGCGGTTCGGTGTTGGCGGCTATTTTGATTCACCTCCTGCTGCCGCTTGCTTTGCCTGGCCGCGCAGTCGCGGTTGTACCTGACCGCTTGCGCGAACTGGCAAAACAAATGGCGATCCATCCGGATCTGCGGGCACTCGCCAAAGAACTCGAGGCGGTTGCCACCCGGCTTGACGATCCAAATCTTTCCGCCGAGGAAAAGCGCGCCCTGGTGCAACAATTGGAACAAAAGATTCAAGAGCGCCAAAAAAGGCCGGAGCAAAAAGACAATGGGGATTTGCTCGCCCGCGCATCGAGTGCGCTGACTGGACAGGACCAGCAGCAAGGGACAAGCGGGCAACAACAAAAGGAACAACAAAAGGGCGCGGGCGGAATTCAAACCAACGCGCCTCAGGAGGGGCGCGGTGAAAACAAGCAGAGGCAAGCGGGCAGCGGGGATGGAAGAGGCGAATCGAGTGAGCAGTTGAACCGCGGCACGGATCAAGGGAAATCGACGACGAGTAATCCCAAAGAACGAGGTGACGAGAAAAGCCCCTTGAGCGAAGCTAACAATGATCAGAACCGGCCGGATCCGAACCAGCCTGGCAAGGACCCGGAGAAGGAAAAAACCGCCAAAAACCAAGGGGGATCGAAGGAAGGCGCCGGCAAGCAACAGGCATCGCCCGAGCCGCCTCAGGGCAGCTCCCCTAAGGACCGTTTCTACAAGGCAGGCGAGGGCAAAGAGGGCCTAAAAGGAGCGGGCTATGTAACCGTGCAACTGCCGGAGGATCTGATGGCTGATGCCAAAGGCGAAAGTCGCGCCACCAAGGACTCAAGGGATAGCCGGCCGCGAAGCCAAGTCCCGGTGAGTAACGTACCGCTGCCTCCCCACCTCCCGAACGCTCCGACGGAGAAGCAACCGTTGCCGATCGAATATCGCGGCATCATTCGTTGAGCAGGAGAAGGAGCGTAATGGATCCCGAAGAATTTCAGCAAATTTTCAAACGTCTCGAAGCCGAAGTCCGCAAAGTCATTGTCGGACACGACGACCTGATTCGGAGAGTTCTGATCGCTTTTTTCGCCGGGGGGCACGTATTGCTCGAAGGGGTCCCAGGCTTGGGCAAGACCCTGCTCGTCAAATCGTTGAGTCAGGCACTGGGGCTTTCATTTAAGCGAATTCAGTTTACTCCGGACTTGATGCCCTCGGACATCGTTGGCACCGAAGTGCTAACGGAGAGCAGCGGACGACGGGAATTTCAATTCAAGCGCGGTCCGATCTTCGCTCACGTTGTGCTGGCGGACGAGATTAATCGGGCGACGCCGAAGACGCAGTCGGCTGTGCTCGAGGCGATGGAAGAAAAGCAAGTCACAGTGTTCGGCGATTCTCATATTCTCGAATCGCCCTTCATCGTCCTGGCAACGCAAAATCCGATCGAGCTGGAAGGCACGTATCCGCTGCCGGAAGCGCAACTGGATCGATTTCTCTTCAAGCTGCTGGTGTCCTCTCCGTCGCCGGCCGAGCTCAAGGAAATTCTCAAACGTACGACTGGAGTCGTGAGCGCCGAGGTCACGAAAGTCCTCCCCGACGACGGCGGCAAACGGGTCGTCAACATGCAACAGCTGCTGCGCCGGGTCATGATCGCGCCGCCCATCGAGGATTACGTTGTCCGCTTGGTGCATGCGACGCAGCCCGATGCGGGGAACGGCACCCCGGTAAAGAGCTCGGTCAAGCAATACATCCGCTTCGGCTCAAGTCCGCGCGGGGCGCAAGCGGTTATTCTCGGCGCCAAGGGTAATGCGCTGGTCGAAAACCGCGTGCATGTCAGCTATGAAGACGTCGAACGGATGATTTTTTCGGCCCTGCGCCATCGCATTATTCTGAATTTCCAAGCTGAAGCGGAGAATATCACGACCGATCAGGTTATCGGTGAACTCGTCAAACAAGTGCCGCGCAACTAACTGTTGTTCGCCAAGTCATTGGATTTTATTCTTGATCGGCGGGATTGATTTCAAGTAGTCTGCGATCGCCAGTGCATCTTCCTTTGTCATGCCTTTGTAGCCGTGGGTGGTGCCTTGGATCACTTCGTCCATGAGGCCTTGTACATTGTCGAGGTCGGGCTTCGTACCGGTGCGGAGTAGCTCGGCGATTTCCTCGCGACTCCAATTGCCGATGCCGGTCTCGGGATCGGGGGTGATATTGGCCACGGCTTCACCCAACGGGCCAATATCTGGGCTTGCTCCGGCCATGTAGAATGATTGCTGCGGTACCCCGAGGGAATTGCGCGGCGTGTGACAGTCGCCGCAAAGCGAAACATGATCGACCAGATAGCGTCCGCGGTCAACACCAGTTTTGGGCGCTTGTCGCGGTCTAGCACTGAAGCGGCCGAAAAGGTTGAGATAGACAAACGATCCCGCACTGCGCATGAACGGCACCCGGGTTTTGAGTTCCGGTGTCGCCTTTCTCACAGGTTTAAGTGTTCTGAGAAATGCGAGCAGGGCCTGGAGATCTTCCTCCGCTATCCCGGAATATTTTTCATAAGGCATGACCGGCAAGATCCTGCTGCCATCACGCCGAATACCCTTGATCATGGCGTCGAGAATTTGCTGGTCCGACCATGCGCCTAAACCGGTTTCTTTGTCTTGGGTAATGTTGGTGCTGTAGACCGTACCAAAGGGAATCGGAAACGGGCGCGCACCGGCGTGTGGCGTTTGTTTTGGCACGGTGTGGCACGCGCAGCCCCCCGCGATGGCGAAAATATATTGGCCCTTGGTGACCAGCTCTTTGTTTTGCGCCTGTGCGTGCCCGATGTAGAAAAACACGTGAGCGGTTAAAGCGGCGACCAGCCAAAGGGTCGCCGCGCAAGGCAACGTGGAGAAGCTTGTCATAAAGATGGTTCGGCCTTCTCGCGATTCTTTTTGTCGAGCTGCTGAAGCAGGGCGTAAAAGGCTCGGTTGATCGGCGCCGTTTCACCGGTTTGCTGCAACAACTCCACGACCAACCCGTTGAAAGCCTCGTACTCGAGCGGTTTTCGCGCTTCCAAGTCCTGTAGCATGGATGGTCTGAAAGAACCCAATCCGCGTGAGAAAGCGATCGTCTCATCAAACAAGTCGCGCGCTAACTCGACCTGGCGCGTGCGCGCCGCTGCTTGAACCTCCAGCATGCAATCGAGGGCGAGCTGAGTGAGTGCTCGGGAATCGACGATTTGTTTCGCGGTAGCGCCCGTCAAGCAACTGATCGCGCAGAAAGGCGCATTCCATAACAACTTCGCCCATTGAACCGATTGGATGTTTGAACTAATGGCGCAGGTGATACCGGCGGCGGACAGAGTTTGCTCGATCAGCATAGCTTCTGCGCCGACCGCGCCATCGAGTCGGCCAAAAATGATCTTGCCGCCGGTGGCATGACGAATGACGCCCGGCGACTCTAGCTGTGCGGCGATGTAGACGACACCCGCAAAAATTTGCTGAGAGGGATACAAAGTTGCAAGCTTCTCCGGGTTATCAACGCCGTTCTGTAACGAGAGAATCCGGGTACCGTCACCGATTAGCGGTGCCAGAGTCCTCGCCGCGGCCATCGTGTCGTAGGATTTTACGCAGAAAAGCACGAGGTCAACCGCGCCAGCGTCCTTCGCGCTATCGGTGAAAACAACGCCCTCTAGATGCAGATTTCCGCTCGGGCTCTTGATCCACAATCCGCTCCTGCGCAAAGCCGCCAGGTGTGGGCCGCGCGCAATAAAAACGAGCTCGTGCTCAGCGGCGGCGAGTTTGGCGCCAAAATAGCCGCCGACGGCACCGCTGCCCATCACCGCAATCCGCATGGCCGTGACTCTATTCGGGGCTGCCGGTTATGTCAATTTCCAACGCCGGTTTAAGCTTTTTGCGTCAATATGGTATGAAACCGGGAACATGGAAAAGATCGATCCGCAGGAAGATCATGAGCGGCTGCAAGTGTTTCGCCCAGGCGAGCGAGTGACCTTTCGCGGTCGCACATACATCGTTCAGCGCCGGACGACACTGGCATCCGGTGAAGCGGCTGTCGTGCTGCAGGGAGAGCGGGAACAGTTCGTGATCGGTGCGAAGCAGTTTCTTGCCGGGGTTAACGGCATTTTATTTGATTGAGGAGCCAACATGGGAAAGATCCGCTTGACACTGGCCTGTTGGGACTATGACCGCACGCGCGCGCTGCAGGACGGCCGCGTCGAAGTCGAGGGTGTCGATCTCACGTATTTGCCGTTGCGGGTCGAAGAGACGTTTTGGCGCATGCTTCGCTACGGTGAGTTCGATGTCGCTGAAATGTCCACCGGTTCCTTTCTCATGGCGCGTGACAAAGGCGCGCCGCGATTGATCGGCATTCCGGTGTTTCCTTCGAAGACGTTTCGCCACTCATGCATCTACATCAACACGGATTCAGGTGTCAAAAAACCCGCCGATCTGTCGGGGAAACGGGTCGGCGTTCCCGAATATCAGATCACCATGGCCACTTGGGTGCGTGGCATTCTCCAGCATGAATACGGCGTAACGCCGGAAAAAATAAAATGGTTCACCGGTGGCGAGGAACATCCGGGACGACAGGACAAGGTCAAGCATAATTTGCCGCCCAATATCGATATCCAGCCGATCCCGGCGCACGAGACGCTTTCCGGCATGCTCGAGCGAGGCGAGATCGACGCCATGATCTCGGCGCATATGCCCTCGCCATTCGTGCGGCGTCATCCGAAGGTGCAACGGTTAATCCCCAATTTTCGCGAGGTCGAGCAGGACTACTTCAAGCGCACGAAGATCTTCCCAATCATGCACACGATCGTCATACGCGAAGAAGTTTATGAAAGGCATCCATGGATTGCTCAAAGCTTCTTCAAGGCTTTCGAAGAATCAAAGCGGATTTGCCAAGAAGCCATGTACGAGTTCTCGGCGCTCAAGTACATGCTCGCGTGGTCGATCGATGAGATGGAAAAAGAGCGGGAAATCTTAGGCCCGGATGCGTGGGCGTATGGATTGACCGCCAATCGCCACATCTTGGAGACTTTGGTGCAGTACACCCACGAGCAGGGTCTCATCAGCAAACGTCTTGATGTCAATTCGCTTTTCGCCAAAAGTACTTTAGAAGAATTCAAAATTTGATAAACCAGGGCGGCAGATTTTGATGGCGGAAGAGAAAACCCCGGCATTCGAAGAAACCAAGTGGTGGATCGATCGCGGCCCTGTCAAAGAGCGGGAAAAAAGCGCCGCACCGGCCAAAGGAATAGTCGAGAAGTGGGCATATGAATTGCTCAAGAACTACAATCAAGACCAGGCGGCGAGAAACCTTGTCGATATCAACCCTCGCCTTCTTACTGGCCTGGCGGTCGCGCCGGGCGAGTGGGGCTACTATTCTCTAGAGGTGGGCACCTACCCTCCGGAGAAATTAGCCAAAATCAAAGGCGGCTTGCCCCTGCCCTTCGGCGCTCGGGGCATCATCATCGACGCCGGTTATTCCGTTCGCGTGGTCATCACCGGCGAGCCGGTGGGCGAGCGTTACGTCGATATCAACTTTACCGAGGCGCCTTCATTGGATTACTGGGTCAAGGGCCAATTGGTCGAAGAGCGAGTCTATTCCAACGTCGGCGAAGCGCTCAAGCGCATTCGCGCTGCGTTGCCACGCTATTTGATTGCGCGCACCGAATCTCAGTGACAACCGCAGGTTTGCGGTGTACACACACAAGCTCCGGCGGAGGGCGAGGCGTCCTGGCCAGAAGCAGGCGAACTGAAAACCGACAGCTGCTTTTCAAGCGAGCTGCTCGCGCATTTCGGGCAGGTGATCTTTTCTTGTTTTGCAAGAACAATGGTTTCGAAGCGGTGATTGCACTTGCGGCAGCTATATTCAAAAATTGGCATGGCTTAGCTCCGAGTTGGGCTCACTCCATTCAAGAAATCGTTAAGCGCGCTTGACTTTATGCTTGGTCGCTTCACGCAGCGGGTGATCGCGCGGAATCGGTTCCAGTGCCGTGACCTGCAAGCCGTACCCGCGTAGTCCCACCAGATGTTTCCGGTTGTTCGTCAATAGACGCATTTTACCGACACCGAGATCGCGCAGGATTTGCGCGCCGATACCGTACTCTTTGAAATCGGCTTGATAGACAAAAGAGCGATCCATCCCCTTCTGTTGCTTGCCCTCGAGTCGCGGATACGCCACCATCGCGGGGCGCAGGCCTCTGAGCTCTGGCCGGAGGTATAGAATGACTCCCTTTCCAGCCTTGCCGATGATTTCCATCGACCGTTGGATTACCGCATTAGTGTTGAGCAGCTCGAAACCGAAAACATCGCCGGGAACATAGCGGGTATGAACCCGCACTAACGTTTCTTCCTTGGCAGAAATGGTGCCTTTGATCAGGGCGAGATGTTCGCTCAGATCGACATGGGTGTTGTAAACGACGGCCTGAAACATACCTCCGACCCGGGTTGGCAGGGGCGCCGCCGCGGCGCGATAGACCAGTGAATCGTAGTTCAACCGATACTGGATGAGATCGGCAATCGTCACCACTTTGAGTTTATGTTTCTTGGCGAAGCGCATCAGGTCGGGCTGCCGCGCCATGGTGCCGTCGTCCTTCATGATCTCGCAGATCACGCCGGCCGGCTTGAGGCCGGCGAAGCGAGCCAAATCAACGGAGCCCTCGGTCTGACCGGCGCGAACCAGGACGCCGCCGTTGCGCGCGCGCAGTGGAAAGATATGGCCGGGTATTACGAGATCCTGGGGTTTGGCGTCATCAGCAATCGCGTCCAAGATCGTCTTCGCACGGTCAGCGGCGGAAATTCCGGTAGTGATGCCGCTGGCGGCGTCAACCGAAACCGTAAAGGCGGTGCCAAAGGGCGAGGTATTCTCGGACACCATCATCGTCAGACCCAAGTGTCGGACTCTTTCTTCGGTCAACGGTAAGCAGATTAAGCCACGCCCATGAGTCGCCATGAAATTGATCGCTTCTGGAGTGACTTTTTCCGCGGCCATGAATAGGTCGCCCTCGTTCTCGCGATCCTTGTCATCCATTAAAATGACCATCCGCCCGCGGCGGATCTCATCGATCGCTTCTTCAATCGTGGCTAGCGGCATGAGGCCGTACTTTACCATCTTGACCCGGGCTTTCAAACCGCAGTTTTGAGTACTTAAGAGTCTGGCAGGTTTGGAACCATCCCAGGTGATGGTTCGTCTAAATGGTACGGAGGTCGATTCATGAGGTCAAAAAACCGAGCCAAAAAACCGTCAATGCTTCGAAGCCGTGTGCCGTTTTGGACGAAGAGCACGCCGCCGCAGAGCCCGCTGGTCGATGAAAAAGCCATGATGATTTTTCAGCCGGATATTCTGATCGACGCGCAATTTCAGTTGACCCAGCGAAGACGGTTTCATTTGGAGCCCGAGAGGGTGCTGATGCTTGCTGTATTGCAGGATGCGGTCTTCTGCTTTCAAGACCATGCGGTCGCCAAATGTAAACGTAAGCAGTCGTTATATCGCGACGCTGAGGAATGGATCTCGAGCACAGACCGCTCTTATCCATTCTCGTTTGAAAATGTTTGTGAAGCGCTTGGGTTCGAACCTGATTATTTGCGTGAGGGGCTGATGCGATGGAAACGGAAGGCGCGGCGGATTGGAAGCGAAAAGACGGTTCGCCAGGCCTTAGCCAAAGTAGGAACTTAGTCTTCTATGAGAAAACCCTTGTTTCCGCTATCGCCGCCACAGTGGCGGCTAGAAAGAGTCGGAGAACAGAGATGGTAACAGGTCTTTTGCATACCAAGAAGAGCGTAAGCCTGTCATCCCTCTTAGTCGGGAGCGCGCTCTGCTTGCTTGGGGGAGTCGGCAGCGGCGGTGCGCTCGAGAACGATCATGCGCCTCGTCCCGCCATGGCCCTTGCCGCTGCCAGTGAAGCGGCGAGGAGCTTGCCTGACTTTGCCGGACTGGCGAAGAAGCTCGGCCCGTCGGTTGTTAACGTTTCGACAGTGCAGGTTCGCAGGATGGCTCAGGGTATACCGTCCCCTTTCGGATCGGGCGATCCACGCCGCGATTTTTTGGAAAGATTCGGGGGCCGCATGCCGTCACCGCAGCCGCAGCGCGGTGTCGGTTCAGGATTCGTCATCGACGGTGACGGCACAATCCTCACTAATTATCACGTCATCGGCGACGCGGAAAAAATCAACGTGACTCTGTCAGACGGTCAAAGCTATGACGCCAAAGTTATCGGCAAGGACCAAAAGACCGACATTGCGGTCGTTAAGATCGAGGCCGGGCGGGATCTTGCGGCCGTAACTCTCGGCGACTCGGACCGTCTTGAAGTCGGTGAGTGGGTGGTGGCGATCGGCAATCCGTTCGGTCTCGATCATACAGTTACTTCCGGTATTGTCAGCGCCAAGGGGCGGCAGATCGGCGCCGGGCCGTACGATAACTTTATTCAGACCGATGCCTCGATCAATCCAGGGAACTCCGGCGGACCGTTGATCAATCTCCGCGGCGAAGTCGTTGGCATCAATACAGCGATCTTCAGCCAATCGGGCGGCAACATCGGCATCGGCTTCGCCATTCCAACCAACTCGGTGAAAGATCTCCTGCCGCAACTGAAAGCCAAAGGCCGGGTGGTGCGAGGTTATCTGGGAACGACAGTGCAGAAGATGACTCCGGAAATCGCCAACTCGCTCGGCGTAAAGGAAAGCGGCGGAGCGTTGGTCGCCGATGTCGTCAAAGGCGGTCCGGCGGAAAAAGCGGGCCTCAAGAGCGGCGATGTGATCATCGAATTCGATCATAAGAAGATCAAGGATTCCGCGGATCTGCCGCTCGCGGTTGCCCGCGTCACGCCGGGCGCGACCGTGCAGCTTAAGGTACTGCGGGAGGGCAAGCAGGTATCCCTGCCGATCACGGTCGGCGAGCTAAAAGACCAGGAAGTCGTCGCTTCCAGCGAAGAGAATGACCTTGGCTTAACGGTGCAACCGGTGACCTCCGAGTTTGCTCGTAGTCTGGGGCTCGAACGCGCCGAAGGACTAGTCATTTCATCCGTCACGCCGGGGAGTCCCGGGGAAGAGGCGGGATTACGCTCCGGTGATGTGATCACGGAAATTAACCGCCGGCCGGTTAAGAACCTCGCGGAATACAATCGTGAGATCACACAAAACGAAAAAGATAAACCCGTGCTCTTTCTCGTGCGCCGCGGCCAATCGAGCCTGTTCTTAGCCTTAAAGCGGTAAATTCATTGGTCGTGAAGATTGCCAGCTGAGCTCGGGATGGCGCCCCGGGCTCAGCGTTTTTTTCCGCGTTTTCCGGCTTAGCTCCGGCAGCACAATTTATTCGAGTCCTTTTTCCTGCTAGATTGCTCTACGTTTAGGAGTCGCTTGTGAAAGTCGGGCTGATTGGTAACCGCGGCGCGGGAAAGACCACGATCTTCAACATGCTCACGGGACTTGCGGCGCAAGTCGGCGGGTTCGGTGGGAAGGAAGAAATTCATCTCGGCATGATCAAGGTTCCCGACGTCCGCATCGACAAGCTGGCGCAGATTTATCGACCCAAAAAGACCACCTATGCGGAGATTCGTTTTACAGATTTCCCGCCCGGCCAAGGCGAGGAAGATCTCAAATCGAATAATGCGCTGCTGGCGCACATGCGCGAAGTCGACGCGATCACCTTGGTCCTGCGCGATTTCGGCGTCAATGCCCAACCGTTAAAAGAATTGAACGCGCTCCTCACCGAAATGATTCTCGCCGATCTCACGGTGGTGGAAAACCGCCGGAACCGACTTAAAAAAGAGAAGGCGCGTCCGCAAGAACAGGCGCTGCTCGAGCGTTGTGCCCGTGCGCTGGAAAACGAACAGAGTCTGAGAGACCTGACTTTCAACGGCGACGAAGAAAACCTGGCATCGGGATTCGGCTTTTTAAGCCGGAAGCCCCTGCTGGTGATTTTCAACCGGTCTGAGGAGAAAGCCACTCTGCCGCTAGAGCCGTCCTACGAAGTGGAACTAACGCGGCGCGGGCTGCCCGGCTTGGCGCTTGCCGGTAAAGTTGAGATGGAGATCGCCCAACTCGACGAAAAGGATCGCGCCGCGTTCCTGCAGGACATCGGGATCAAAGAGCCGGCGCGAGAACGCTTCATTCGCGCCTCTTATGCGCTCTTGAGCCTGATCAGCTTTTTTACGACCGGAGAGGATGAAGTGCGCGCCTGGACGGTCGCGCAAGGCACCATCGCGAGGAAAGCCGCTGGAAAAATCCATAGTGATATTGAGCGCGGCTTTATTCGTGCGGAGGTGATCGCCTACGACGATTTCATTGCCATTGGGAGCGAAACCAAGTGCAAAGAGGCGGGCAAGCTGCGGCTTGAGGGAAAGGATTACATCGTCAAAGACGGGGACATTATTCATTTCCGCTTCGCAGTTTGAGTTGACGAAGTGCCGCTATGCGAAGATTCTCCGGGTGACCTCTTTGCAGGTTGATTCCGTGTGCCGGAGGGAAACGCTTGTCTTGATCGGCGTCTTTTGTTAGTCCTGCCTCTGTTTTACAGTCGGACTAAATTCGAGAGGCGCGACCGATGAAGACACTGATACAGGGCGGCTACGTCGTTGGTTTCGACGGCAAAGAACACGAAATCATCAAAGATGGCGTCGTGGTAATCGATGGCGATCGAGTCGAGCACGTCGGCAAAGATTATGCACAGCCGGTCAATAAAAAAATCGACGCCAAAGGCTGCCTAATATCCCCTGGTTTCATCGACACGCACTTTCATTCCGGCATCAACGCCAGCGACTATCTACTCAATGACTCGACCAAAACCGATTTTTTCGCGTCCAACTATCTAGCACATGGCGGTCCGACGCGCGAAGGCGCGCATGCGGCGCATTTAAAAGACGTTGACGTCGGCCAACGGTTTTCTCTTATTCACGTTTTGAAAAGCGGCGTCACGACCACGTTTGATATCGGCGGCGCCGGCGGCGAGCCCGAACGTTATGTCGACATGATCGACCAAGTCGGCATCCGTTGCGCCGCGGGGCCGAGTTACAAAAATGTCAGTTTCTTTCACGATGCGAACGGCCGGCTGGAATACGACTGGAGCGAGGAACGAGGAAGCCACGGACTGAAGGCGGCCGTAGCGTTTGCGAAGAATTTCAACGGCGCCTGCAACGACCGCATGACCGCGTTGTTGTATCCCGGCCATGTTGATTCGTGCACGCCCGCCCTGTTGCGACTAACGCGCGATGCGGCCAAGGAACTCGGCGTGCGCGTGCAGATCCACGCGACGATCAATCTCTTTGAATTTCATACCGTCATGCGGCGCGAGCGCTGCACTCCCATCGAGCTGCTTGAGAAAATTGACTTTCTCGACCCAGAAGTTTCATTGTCCCATTGTATCTTCGTTAGCGGCCACAGCTGGCTCGCTTATCCTTATGGCGACGATGTGAAAATCATCGCCGACTCCGGCGCGTCGGTGGCGTATAGCCCGCTCAAATATCTAAAACTCGGCATTGTGATGGAGTCCTTTGACAAGTATCGCAAGGCCGGCATCAACATGGGCATCGGCACCGACACTTTTCCCAAGGATATCCTTTCCGACATGCGCTATGGCGCGCTTGCCTCGCGCGTCGCCGACAAGAGCTTTCTTTCCGGCCATCCGCGGGATGTCTTCAACGCCATTACGCTGGGAGGCGCGCAGATGCTCGGCCGCGACGACTTGGGTCGACTGCAAAAAGGCGCCAAGGCGGACATCGTCATCGTCAATCTCCGAGACATCGCCTTCGGCGCCGTGCGCGACCCGATCCGTTCGTTGGTGGAAACCGCCGTCAGCCGGGACGTACGCACGGTTATCGTCGACGGTGAGACTCTGGTGGACAACGGCCGCTATCTTCGGCTGGACGAGCAAGAGCTGCTCGAAAAGGTCCAAATCAAGGGCGAGGAAATTTGGGACAGCGTGCCGAAATGGCACTGGACGGGAAGGCCAATCGACGAGGTCGTGCCGCTCGCGTTCAAAATCAAATGAACATTTTACGTTGAGGACGTTGAGGGGGCGAACTCATTCATTCGCGTTATACGAGGCGTGCTTTCCTAGTCATCAAAGAACTGGCTTCAATACGCCTCTGCCGAGTAACATGCCTGGGGTCACTTTCCCACAAATCGCGGAGACGTGCTCGCTGTACAAGCCGTTGGTGATTGTGGTTCGGCGGCTGAGCGCGGCGTGACTACGGAATCCGCTTTACTTGTGTTTCAAAGATCCCGGCCACCTAGAATATGTTCGCGTTCGCCCCAAGCGCCGAAATCGCGAATGCCATCCCAGCTGGTCCAATTTCTCAGCGGTAAAGGTCCTGGAATCATTTTCCCCATCGGCCAACTGATAATCGACCTGAGCCGAATCATACGCCCACGAGAGCCGAAACGCGCTCGCTTCCGCTCGGTCGAGATGATCGCCAAGTGTGCGTAACAGTTGCGAGAGCCGACCGTGCACCTGCTTATCCGCAGTCGTCATTACTCTTTGTTTCTGTGCCTGGCCGTCAAGCCGGGAAATGTCCGTAGGAGTGAATTGCACTGATCTGACAATTGGCGATGGCTGAGCGCTCGCTTCGGGGATATCCCGAGGACTGAGGGCATGGCGTAAAATCCATTCGCCTGCCTTGGTGAGGTAATCACTTTTGAGAATGTAATTCGGGCCCTCTGTCTCTAGCTCGAATACCGGAAGCTTGGCGATTTCCAGCGACTGCCCAATCACTCGAAGCGATTTAGCGTGAACCATCCCATAGCGCCTTTTGCGAGTGTGTCATTCACCATATGGTGGTTGTGGGGCAGTTTCAACCGCTAATACTCTTTTTTGCGACGAAGCGCATCGCACGCCGTTGTTGTGCCAAGATTGACAAGCGGTGTCAGCCACTGGAACGTTTTGACACGCTCGGGAACTTCCTACAGGGCGACCAGCGCGCGATTTTCAAAGTATTCGTAGCAGGATGCGGCATGGCCTGGCCATTGCTTTCTGCCAAAAAACCAACACACGCCGAGATTATCCCAAGAGGGCAAAGATGTATCGAGAAATCCTGCTTACCATACTTATTCCACTGTTTTTAATCCTGGTCTCTTTGGTGGCAGCGACCGTAATCATGAAGCTCAAGCGGTGGCGAAAAAGGCGCATGATGGAGCGCGGGATTACGGATCTGGTTCTCCGAATACGCAGTCGAAAAATGTGACGCAGGCTTTATGCGGTTCGGCCTACGTAATGCACGAAACAACGCTGCAAGGCGCAACCGAACGGCGATTCGATGGTCGATCTTGAGCCATTCTCGCGCAGAGAAGATCAGCCAATCGCGTGCCGCGGTGGAGCACTGCCACTCCGATTTGTCATGGACCGGTCCGAAGTAAATTGCCATAGCTGTCGGACCAAGCAAGACCTCGCTGAATGCTGCCATTTTCCTGAGCTCTGGGAGAAACACAATCAAGCGTGAGCTTTATCGGACGTTGTGCAAGCGATCCGAGTTGTGCGCTTTCCATTCGCGCCGCGAAGCGTTGTCCGCATCTATGAAGGCTAATTTCCGGCATCGTCTTGGGCGGGATTCCACGATTGGCCGTGGGGGGTGGGGACCCGCGGTTGAACTAAGCGTCAATGAAAGATATAGCACAACAACATTAGATCGTTAGAGAGGAGTTGTCTCTTGTCTGAACTTTCCGAACTCAAAACTAAACTCGCCATGGCGTCGCGTATGCTATTTCATGCCGGCTTGGTCGATTATAGCGGACATATTAGTGCGCGCATCCCGGGATCAGATCACCTGGTGATTTTGCCGCATCCGGTGAGTCGCGCCACAGTAAAACCGGCCGATATGGTAATTACTGATTTCGAAGGCAGGCTGGTCGAAGGCAGCTATAAAGCGCCCTCCGAGGTAAATATGCATGCGCGGGCCTACAAGGCGCGAAGTGATATTCAGAGCGTTGCACACCTGCACAACCACATGGTTGCAACGCTTTCCATGGTGGACAAGCCGTTTTATCCGGCATCTTCCAATCCCGGCGCTTTCTTCGGCCCCGGACCATTACCCAAGTATATGGACCCAGCGCTCATCCATACGATTGAGCAAGGCGACGCGGTCGCGAAAGCGCTGGGTAACGCAGATGCGGTGATGTTACGGGGCCATGGATCGATGGTGGTAGCTCACTCGATCGAATGGGTTTTTGCCGGCTGTGTCGATCTAGAGGAGGCGGCGGCGCGGTTCTACAAAGCCTCTCTGCTGGGTCCGGTGCTGGCCTACAACGAGGATGAAACTCAGCGGGTTATGAAGCAGCGGCGCAAGGATTCTGTCGTGCAGAAAGTCTGGGACCATAACGTCGCCAAAACCCAACTTGCCGGTCTCATGAACGGTATTTAAGCGTTTACGGCGCGCTACCGCCGAACCCTCCGGGCGGGCTTGATCCACCTCCGATTGCCCCCCATTACCTAGGTTTTTTGTTGCGCACCATCAGACCGTGTGGTATAGGATTGGATTCAACTCGCTGAGGAGCAAACCCGCCGATGTACGATGATTTTCTAGCTCGGATTCTTGAACCTGATATATTTCTGCCTTCGCAGTTTTATGGTTCGGGGGGGTTATCGCGAAAACTCGAAGGTGAAAAACGCTTAATGATCGCTGTTTTAAAGGACGCCGTGGAGTGCCTAGACAAGTATCGGGGATCACGCAACAGCATCGGACGTTGCCAATACCTGAGCGCCCTCGAGTGGGTCGAAGATACGGGTACTGACTGGCTTTTTTCTTTTACCAATATTTGCGATCTGTTGGGTTTCGATCCGGAATACTTGCGCGACGCGTTACTCAAACGAGAAAATAGATACATGAAACCAGAGCGGCCGCGGATGGTTTCGTTGAGCGCGATGGGTGGCCACCAGTAGCCTATCTTTTCCGCCTCCGTAGAATGTTCAGCTCATCTTTGATCAACTGCGCACGCGCGGACTTGTCACCGAGAATTTTAATCGCGCGCTCGTAATCGGCAATCGCCCTTTCATCTTCATCCTGTAAAGCGAACGAACGGCCAATGTAGTAATGCCCGTCTCCGGCCCGGTTGAGTTTGCCGTAAACCATGCCGAGACGATAAGGCGGCTTATCCCACAGCGGTGCAAGATTGCAGGCGTTGAGAAAAGCGCCAGCCGCACTCCGTAGATCTCCGGATTTTTCCAACATCTCGCCCAAGTAGAAATAGGTCAGCGGCTCGTTCGGCTCCAGTGCCAAGGCCTGGTCGAAAGCTTGGCGTGCCGCCGCATAGTCGCCGTTTTGGGCATAGAGGCGGCCAAGATCGCGTAGAAGACCCGGATTGTCGGGGTGCAACTGTTTTGCACGCTCGTAATTTTTTTGCGCTTCGGATAGCCGGCCCTGTAGTTGCTGGGCGAACCCCAGAAGATAGCGGGCCTCGGCACTCTGAGGGCTCTGCTGCACGAGCTTCTCAGATTCCTGCACGACAGCGTCGCCTTCGTGCCGATTCATGCGGATAATGAGCTGGACTTTTTTAAGCGTTTCGGGGGCCTCGTCCCGCGGCTCGGTCGAGCGCAAAGAGCGCACCACCAGCTCGGCATTAGCAACCCGCTCCTGGGTGATCGGATGACTCATGATGTAAGCGGGGACATCAATCGGATTAAGCTGGCGCTCTTGGTCGAGGGTCTTTAGAAATGCGATCGCACCCTCCGGTTTGTAGCCGGCCGCTGCCATGTAGCGGGCGCCGAGGGTGTCTGCTTCCATTTCCAACTGGCGACTATAGGCGGCCTGTCGAGTGGCGGATACCGCCTGGCCGACCATGCCCGCTGCTTGCGCGCCGCTCCCGCTGCGCGCCAGCGCCACCATGGCCAAAAGGCTCAAGACGGAGATCGCATCGGGTCCCGATGAGCGCGCCATATGGCGGCCCTTGATATGAACGATTTCGTGACCCATGACGCCAGCCAACTCATCCGTGCTTTTGGCGCGCTCGATCAAACCGGAGAAGACATAAATGGAACCGCCCGGTACGGCAAAAGCGTTGAGTTGGCCGTCTTCGACAACGAAAAATCGATATTCAAATGGCTGTGGCCCGGTGGCGGCTAGAATTCGCCGTCCAATGCGATCGACGTAACGCTCAACTTCCGGATGGTTGACAAATTTTAGATGTTTCTTCGCTTCACGGCGGAACTCGCGGCTGATTCTGCTTTCTTCGTCCTCGCTCGGCGGACTGATCGTGGGAATAGAAGGGAGTGTTGGCGACAACGAGCCGCAGCTGACAAAGAAGATTGCCGAGACGAGAGCGACCGCCAAGAGAACACGCCAGCTAAGAAGGGCAACACGGCCGTGTATCATTCACGGATTATAGAGTCTAGCTTGCGTTGCTTCAACAGCGAAAATAATCGGAATGGTTGACGAGCGCCGAGTGAGCCCCTATCCTCTGCGCTAGGCAAAAACCACGTGAGGTTAGTGATGTCCAAGACCTTCGAAGTACCACACGATCAACTCACTTGGCGGTGCGCTCTCTCGTTGCTGCCGTTTAGCTGCACTGCGGAAATGACGCCGTTGGAGGATTTCATCGGCCAAGAGCGCGCGATTCGCGCCATCGAATTCGGTCTGGGCGTCAATAAGCCGGGCTTTAATATATTCGTTACGGGACTTACAGGTACCGGTAAGACCAGCATCATCAAAGCGTTTCTTAAAAAAGTCACCGCGGACAAAGCGACTCCCGAGGCCGATGCCGGGATGCCAGAAGACTGGTGCTATGTTTACAATTTTGCCGATCCAGATCGTCCGCAAGCTCTCAAGATCCGCCGCAGCTGGGGCAAGGCGCTCCGCGCCGACATGGAACAGCTCGTTCAGAACCTAGTGCGTGAAGCCAAAAAGATGTTTGAGAGCGAAGAATTCGCGCGGCAACGCCAGGAAATGATCGAAAACCTCCAAAAGCAGCAGCAAGACATGATGGAAGGATTGATGCGCGAGGCGACTCGTGACGGCTTTACGTTGCGCATGGCGCCTTCGGGCATCATGCTGTTGCCGACCAAGGACGGTAAGCCGATGCAAGAAGCGGAATATCTGGCGCTCTCCCCGGAAGAAAAAACACGGCTGGAGGAAAGCCGCGCCGAGCTTGAGAAAAAGGTTGAATCGACTTTACGCGAGGGGAAAAAACTCGAGCGAGAAATTGCCGAAAAACTCGAGGCTGCTGAAACCCGGGCAGCGGATTACTTAGTGCGCCTACCGCTCGCCGAATTAAAGGACAAATATCACGACTACCCCAAGGTGCTCGCCTACCTCGACGCCGTACGCGATCACATTCTGAAGAACTTGCAGCGCTTCAAGGGGCCCGAGACCCCACCGATGATGACACCGATGGGGCCGATGACTCTCGGCGAGCCGCCGGGCGATCCTTTTTTGCCGTATCGCGTCAACGTCTTTGTCGATAACAGTGAAAGCCAGGGGCCGCCGATCATTGTCGAGACCAATCCGACTTATCACAATCTATTCGGGGTAGTCGAAAAAAAGCCAATCGTCGGCGGTTACGTAACCGACTTTACACTAGTCAAAGCGGGTTCGATCAGCCGAGCCAACGGCGGCTACCTCGTGCTTTATGACCGCGACGTGCTTTCCAATGCGGGGGTCTGGGAGGCGCTGCAACGTGTCATCAAAAACCGCGAGCTGCGGATCGAGGAGCCCGGGACTTTTTTTGGTTTCGTTCCTCCTCAGGGCTTGCGTCCTGAGCCAATTCCTACGGACACCAAAGTCATCATGATCGGCGATCCCTATTTGTATCGAACTCTCGCTGCAGTGGATCCGGATTTCCGTGAAACCTTCAAAGTCAAAGCTGATTTTAATTTCGAAATCGAGCGCAGCCAAGAAAACATTACAGCATTCGCTTGTTTTGTCAGCGACTACTGTAATCGGGAAGGCCTACGCCACTTCGAAGCCGAAGCAGTGGCCCGGGTCATCGAACAATCCGCCCGACGAGTCGAAGACCAAGGCAAGCTCTCCACGCGCTTCAGCGACATGGTCGACTTGTTGATTGAGTCAAACTACTGGGCGGAAAAAGAAAGCGCCGAGCTCGTATCAGGCAAGCATGTCGAACGGGCGGTGGCCGAAAAGACCTTTCGGTTGAATCTGATTGAAAAACATCTGCAGGAACTGATCGCCGAGGGAACCGTGCTGGTGGACGTCGAAGGCGAAGTCGTCGGACAGGTGAATGGTTTGGCGGTCTATCAAATGGGCGATTTCAGCTTCGGCAAACCCTCGCGCATTACGGCAAAAACTTTCCTGGGACGAGGCGGCATCATCAATATCGAAAGGGAATCCAAGCTCAGTGGCAAGACTCACGACAAGGGCGTGTTGATTCTCGGTGGCTATTTGGGGGGAAAGTACGCCCAAGAAAGCCCGCTTTCCCTGTCGAGTACCGTATGCTTCGAACAATCGTATGACGGCGTCGACGGTGACAGCGCTTCCTCGACAGAGCTTTACGCGATCCTTTCGAGCTTATCGGAGATTCCGATCAAGCAAGGGATCGCGGTCACCGGTTCGGTTAATCAGAATGGCGAAATCCAGGCGATCGGCGGCGTCAATCAAAAAATCGAGGGGCACTACGATGTTTGCCGGCTTAAAGGATTGACCGGCGCGCAAGGTGTCATGATCCCGAGCGCCAACTTGCGCAACCTCATGCTTCGCCCTGACGTGGTCGAAGCCGTCGCAGCCGGCAAGTTTCGCGTCTACGCGGTCAGCACGATTGACGAAGGCATTGAAGTCTTGACCGGCGTAACGGCGGGCGAGCGCGATGGCGGTGGCAGGTATCCGGAGGGTTCTGTCAATGATCGTGTGGAACAGAAACTCCGCCAGTTCATCGAGCGACAAAGAAAGTTTGGGGCGACCATCAACCAGCAACACGTTGCCGTGCCGAACGATCAAGAGGATAGCTAACCTTCGCGGGCATCCGTCGATTGGGGCCTTGCCCCGAGCGGAACCGACAGCTGTATGGTCTTGCCTTTGCGGAGGATCGTCAGTTGCACGACTCGACCGGCCTCGAAGCCGCCAATTAATCGGGCGACATCACGTGGACTATCGACTTCCGTACTGTTGATCGACAGAATGACGTCCTGCTTCTGCACGCCGCCGCGCGCCGCGGGGTGGCCGGGCAACACCGAATTGACGACCACTCCTTTAGCAGGGAGGATTCCCAGGCTCGTTGCTTGTTCGAGCGAAATATCCGACATCTGCACACCAAGCCAGCCCCACGCGATTTTTCCGCCGCTCGCCACCCGCGGCGCGATTCGTTTGATGACGTTGATCGGCGTAGCAAAGCCCATGTTGCCGCGCTCGGAGGCCATGGTGATCATACCGATCACGTGGCCCTGATTGTTGAGCAGCGGGCCACCGCTGCCACCGGGATAGCCTCCCGCATCCGTTTGAATGAAGTCAAAGCTCGCGGAGTCGGGATAAGTTTTTCCTGAGCGGCTGATGATGCCGAGATTCATCGAGCTTTCGCGGCCAAAGGGGTAGCCGAAAACTACCGCCAAGTTCCCGACTCTGATCGTGTCGGAATCCCCCAATGGCAAGATCGGCAGTTCCTCGTCAGATTGTATTTTAAGAATCGCCAAGTCAATCTGGCTGTCCGCGCCGATTACGCGAGCAGGCAACCGCCGTGAATCGGCCAATCTTAGTTCAATCTCCTTCGCATTGTCGATGACATGATGCGCGGTCAGGACATACCCACGTGCATCGATGATGAAGCCCGAGCCTCGGCTGCCCTGGGACTGGGCGCGGTCGTCGTGTTTGTCCCCGGTGGCACGGACCTGGACGATCGCCGGTCGGGCGCGATTGGCAAGCTGGACGAAAGCGTGATTCAACCGATCAAGGTCGGAGTCTCCTGGAACTAATGGCGCTTCGCGCCAGTTGATTAAGGTTGTCGATACCACGTGCTCTTGCGCCTCCGACCAGACAGGCGAGAGCGCGAGAAAACTCATCGCAAGAACCGCTGCAAGCTTCACAGATGCGCCTCCGAAAACCATGGTGCGATTCCTTTACCGAAAAGTTTTTGCAAGAGCAAGCGGGCGCGATAAAATGAATGCCCGTTGAGCCGACGGATATGTTATCTTTCTTTACGATGTCTGATGTGGCGCACAAAATTGTTCTCATCACCGGTGTAGTGGGTGCTTGCGCCAGGTGGTTGCGGACGCGCGCGTGACTCGCAAAAATCACCTGGGGGCATGATCGAACGGTAGTGAATGGAACGCGAACGCCTGCAGGTCTGCGCATGGCCGTGCGATATTCGGTGCCGGGAACAAGCGCGAAGGCTTGCTGATACGGGTGCTCTTTAGGTGTAAGTTCTCATCAGCAGTGGTCTGTATCTCTCGGCTGTAAACTTTACTGACATGCCAGTACAATTGTCGGGCAGCTCTGGAAACCAACCCAACCGGGGCTTACAATTGCGGCAAAATATTTGCGGCTATATTGCGCACCCAAACGGGCAAAGGAATCGACACGCTACTAGTCATTTTCACCACTAGGTGCGCACAACCGCTTCATCAGGCGGAAAGAAGTGGCGTCGCCTACGGTGCGCATCGGAAAAGCTTGGCGCGACCGAGAAGGCGATCAGTATTGATGGGACGCGCGCGGTGACCGATCCGACTTTCGAGCTTCGCGTCTTAAACAGCAGAAAGGCTGAACGCCGCGCTTAGTGCCGGTTTGGAGGTACCGATGGACTTTGAATTGTCGGAGGAGTTGATCGCCGTGCGCGACTTGGCGCGCGAGTTTGCCGAAAAGGAAATCGCGCCAACTGCGGCCAAGGACGACAAAGATAAAAATTTCCGTGCCGATCTCGTCAAAAAGATGGGCGAGTTGGGATTCTACGGAACCATGATACCGGAGGCATACGGCGGCAGCGCTCTTGGCTTTCTCGCCATGGTTCTGGTGACCGAAGAGGTTGCGCGCGTGCATAGCGCTATGCGAGTCGCAATCAACATGCAGATGGGTCCAGCGGTAACACTGCTGCAGTTCGGTTCTGAAGAGCAGAAGAAGAAGTTCATTCCCGGGTTGGTCTCGGGTGACACCATCGGCTGCTTTGCGATCACGGAACCCGACGCCGGATCGGACGTGGCGGCGTTGCGGACCACCGCGACAAAAAAGGGTGATCAGTATGTGATCAACGGGAGTAAGCTGTGGATCACAAACGGACCGGTGACAACCGGCGGGTTGGTCTATGCCTACACAGACCGGTCGCAGAAGCATCGCGGTATGTCGGCTTTCTATGCCGAGTGGAATCAACCCGGATTGGGCCGCAAATCCTTGGACACCATGGGAGCGCGCTGCTCGCCGCTCGGCGAACTGACCTTTGACAATTATCCAATTCCGGCGGCAAACCGCCTTGGCAATGAAGGAGACGGTTTCAAGATCTGCATGTGGCAGCTCAATCAGACGCGGCTAAACTGCGCCGCCGGCGCGCTAGGGGTAGCGCGCGCTGCCAAAGAAGCGGCGGTGGACTACTGCAACCAACGCGTTCAATTCGGCCAAAAGATCGGTGAGTTTCAGATGAACCAGGATCTGATCGCCCAGATGATCGTCCACGAGGAGGCGGCGCGGCTGTTGGTCTATCGCGCCGCATGGCTAGCGGATCAGCAGAAGCCGAACAACCTGGAAACTTCGATTGCCAAATACGCCGCGGCCGAAGCTGCCAACTTTGCCGCCGACGCTGCGATGAAGATCCTGGGCGCCTACGGTTATTCCACCGAATTTCCCGTCGAGCGCTATTACCGCGACGCCAAGTCCTACCAGATTGTCGAAGGCTCCTCGAACGTGCAAAAAATGATCATCGCGCAGGACGCCTTGGGGTACAGGAAAGCGAATCGCAGTGCTTAGTTAGCGGCTCTTGATAAGCCTGCGGATCAAACCCATATTCAAATTGCTCTTAACGTGCGCGGCCAGACGATCGTACTGATCATCAATCGAAACGTTAACGGTCGAGGGCGAGAACGCGCGCCCTTTCCTTGACGCGAGCTCGGTCAAGATGGCGTGGCGCAAGCGATCGTTGTGAAAGAGTCCGTGAATGTAGGTTCCCATGATGTTACCGTCATGGCTAAGGGAGCCGTCGCGGGCCGCGCATGCTTGCGAGGACCGCTCGATCAACTCAAATGGATGAACGAGATTTGCGCCTTCCGTTTGCCCCATGTGGATCTCGTAGCCGCGAATCTCAGCCCAGTCGGCTCGCGCGAGAATGCCCACGCTATGCGCGACACGCGCGCGAATCTGATGCGTCGACTTCACCCGTAGGAAGCGACTGGTCACCGGTAGGAGCGCCAGGCCGGCGGTGCTCGGCGCAGCGGATTCGACGCCGTCGGGATCGTGGATCGTTGAGCCCAACATTTGGTAGCCGCCGCATATGCCGATGACCGGCGTGCCTTGACCGACACGGTGGATGACCTCGCGATCCCGCCCAGCGGTGCAGAGATAGCCGAGATCGGCCACGGTGCTCTTGGTTCCCGGCAAAATGATCAAGTCCGGATTGCCGAGATCGTCGTCGCCTTCGACGTAACGTAGGCGCACGCCCGGTTCGCGTTCGAGCGGATCGAAGTCGTCAAAATTGGCGATGTGAGGAAGCGCGATGACGGCGATGTCAAGATCGAAATCGCTTCGGTGTTTCAGCGCACGGCGCTTTTCCAGGGTCACAGAGTCTTCCTCGGCAATAGCGATATCGTGGAAGTACGGAATGACGCCGGCCACCGGCACGCCGGTGCGCTGTTCCAGCCATTGCAGTCCCGGCATCAACAAGGAAGCGTCGCCGCGGAATTTGTTCACGATAAACGCTTTAACCCGTTCTCTTTCCACCGGCTCCAGGAGCTCCACGGTTCCTACCAGGGAAGCGAAGATGCCGCCTCGGTCGATGTCCGCGGCCAGGAGCACCGGTGCATTGCAATACATTGCGACTTTCATATTCACGAGGTCGCGGTCCTTCAGATTAACCTCGGCCGGACTGCCGGCGCCTTCGATGACGACAAGATCGAAGACGTTTCGTAGGCGATCCATAGATTCGGTGATGGTGTTCCAGAGTTCTGCCTTGAGCCTGGAAAAATCCGCCGCGGCGACGGTATCGGCGACCTTGCCGCGGATGATGATCTGAGAGCGATTATCGGCCTCGGGCTTGAGTAGGACCGGGTTCATTTCCACCGTGGGCAGAACGCCCGCCGCCTCGGCCTGAACCGCTTGGGCGCGCCCGATCTCGCCGCCGTCGGCGGTAACGTAAGAGTTCAGCGACATGTTTTGCGCTTTGAACGGCGCGACCTTCAATCCTTCTTGTTTGAAGATGCGGCACAGAGCCGTAACCAACACGCTTTTGCCGACCGAGGAGCCGGTACCTTGGATCATCAGAGTTTTCGCTGGCATGGTATCCTGAGCGGATCAACCGCTAGCTTGGGACGCGCGGCACGAAATAGCGGACGCCCGTTTCCGGATCCGTAATCGTTTTGATATCGACCGCGAGTTGCTCTTTGATTGTATTTTCGCTGACCACTTCTTTGGCCGGTCCGAATGCGTATACCCTACCGGCGCTTAACAGCAGCGCCTTGTCGGCAAAGATCGAAACCAAATTGATATCATGCAGTACAGTTATGACCGTTACCTGCTTTTGACTGCATAGTTCCCTTAACGCGGCAAGAATTTGCACCTGGTAGCGTAGGTCAAGGTGGAGCGTCGGTTCATCTAGTAATAGAATTTTCGCCGATTGCGCCATCGCTCGCGCGATCAAAACCTTTTGCTGCTCACCACCGCTGAGCGTGGAGAAACGACGCGCCGAGAGAGGTTTGGAATGGGTTCGTTCCAGGGCATCTTCGACAGCCGCCCTGTCTTCAGCGGACAATCCGAAGCGCGAAGCATAGGGATACCTTCCCAAAGCCACCAGATCGAAGACGGTGAGCGGAAAGCTCGAAGTCGGTTGCTGCGAAACATAGGCGATTTGTTTCGCCCGTTCTTTCGGTGCATAGGACGATAAGGGCGAATTGAAGAGGGCGATCGCACCGGAACTTGGCTGTAAGAAGCCGAGCAAGACTTTCAGTAGAGTGGTCTTGCCAGAACCGTTGGGGCCGATGAGGGCGACCATTTCACCTGCGCCGACGGTGAAGCTCAAATTCGTCAATGTGACGCCGCCGTCATAGCCAAAGGACACATTGGCGGCTTCGATGGCGGTTGAAGTTACCATACTCAGAGGCCGTAATTGCCGTTTTCCTTGCGGATCAAGTACAGAAATATTGGCACGCCGACCAGCGATGTGACGATGCCTACGGGCAGCTCCGCTGGTGCAAGTACCGTGCGTGCTGCGGTATCGCAGAGCACGAGAAACAAGCCTCCGGCAAAAAATGTCTGGGGAAACAGCGTCCGGTGATCGGCGCCGAATCGGAGCCGGATCATATGCGGCACAATCAAGCCGACGAAACCGATCAGGCCGGCGACGGAAACCGAAATCGAAGTGAGCAGGGCGGCCAAGACGGCGTAGACGAATTGAATGCGTCCCGTGCGAACGCCACTGCTCTCGGCCGTCTCATCCCCAAGTAAGAGAACGTTGAGCTCGGGAGCAAAGTACCAGGCGGCGAGAACGGCCAACGGGATGCACGCCAGCGAAAGCCAGGCGGTATCCCAGCTCGAACTGGAGAAGCCGCCGAGAAAAAAGAAAATTAAAGCTTTGAGTTCTTCGCCGGCCATCAACATGAGAATCGCCACCAGTGAAGAGAGAAACAGTCCAATACCAAGGCCGGCGAGAAGCAGGCGAAAAATCGAGAAAGCGCCATTACGGTGGCCAAAATAGAAGACTAGGGACAGCGCCAGCAGCGACCCGACGAAAGCGAAGAAGCTAACGGCGGCAAAATTGGCGAGCGGAGAGGCAAACCGGAACACAATGGCGGTTGCGGCGCCCAGCGAGGCTCCTGATGAGACGCCGAGTAAATAACTGTCAGCAATGGGATTGCGGAACAGTCCCTGAAATACGGCTCCAGCCAACGCCAGTCCGCCGCCGACAAAAAAAGCCGATAACACACGCGGTAAACGCAAGTGCAGCAGAATCACTTTGTCGGTTTCTGACATGGCAAAAAGAGAAATGGCAGTCGGTCCGATGCTCAGCGCCAGAGCAACGGAAGCAAGAAAGAAGACAGCAAAGACCCAGGGCAAGCACCCGGCGCGAATCACTTTGGCTCCGCAAAGAGACAGTGCTGAATCTTTTTCAATCCATCCAAGAATCCGATGCTGCGCCGGATATCGGGCTCCTCGATGAAACAGAAACGGCCGTCGCGCACGCCGCGAATGGACGACCAGCCGGGTCTTTTCACAACCCTCCGTGCGAACGGTTCCTGTTCCGTGAGAAAGATCAATACCTCGGGGTCGCGCCGGATCAGCGCTTCCAGACTCACTTGGCCGGAGTCGAAGGGCAGGTCGCCGAAGACGTTGATCCCTCCTGCGGCTGCGACAAGCCAGTTCGGGAAGGAATGCTTGCCGACGGTGATGAGCGGCTCGGTCCACATCTGTAGGTACACTCGCTTTTTCGGTTTGTTTTCGACTCGCGCTTCGATTGCGATGAAACGACGCTCCAGGTCAGTAATGAGGCGATGGGCTTTTTCCTCTTCTCCGAGGAGCCGGGCCAAGAGGAGAAAACTTCTCTTCAGCCCCGCCATGTCCCGCGGCCAGAGACTCAGAACGGAATAACCAAGATTTCTCAACGGCACGGCAAAGCGTTGCTGGGTGGGTCCGTTGGTGAGGATCAGATCCGGTTGGAGCCGGACGATGATTTCGAGATTGGCGTCGAACCCGCCGCCGACGATTTCGATTTGTTTCGACTGCATCCGTGTCTTTAATTCGACTGGAAAGACATCGTAACGTGTGCCCCCTTTCAAGCGTGCGCAGTCCAACAGACAAACCATCTCGGAGTTCGTCGGCACCAACGATACA
>DATBMR010000028.1:0-20683 GCA_036554745.1 Binatia bacterium
CCATCGTCGCCATTCGGCTCTCTAATGCTTGACATACCTTAGGCTAGTTCTTACTCTGCAATTCGAATCGCGAGGACGACAATTTTTTTCACTGATCTGTGGGGCGCGAGAGTGGCGGAACTGGCAGACGCACTAGACTTAGGATCTAGCGGGCAACCGTGGGGGTTCGAGTCCCCCCTCTCGCACCAGTCTCTTGTGGCCGTAAGGAACGAATCGTCATTTTCTGTATGGTCAACCTTTAGTAGGTTGGCCGCGGATCGTTTGAATGCTTTGTGGCATTCGTTTCTGATTAACGAAACTCCTTGGGGACATCAGCGTGCAAGATATCAAGGTTGACATCGATGAGTTGAGCTCAGTGCAGCGCAAAGTACGAGTAGAGCTTCCGGTGGAGACGGTGGCGAGTGAATTCTCGCGCGCCTACAAGAATCTCGGCCAGCGGGTTCGCGTTAAAGGGTTTCGCACCGGCAAGATACCGCGCAGTGTTCTACAAGGGATTTACGGTGATGAGGTCAAAGGCGAAGTTCGATCGCATCTCGTTCAAGAATCGCTAGGCGAAATTATTCGCCAGCGCGGCTTACAGATCGTATCGCGGCCTGAGGTCGAAGCCAATGATCTCAGCGAGGCTGGTGCTTTTTCCTTTTCGGCGGTGTTTGAAATCAAGCCCGAAATCACTGTCAAAGACTATCTTGATATCGAGCTCGAAAGGCCTAAGCTCGCGATCTCGGATGACCAGGTTGAGCAGGCGCTACGTCGTCTGCAAGAAGCCCATGCTCGTTTGGAACCGGTGACCAACCGCGACGTCGTCCAAAGGGGAGATTTTGTCACCGTCGATTTCGACGGGACGATCGATGGGAAGCCTTTTTCAGGTGGCAGGGGCGAGAACTATACGCTCGAAGTCGGCACCGGGCAGGCGCTGCCGCAGTTCGAGGAGGCGGTGATCGGTCTGAAACGGGATGAACGGCAAAGTGCCGAAGTCAATTATCCGGAAAATTACCCCAACAAAGAAATCGCCGGGAAAACGGTCACCTTTTCGCTTGTGGTGCGTGAGATCAAGCAAAAGGTGTTGCCTGTACTCGACGATGATTTTGCCAAAGACCATGGCGAGTGTGCTTCACTCCAGGAATTAAAAGAGCGCATTCGCACACGTCTAACGGACGAGCTGAAGCGCTATCAAGACGAGGACCTGAAGGAAAAAATTATCAGCAAGCTCATAGAGGCGCATTCTTTTGCGGCGCCGCCATCGATGATCGAGCGGCAAACGCGCTATCTGATGGAGCGCTACCAGTCGCAAGTCGCGCAATCGGGCGCTGACGCCGGCTCGCCGCCGCTAGAAGAAGCGAGAAAGACACTCGAAACACGAGCCCTGCGACAGGTCCAAGCGACACTGCTAATTGAGAGAATTGCCCAGCTGGAAAAAATCGAGGTTTCGGACCGAGCAGTGCAAGAACGTATCGACAATCTGGTCCGAGCTGGCGGCGAACACGGCAAAAATGTCCGAGAATTCTATTCGCGATCGGATGCGCGCGATGATCTTCGGGCGCAGTTGGTGTTCGATCGAACCGTGGAGTTTTTGCTCGGGCGCGCGCATATTAGAGAGGTCGATTTACCACCATCCAAGGTTGATGAGTCCGGGGAAAAACGGTAGAATGCCATGGTGATTAAAGGTTTTGCTGATTTATGAATTTTATTCCCATCGTCGTCGAACAAACCGGCCGCGGTGAGCGAGCTTATGATATCTATTCGCGCCTGTTAAAGGATCGAATCGTCTTTTTGGGCTCTGTCGTCACCGACGAGGTGGCTAATCTGATCGCCGCGCAACTGCTCTTCCTCGAATCTGAAGATCCAGAAAGAGACATTTTCTTCTATATTAATAGTCCTGGTGGCTCCGTCACCGCGGGTCTTGCGATCTACGACACGATGCAATACATCCGCCCACAAATTTCCACGGTGTGCGTCGGGCAGGCGGCCAGTATGGGCGCTGTTCTCCTGGCGGCCGGAAGTAAGGGCAAACGGTATGCGTTACCCCATTCGCGCATCATGATTCATCAGCCTCTCGGCGGTTTTCAGGGACCTGCGGCCGATATCGATATTCAAGCGCGCGAGATATTGCGTATGCGCGAAGAATTGAACAATATCTTGATGAGGCACACGGGACAGAGTTTAAAAAAAATCGAAAAGGACACGGATCGTGATATGTTCATGACCGGCAAACAAGCGCAGGAATACGGCTTGGTTGATGAAGTGATTGCGACGCGTCCCGATTCCAGTCTCAAGAAGGCGTCGTCAGTCTAACCGGGGGGTCTATGGCAAAGCACGGTGAGCACGGATCGGGAAATCTCGTCTGCTCTTTCTGCGGAAAGAGCCAGGATGAGGTGCGCAAGCTGATCGCCGGTCCGACCGTTTACATTTGCGATGAGTGTATCGATCTGTGCAACGACATCATCGCCGAAGAATGCGATCACGACGAAGCCATCAGTTCGTCTTCTAACGTACCCAAGCCGATCGAAATCAAGCGGGTACTCGATCAGTACGTGATCGGACAGGAGCGTGCGAAAAAAATTCTTGCCGTTGCCGTACATAATCACTACAAGCGAATTGACAGTCAGTTGGTGACGGGCGAGGTCGAGTTGCAAAAGAGCAATATCCTTCTCCTCGGGCCAACAGGTTCGGGGAAGACGTTGCTGGCACAAACGTTGGCGCGCTTCCTTCAAGTTCCTTTCACGATCGCTGACGCGACCAGCTTGACCGAAGCCGGCTATGTCGGCGAAGACGTCGAGAATATCATTCTCAATTTGCTTCAGGCGGCCGATTACGATGTCGAAAAGGCCCAACGAGGAATCGTCTATATCGATGAGATCGATAAAATCTCGCGCAAATCGGATAACCCTTCGATCACTCGTGACGTTTCCGGAGAAGGGGTGCAACAAGCGCTGTTGAAAATTATCGAAGGGACAATGGCCAGTGTGCCTCCCAAGGGGGGACGAAAGCATCCGCAGCAAGAATTTCTCCAGGTCGATACGACCAATATTCTATTTATCTGCGGCGGCGCCTTCGTCGGTCTGGATGATATCATTCGTAAGCGCACAGGTCGAAAGCGCATGGGATTTGGCGGACAATTGGAGGACCAAGACGGGCGCCGGCCCAGCGATCTTTTGCACGGCGTGCAAACGGAGGATTTACTGAAGTTCGGCTTAATTCCCGAGTTCATCGGGCGCCTGCCGGTGATTGCGACCCTCGAGGAGTTGGATGAATCTGCGTTGATGCGTATTCTGAAAGAGCCGAAGAACGCGTTGACCAAGCAATACTCGAAGCTGTTTGAGATGGAGTCCGTGCATCTTAAATTTACTGAAGAGGCGCTGCGAGCAATTGCTCGCGATGCGATGAAAAGGAAATCCGGTGCACGCGGGCTGCGCGCGATCATGGAAAATATCATGTTGGATATAATGTACGACATGCCCTCACAGCCGAATATCAAGGAAGTGGTAATTTCCGAGGACGTCGTCGAAAGACATGAACCTCCGATCGTCGTATACACCAAGGCCGCGGAGAGCGCTTAGGAGGGGAATGCTTATGCTGTTTCGGAACGAGAAAAAAGGCGACGGGGAACAAGGCTCAGGACCGGTGAGGGTGCCGCTGCTGCCTTTGCGCGACATTATTGTTTTTCCGCACATGGTCGTGCCGCTCTTCGTCGGCCGCCAGCGCTCGATTAAGGCTTTGGAAGAAGCGACCCAGAAACAGAGCCTGATCTTTTTGTCATCTCAAAAGGATGCCAAGACCAACGACCCTGCGGAGGACGATATCTACAAGATCGGAACCTTGGGCTCGGTCGTCCAAATGCTAAAACTCCCGGATGGAACCGTGAAGGTTTTGATTGAAGGGAAACGGCGCGCGCGGGTGGCGCGCTTTGTCTCGAATCCGGATTTTTTCCTGGTCGACGTCGACGAGGCCCCGGAAGTGGCCGAGCGCAATACCGAAGTCGAGGCGCTGGTTCGGGAAGTCCACACGACCTTCGAAAACTACGTGAAGCTCAAGAAGAAAATACCTCCAGAAATGGTCATGTCGGTTTCTTCGATCGATGACCCGGGGCGACTGGCCGACACCATTGTCGCCCATCTCGGCATCAAGCTCGAAGATCGACAGAATCTGCTCGAGACTTTTAACGCCGCTGAACGCCTCGAGAAGGTGCTGGGCCATATGCGCGCGGAGATTGAAATTCTTGAAGTCGAGCGGCGTATCCGTTCGCGCGTCAAGAAACAGATGGAGCGCTCACAAAAAGAGTATTACTTGAACGAACAGATGCGGGCAATCCAAAAGGAGCTTGGCGAAAAGGACGAGTTCAAGAACGAGATTCAGGAGATCGAGGAGAAGCTCAAGCAAAAAAAGCTTTCTGCCGAGGCAAAAGACAAGGTCGACAAAGAGCTCAAGAAACTCAAAATGATGTCTCCCATGTCGGCCGAAGCCACGGTGGTGCGAAATTACATCGACTGGATTTTGAGCCTGCCTTGGAACGAATTCACCGACGACAAGCTCGACATTAATGAAGCCGAGCGCGTGCTTGAAGAGGACCATTATGGCCTCGAAAAGGTGAAAGAACGTATTCTCGAATATCTTGCGGTTCAGAGTCTCGTCGGCAAGATCAAAGGCCCGATCCTTTGCTTGGTCGGCCCTCCGGGAGTCGGAAAGACGTCGTTGGGGCGTTCGATTGCCCGCGCAACCGGAAGAAAGTTCGTCCGCGTCTCACTAGGTGGAGTCCGGGACGAAGCGGAGATCCGCGGCCATCGCCGTACTTACATCGGCGCCCTGCCGGGGAAAATTGTTCAGTCGATGAAGAAAGCCGGCTCCAGTAATCCGGTGTTCTTGATGGACGAGATTGATAAGATGTCGACTGATTTTCGCGGCGATCCCTCGTCGGCGCTGCTCGAAGTACTGGACCCGGAACAAAACACCAGCTTTAACGATCACTACCTGGATTTGGACTACGATCTTTCGAAAGTGATGTTTATCACGACCGCCAACACTCTAGACCGGATTCCGCGGCCGTTGCAGGACCGGATGGAAATCATCCGTATTGCCGGCTATACGGAGCTTGAAAAGCTCAGCATTGCCAAGAAGTATTTGGTGGAAAAGCAGAAGGAGGCGAACGGTCTCACGACGGAAAATTTAGTTTTCACGGATAACGCGATTCTAGGCGTTATTCGTCACTACACCAAAGAGGCCGGCGTCCGAAACCTGGAGCGCGAGATCGCTTCGATTTGCCGCAAGGTGGCCGTGGAGGTCGTGCGCAAAGACCGCAATGCACACATTCAGGTGGGTTCAAAGAGCTTGCACAAGTATCTCGGCCCGATCAAATTCCGTTACGGGAAAGCGGAGGCCGAAGTCAAAATTGGCGTCACCACGGGTTTGGCCTGGACTGAGTTGGGCGGAGAGTTGCTGGCGACCGAAGTGACCATCATGCCGGGCAAGGGACAGCTGATCATCACCGGAAAGCTCGGCGATGTCATGCAAGAATCTGCGCAAGCGGCGATGAGTTATGTGCGCTCTCGCGCCGCCGAGTTGGGCCTGGAGCGCGATTTCTACCAAAAGCTAGACGTGCACATTCATGTGCCGGAAGGCGCGATTCCGAAGGATGGCCCATCAGCGGGAATAACCATGGCGACTTCGCTGGTCTCTGCCTTAATGAAGATTCCGGTCTTTAACGATTTGGCGATGACCGGCGAAATTACTTTGCGCGGCAACGTCTTGCCGATCGGCGGCCTCAAAGAGAAGGTTCTGGCAGCACATCGCGCGGGTATCAAGAGGGTTCTCATTCCTGCAGACAACGAAAAAGATATTGAGGAAATTCCCGCGACCGTGCTCAAGACTGTCCAACTTGAATTGGTGTCCCACATGGACGATGTTTTGAAGAAGGCGCTCGCGCTCGACGATCCGGCACGGCTGTTTCGGACGCCAGCTGATGAGAGCCAGTCCAAGGATGAATCGCCTGCTTATCCCGATAAGGTTGACGAAGCTCCTGCCTCCGAAATATTGCCTCAGTAGATCACCAGCTCATTAAGTTGAAGCGGCATATAGTGTGCCGGGTGGTTTGACACCCGGCACCTCTGCTGTTATAAACCTCCCTTACGCCGGCTGCCGAATCCTCATCCAGCATCTTAGTCTTCAATACGGAGAGGACTGCGCCCACACGATTGAAGCGACAGCTGGAGATTTTCAATGGCGGCGCTGAGTCGACCCTGCTGAAGGCGGAGGGCGGTTAGCTCAGCGGGAGAGCATCGGCCTTACAAGCCGGGGGTCACAGGTTCAAATCCTGTACCGCCCACCAAGACAATTAGCGAATGTAATGTCGGGGTCGTAGTTCAGTTGGTTAGAACGCCGGCCTGTCACGCCGGAGGTCGCGAGTTCGAGTCTCGTCGGCCCCGCCACTTCGTCCATACGGAAACAAATATGAATAAAGCAGAAGCTCTCGCTCAACGCCGATGGTACGTCATCGATGCGGACGGGAAAATTCTTGGGCGGATGGCCACCGAGATTGCGAAGGTTCTCCGCGGTAAACATAAACCGGTTTATACACCCAACCAAGATGCCGGAGACTTCGTGGTCGTGATCAATGCGCGCGGGCTGAAGTTAACCGGTGCAAAGCTGGAAAAAAAAGTGTATTTCCGTCACACGGAATATCCGGGCGGAATCCGCGAACGGACTGCGGAACAGATGCTGCAGGAAAAGCCGGAGGAATTGGTGAGGCTTGCGGTGAAGGGGATGTTACCGAAAAACCGCTTGAGCCGGAAACTGGTAACCAAACTCAAAGTCTATGCCGGTCCGGACCACCCTCACAGCGCGCAAAAACCGCAAACTCTGACAATCCTATCTTAGGAGCATAATGCATGGCCGATAAAGTTTTCACAGCCACCGGAAGAAGAAAGACCTCTGTTGCGCGGATTTTTCTAAGGCCGGGCAAAGGCCGAATTACGATCAATGATCGATCGTTGCAGGAATACTTTGGCCGCGAAACTGCTCGGATGATCGTGCTACAACCTTTCGAACTAACACAAACGACAGGTAATTTCGACATCGATATTAATGTGAACGGCGGCGGCAATTCCGGCCAAGCCGGCGCGATCCGCCATGGTATCACGCGGGCACTGATGCAAGTGAACGGAGACTTTCGTTTGCCGCTAAAAAAAGCCGGGTTCGTCACTCGTGATCCGCGAGCAGTCGAGCGTAAGAAATACGGCCGGCATAAAGCGCGTAAACGGCCGCAGTATTCCAAACGTTAGATTTTTTGCACGTCCCGCCCGCAGGCCTAACCATCTTCAGCGTTGCTCATCGACGAGTGCTTTCTGAGGCTCCTGAGCAACCAATGCTCCATCCGAAATTGTCTCTTTTCACTCCTCAGCCGTAAAGAAAAACATCGCGATCATCGTAAAGATAGAGTTGGGCGTCCAAGCCGCAATCCATCCGGGCAACGCGCCGCTATGTCCAAGCGAAATGCAGAACGCGGTGAGTACCCAATAGCTGAAGCCGATGACCGTAGCGATGCCGAAGCTTAGCGAGACGCTGCCGCCGCGATGACGCTTGAGGGCGAACGGAATCGCCAACAATACCATGATCGGCGCGATGAAGGGCAAAGCCAATTTTGTTTGAAGATCGACTTCATACGCTGCCGTGTCGATACCCTTGCTCCGGAGGTCGGTGATCTGCTTCTGCAGATCGAAGTAAGAGAATTCTTCCGCATCCCGCGCTAATAGTTTGAGATCCTCCGGTGTCTCGGTGATGGGTAGGGCGGCCGTAATGGTCTGTTGCGATGGATTGCCGTCGGGGGAAAAGTTCCATTCCGTCGCTTGGTTGGTCTTCCACCCATCACGGGTCCACTCAGCTCGGGGAATTTCTATGAAAGCGCGTAAACTGAAATCTCGGTTAAGCTGAAAAACTGTAACGTTTTCGAGTGTACTCGTCCGCGTATCAAAGTAATCTACATTGATGAAGCTGCCATCGCCGCGAATCCAAATGTCTTGGGTTCCCAGCAAGCTTTTTTGCTGCCGGTTTTTAATTTCATATTTGTAAATGTTTTCCGCATTGCGGGTGAACATAGGGACTAGGGCCTCATTCCAGACAAACGTGCCGGCACAGATCACCAGTCCGAGGAGCAGTAGGGGCAAGGCGGTTCGCCCGATGGAAATTCCACTCGAACGAATCGCAATGATCTCGCGTGACCGTGCCAACGTTCCAAACAGGAAAAGCGTGGAGAAAAGTGTCGCAAATCCAATCGTTCGGGAAATCAGGAGCGGCACCTTGTAAAAAAAATATCGTGCAATAGTCGAGAAGCTTGCTGCAGACTCCATCAACGAGCCAATTCGGTCGAAGAAGTCCACCGTGACATAAAGCGACGTGATCACCGCGAGACTTATAAAAAAGATCCGCAGAAATCCGACCACCAAGTAGCGATCGAGAATGCTTCCGAGAGGAAGAAATTTGAAATGGAGCCTCATTGCTGCCTTCAGCTCCGGCCGTTCGTTCGAAGCGTCTGGACCAGCTGGCCTGCCGAGGAAACGGCGCTTTCCTAGGCGCTCGGCAGAAACAGTGGCGCTTCCCTCAGGGCTTGCTTAAAAAAATGAAGAGCGATGCCGCCTACAACAAAGTTAGGCAACCAGACTGCCAGCGCAGGATGGAGGAGATTTTTTTCACCAAGCGCCTTGCCCAGAGACAGTAATGCGTAGTAGGCGAGGAGCCAGAAAAAACATAACATCAATCCCCAGGAACGGCTGGTTCGGGTTGTTCGCGAGAGTAACGTTAACGAAACACCCAGAAGGCAAAAGATCAGCGGCACGAACGGGAAGGAAATTCGCTGGTGCAGTTCCATTCGCTCGGCAGTGGCATTCGCCCCGCGGGTTTGCTTAGCCTCGATCGAACTGAGCAGTTCGCCGAGTGGCATCTCTTTGGGTCCGGATTCGCGTTCGCGCACGGATCCAACCAAATCGTCAAGGCTGAGTTTAAAGTCGTAGATATTGAAACGAGTCTGGCTAAAACCCGCTCGGTTCGGATCACGCTGGTAAATCGATCCGTCGAACAGTCTCAAACCGAGGCTGTTTGATTCTTCATCGCTGGTAATGCGAGCAACTTTACCTAAAATAATATCCTCGCGCGTGGCATCGCGCTTGTCGACGATTAGTACGCCTTGGGCGGTGTTGCCGGGGGGAATGATTTCTTCCACGTAGATCAAGATTTTTGGAAAGTCGTCGTTGAAGATTTTCTCCTTGAGCGCGGTGCCGATGCGGCTCTTCGCGATGTTGTAAAGTTCTTTTTTTAGTGCGAAGTTCGCCGCTGGACGTACGAATAGGGTCAAAGCCAAAGTCACCGCCGCCATCATGAGCGCGACGACAATCGTCGGCCATAAAATTTGCGCCGGGCTCACTCCGGAAGCCTTCATGGCCAGGAGTTCTTGATCATTGGACATTCGCCCCAAGCCTAAAAGGATCGCCAGCAAAAACGCCATCGGCACCGTCATTTCCAAAAACGTAGGCAGAATCAGTGAAAGGAGCTTGCCGATTTGTAGCATCGGAACGCCGCGGGTTAGTACCAGCTCGATGAGCTTTAACATTCGTCCAATCAGCAAAATGAATGTGAAGGCTAAAAGGCCGATGCAAAACGGCGGTAGAATTTCCGTAACAAAATAACGAAAAAGGATTTTCCGTCTCACTATGCTGTCATGTTAGCTGGTGCGTTATTCTTTGTAAAATCCAAGGCTCGGCTGCTATGGTCAAAAATCAAGACCTGATATTCGGTGTCAACCCCGTCGTTGAAAAACTCAAAGCATCTTCCGAAGATCTGGTGGAAATCTTAGTCTCCGAAGTATCCGACCGAGGAGCGTTGCGAGATATCAGCCGCAATGCGGCACGCCTCGGCATTCGACTCACTCGAGTGGACCCGAAGGTCCTTGATCAGCTGAGCGGTGGACAACGACATCAAGGGGTGGTGGCGCGGGTGACTGCTTTTCGTTACCTTCCATTTGTTGAGGTGCTTGAGCGAATTGCCGCCCCAACCGTCACGGAAAGGATTTTGGTTCTGGACGGATTAACCGATTCAAGAAATTTCGGCGCGCTTCTGCGAACGGCGGAAGCGGCGGGTGTTCGCTATATTGTCATCCCCAAAAATCGGTCGGTCGAAGTCACGGCGCTTACCGTTAAGGCTTCCGCCGGAGCGGTCCACCACGTCAATATCTCCAAGGTCACGAATCTTCGCCGAGCACTCTCGGAGTTGAAGAAGCACAGCTATTGGGTTGTCGGGTTGGATGCCGGGAGTAAGGAAAGCATTTACGAGAGGAGTTATCCGGCGCGTTTAGCGATCGTTGTAGGAAGCGAGGGCCTGGGCATTCGGCCGATCAACTTACGGGAGTGCGACTTTGCGGTTTCTATCCCCATGGCTGGCAAGGTGCGGTCTCTTAATGTCTCCGTTGCGGGCGCAGTGTTTCTTTACGAGTTGCTGCGTCAATCTCGGCGAGTTGGAGGTACGGAGCGGGTGGAAACGAGAAGAAATGGCAGCGCTTAAGAGCGCAAGGAAGGCTATTGACATATTACATGGAAGGTGCTTTAAATAACCGTTTACAAACGGGGAAACAGGCGCCTTGGCGCCGTGGTTTGTCTAAGCTGGCGATGATGCCGCACGGAAAGCCATCACTGACCGTATTCATTTCTCGCTTAAGCTACTGATTCAGGGGCAAATTTACAGAATAGGCGCTGGCGCATAAAACGGTGATTAATGCCGAGCTGGCGTAGCTCAACGGCAGAGCAGCTGATTTGTAATCAGCAGGTTGTAGGTTCAAGTCCTATCGCCAGCTCCAGCCGCACATTACCAGCTGCCAGCTGCTTGCGCGACACTGGCTTTCTGAACGAAATCGCTATTGTAAGAGGGGTGAAGGGACAAGGAGAGGTTCCCGAGTGGCCAAAGGGAGCAGACTGTAAATCTGCCGGCGATGCCTTCGAAGGTTCGAATCCTTCCCTCTCCACCATTTTCTGCGGGAATAGCTCAGTTGGTAGAGCGCAAGCCTTCCAAGCTTGGGGTCGCGGGTTCGAGTCCCGTTTCCCGCTCCATTTTTGTTTGTAGCTGACACCTGGCCGCGGATCGCCGCAGGTCAGTTTGCACAGACTGGGGGCGTCAGCCATGCGGTTTTCGGCCGTTACCCGCAATGCCCAGGTAGCTCAGTCGGTAGAGCACGTCCTTGGTAAGGACGAGGTCGGCGGTTCAATCCCGCTCCTGGGCTTTCCTGAGTTCTGATTGCGGCGATGAATCATTAGGTTGTTTGATTTGATTGGGAAATCATTAGGAGGAAGAGATGAGCAAAGCGAAGTTTGAACGAAAGAAGCCGCACCTGAACATCGGCACCATTGGTCACGTCGATCACGGCAAGACCACTTTGACCGCCGCGATCACGAAAGTTTTGGAAAAGCAGGGAAAGGCCAAATATCTCGCTTACGATCAGATCGATAAAGCGCCAGAAGAAAGAGAACGCGGCGTCACGATCAATATTGCCCACGTCGAGTACGAGACCGAGAAGCGGCACTACGCCCATGTCGACTGTCCCGGTCATGCAGACTATGTCAAAAACATGATCACCGGCGCCGCTCAGATGGACGGCGCGATTCTCGTCGTTTCGGCCGCAGACGGGCCGATGCCGCAAACCCGCGAGCATATTCTGTTGGCCCGGCAGGTTGGTGTTCCCGCGATTGTAGTTTTTCTCAACAAGGCTGACATGGTCGATGATAAAGAATTGCTCGATCTCGTCGAGCTGGAAGTCCGCGAGCTGCTCTCGAAATACAAGTTTCCAGGAGACGATACGCCGATCGTTGTCGGCAGCGCCTTAAAAGCGCTCGAAGGCGACACCTCCGAAATGGGAGAAGGCGCAATTCTCAAGCTCATGGATGCCGTGGATTCCTTTGTCCAGGAGCCGGTGCGCGATATCGACAAGCCATTCCTCATGCCGGTGGAAGACGTTTTTACCATCAGCGGGCGCGGAACCGTCGTCACCGGTCGCGTCGAGCGCGGGGTAGTTAAAGTCGGGGATGAAATCGAGATCGTTGGTTTCAAGGCCACTCAAAAGACGGTCGCTACGGGTGTCGAGATGTTTCGTAAGTTGCTTGATGAAGGGCAGGCCGGCGACAATATCGGAGTGCTTCTCCGCGGCACCAAGCGCGAAGAGGTGGAGCGAGGTCAGGTATTGGCTAAACCGAGCAGCATTACGCCGCATACTAAATTCAACGCCGAAGCCTACGTGCTGACTAAGGAAGAAGGCGGACGTCACACGCCGTTTTTCAACGGCTATCGGCCCCAATTCTATTTCCGCACGACCGACGTTACCGGCGTCGTGAAGCTGCCCGAAGGCACGGAAATGGTTATGCCAGGCGATAACATCAATGTCGAGATCGACTTGATTACGCCAGTCGCCATGGACGATGGCCTGAAATTCGCCATTCGTGAAGGGGGCCGAACGGTCGGCGCAGGCGTCGTTACTAAGATTATCCAATAAGTCCAGCGCATGCTGAGAAAGGGTTGGGGCCATGCGGGAACTCGTAGGATTTGCGTGCGACCAATGTAAACGGAAGAATTACACGTCGACAAAAAACCGGAAGAAGACCACTGAGAAATTGTCTTTCAAGAAGTTTTGCGCTTCTTGCCGGACCCACACCTTACATCGAGAGGTCAAAGTTTAACGTTGCCGCAGGGTCAGTAGCTCCAATTGGTAGAGCGCCGGACTCCAAATCCGGTTGTTGCAGGTTCGAGTCCTGCCTGACCCGCCAGTTCAGGAGTATGGCGCTTCATGGGGGATTGGATTCAAACGCTCCAGGATGGGGTTCGGCATGGTACCGAATTCATCCAGGAGGCTTGGCAGGAGCTCAAAAAGGTTCACTGGCCCGCGCGCAAGGAAACCTACGCCGCAACACTGGTGGTTATCGTCCTGGTTCTATTGATTTCTGCTTATTTGGCGTTGGTTGATTTGGCGTTGACCAAGGCTATTCAGGTCATCATCGGATGATCGATTAGGCTGTCGCATGGCGAAACAGTGGTACATCGTTCACACCTTCTCCGGCTATGAGCAAAAAGCCAAGGCGGCACTTGAGGAGCGCATCAAAGCGCTCGGCAAGCAGGAATACTTTGGCGAGATACTCGTACCGGTGGAAAAGGTTGTAGAACTCGTTAAGGGGAAAAAAAAGACTTCGTCACGTAAATTTTTCCCCGGCTATATTCTTGTGCAAATGGAGCTGAACGATGATACCTGGCACGTCGTCAAAGAAACTCCGAAAATCACCGGGTTTGTGGGCGGTAGCACCAACCCGCCCCCGGTGAGCGATGAGGAGGTGCGGGCGATAACTCAACAGATGGAAGAAGGGGCGATCAAGCCCAAGCCACGCGTTTTGTTCTCGGTCGGTGAAAACGTGAAAGTCGTCGATGGCCCGTTCGCCGATTTTAATGGCGTGGTTGAAGAGGTAAAGCCGGATAAAGGCAAGCTCCGGGTGTTGATCAGCATTTTCGGACGAGCAACTCCCGTGGAGCTTGAGTTCGTCCAAGTCGAGCGCAACTAAACGAAGGATTGCAGGAGTCATGGCCAAAAAAATCATCGGAGAGATCAAGCTACAGATCCCCGCCGGTCAAGCCAACCCCAGCCCACCCGTCGGGCCGGCGCTTGGGCAGCGCGGCGTGAATATCATGGAATTCTGTAAGTCATTTAATGCCGCGACTCAGGCGCAGCAAGGCATGATTACTCCGGTAATCATTACGGTGTACGCCGATCGCTCTTTCACGTTCGTCACCAAAACACCGCCTGCGTCGGTGTTGCTGAAGAAGGCTGCTGGGCTTGAGAAGGGCTCTTCGGAACCTGGGAAAACCAGTGCGGGTAAGGTTACGCGTGCCCAGGTAAAACAAATCGCAGAACTAAAACTGAAGGATTTGACCGCTAAAGATCTTGCGGCGGCGGAAAAATCGGTCGAGGGTACGGCGCGCAGCATAGGTTTGGAAATCGAGGGTTAGATTCGCGAGGGAGTTATGAGCGGCAAGAAGTATCGTGAGGCATTGGCCAAGGTAGACCGTAACCAGCGCTATTTGCTGGAGGATAGCTTGCGTCTGGTCAAGGAAACCGCCCGCGCCAAGTTTGATGAAACGGTCGAGATCGCGATCCGTTTAGGCGTCGATCCCCGCCAGGCGGATCAGAATATCCGTGGCACCGTCAGTTTGCCGCACGGCATGGGCAAAACCGTCCGAGTCCTCGCCTTCGCCAAAGGAGAGAAGGAGAAGGAAGCGCAGGAGGCAGGTGCGGATTTCGTCGGCGGCGATGATTTGGTGAAGAAAATAACCGAAGGTTGGTTGGATTTTGACAAGGCCGTGGCCACGCCGGACATGATGGCGGCGGTGGGTCGGATCGGCAAGATTCTCGGACCGCGTGGGCTCATGCCCAATCCCAAGACCGGTACCGTAACCATGGATATCGGGAAGGCGGTCAAGGAAATCAAGGCCGGCAAGCTCGAGTACCGTGTGGACAAGGCGGGTATCGTCCATGTGCCGGTGGGCAAAGCCTCGTTTGGCTCGGAACAGTTGATCGACAATGCCAGGGCCGTGCTCGCGTCTATTTTGCGTGCCAAGCCAGCATCGGCAAAAGGTAATTATATTAAGGGAGTGACCGTCACGACAACCATGGGTCCGGGGATCAAAATCGATCTCGCACAGATCCGGGGGATGGCAGCCTAACAGCGATACAAGCATTCTAAGTGTGATCAGGCGTTCAGCAGGCGGGAGAAAGGTATGTCGGAAGTGGAAGTTATTCGTGCGAGTCACGGTGAAAAGGCTGAAACGGTTAGCGCCGTGCGGCAGCGGCTCAAGTCAGCCAAGATGGCGATCGTTACGGAGTATCGTGGCTTGAGCGTGGCGCAAATGACGCGCTTACGTCGCGAGATTCGCCAGGCATCGGGTGAATATCAGGTCATCAAGAACACCTTGGTGCGGCGGGCTTTGCAGGATACGGCCTTCCGCGAGCTCGAAAAGTTGCTCGAAGGACCCAATGGCTGGGTGTTCGCTTATGATGATCCGGTAGTTTTGTCTAAGGCGCTCATCAAGTTTGCCGATGATCATGACAAGCTTGCGATCAAAGGCGGGATGTTTGAAGGCCAGTTCATGGATACCACTGGCGTCAAGGTTTTGTCCCAGATGCCGAGTAAGCCGGAGCTCCAGGCCAAGTTGCTGGCGCTGATCAATGCGCCGGCCACCCAACTGGTGAGGCTGATTCAGGAGCCCGGAGCGCGTGTGGTTAGGCTGATTGAATCGCTTCGTAAGGCGAAGGCTGAGAATGAGTAGAATCTCGTGAAGCAATCATAAAAGGGGGAAAGACTGCTATGGAAGCCGTATCGAAGGAACAAGTCAAAGATTTTATTAAGAACATGACGTTAATGGACGCAGCGGCGTTGGTCAAAGAGCTCGAGGAAGAGCTGGGAGTGAGCGCGGCGGCGCCGGTGGCAGTCGCTGCCGCAGCAGCGGGGCCCGCTGCTGCCGTGGAAGAGAAGACCGAATTCAACGTCATCCTCGCCGAAGCCGGTGAAAAGAAGATTCAGGTCATCAAGGTCGTGCGCGAATTGACCGGTTTGGGCTTAAAGGAGGCGAAGGATCTCGTCGACGGTGCGCCGAAGCCAGTGAAAGAAGCGGTCTCCAAAGCCGAGGCCGAGACCATTAAGAAAAAACTCGAGGAGCAGGGCGCGAAAGTCGAAATAAAATAAGTCGTCGCCGGCAGCGGGCCGTGACGGTGGTTTGATCAATCGACGACCGGAAATTCGACAAGGGAGTGCGCATGGCGTTTCAAGTCCCCAACAATTTAAGATTTCGGCGAAATTTTGGAAGGATCAGAAAGATCATTGATCTTCCTTATTTAATCGAGATTCAAAAGAATTCGTATGATCTTTTTTTGCAAAAAGACGGCGCTCCGACGGAGCGTCAAAACATCGGTTTGCAGGAGGTGTTTAAGTCGGTTTTCCCGATCAAGGATTTCAACGAAACCTCTTCTTTGGAGTTCGTAAGCTACTCTCTCGGCGAACCCAAATACGATGTCGAGGAATGTCATCAGCGCGGCATGACCTATGCGGCACCCCTAAAAGTGACCGTGCAGCTCGTTCTCTGGGATGTCGATCCTCACACCGGCTCGCGCAGCATCAAAAACGTCAAGGAGCAGGAAGTCTATTTCGGCGAGATCCCGCTCATGACGATCAATGGCACGTTCATGATTAACGGCACTGAGCGGGTCATTGTCAGCCAGTTGCACCGCTCTCCGGGAGTTTTCTTCGAGCATGACAAGGGCAAGACCCATGCCAGTGGCAAATTGCTTTATTCGGCGCGGGTGATTCCGTACCGCGGCTCCTGGGTGGATCTCGAGTTCGATCCGCGTGACATTCTTTACGTGCGGATCGATCGCCGGCGCAAATTTCACGCTACGGTGCTACTGCGCGCGCTCGGCATGACTACGGAAGATTTGCTCAATTACTACTATCGCAGCGACACGATTGTTTTCGATGGGCGCAGGCCGTTGCTGGTCTTTAACCCCAATCAACTATTGGGTGCTAAAGTGAGCGTCGACGTGCGCGATCCAAAAAGCAATGACATCATTGTCAAAGAAGGAAAGAAATTCACACGACCGGTCCTGCGCCAACTCGAAGCGGCCAAGGTGAAACACGTGCCGATCGCGTGGGAAGACATTATCGGCAGGGTCGCCGCCCACGACATTGTCGACTCGCAGACCAAGGAAGTGCTGGTCGAATGCAATCAGGAAATCACCCAGGAAAAACTCGACTTGGTGCGTGAAAAAGGCATTCATCAAATCGAGGTGCTTTTTATCGATGAATCCAGCGTCGGCCCCTACCTGCGAAATACCCTGCTGCAAGATCGGATTCGTGCGCCTCAGGACGCCATCCTGGAGATTTACCGGAGGCTACGCCCGGGGGACCCTCCGACGATCGAATCGGCGACTAACTTTTTCAACAATTTATTTTTCAATCCGGATCGCTACGATCTTTCCAAGGTGGGCCGGCTAAAGCTGAATCACCGCCTAAAGCTCAACATTCCGCTCGAGCAAGGAACGCTGCGCAAAGAGGATATCCTCGAAGTCGTCCGCTACTTGATGGAGCTCAAAAACGGCAACGGCTCGGTGGACGATATCGATCACCTCGGCAATCGCCGGGTTCGTGCGGTCGGCGAGTTGGTGGAGAACCACTTCCGCGTCGGCTTGGTGCGCATGGAGCGGGCGATTAAAGAAAAAATGAGTCTGCAAGACATAGAAACTTTGATGCCGCAGGAGCTGATCAATTACAAGCCGGTTTCAGCGGCGCTCAAAGAGTTTTTCGGTTCGAGCCAGCTTTCTCAGTTCATGGACCAGACGAACCCGCTCTCTGAGATTACGCACAAGCGCCGTCTTTCGGCGCTTGGCCCGGGTGGATTGACGCGCGAGCGCGCTGGATTCGAAGTTCGTGACGTGCATCCGACGCATTACGGCCGTGTCTGTCCGATCGAGACTCCGGAGGGGCCGAACATCGGCTTGATCGCTTCATTGACGACTTACGCGCGTGTCAATGATTTCGGCTTTATCGAAACGCCTTATCGCGAAGTCGAAAACGGTCGGGTGAGCGATCGGATCCGTTACCTCTCGGCCCTCGAAGAGGAGGATCACGTAATCGCTCAGGCTAATGCACCGATTGACGGTCGCGGCAATTTTACCCGCGACTTGGTCTCGGCTCGCAAAGGCGGAGAGTTTGTCATGGCTCGTCCGGAAGAAGTCAATTTTATGGACGTGTCGCCTAATCAGTTGGTGAGTGTGGCCGCATCTTTGATTCCGTTTTTGGAAAACGACGACGCCAACCGGGCTTTGATGGGTTCGAACATGCAGCGCCAGGCGGTGCCTTTGCTGAGAACCAAGGCCCCATTTGTTGGAACTGGCATGGAAAAGACCGTTGCGCGCGATTCTGGGGTGACGGTTGTGGCGCGTCGTGATGGTGTGGTGGAGAGCGTGGACTCGACGCGGATCGTCATCAAGGCGGATAAGACATCGGGCACGCGCGATACCGGCGTCGACATTTATAACCTGATCAAGTATCAGCGTTCGAACCAGAATACTTGCATCAACCAGCGTCCGATCGTCGTGGTCGGCGATCAAGTGAAGGCGGGCGATGTCATCGCCGACGGTCCCTCGACGGAGATGGGTGAGCTGGCGTTGGGACGAAACGTCGTCGTCGCGCTTATGCCCTGGGGTGGTTATAACTTTGAAGACTCGATCTTGATCAGCGAACGCGTGGTCAAGGAAGATATCTACACCTCGATTCACATTGAGGAATTCGAATGCGTGTCCCGCGACACCAAGCTTGGTCCCGAGGAGATCACCCGTGATATCCCCAATGTTGGAGATGAGGCGCTGACGGATCTTGACGAAAGCGGCATTATTCGCATCGGCGCCGAGGTGAAACCCGGTAACATCTTGGTCGGGAAGATCACGCCGAAAGGTGAAACCCAGCTGTCGCCAGAAGAGAAGCTGTTACGAGCGATCTTCGGGGAGAAAGCCGGTGAAGTGCGTGACACGTCCTTGCGTGTGCCCCCAGGAGTCGAGGGAACCGTGATCAACGTGCGAATTTTCGCGCGTAAAGGTCTCGGTAAGGACGAACGCAGCCGCATGATCGAGGAAGAAGAAATCACTCGACTGCGAAAAGACCAGCACGACGAAATCCGTATCTTACAAGATGGGGCCCTTCGACGTCTAAAAAAGCTGTTGGCCGGACGCCGATTGGCCGGGCGGATCAGTGATGACAGCCGCAAAGTGCTGCTCAATAAGGGCCAGGAGATCACCGAGGAAGATCTCGATCAGCTGCCGATGCCTTACTGGAGCGAGATTCGAGTCGATAACGAATCGGTGGAAAACGAGCTCGGACGTATCATTGAAAGCACGACGAGCCAAGTCAATCAGATCAAGAGAAATTTCGAAGATAAGATAGAAAAGCTTAAAGGCGGCGATGAGCTGCCTCCGGGCGTCATTAAAATGGTCAAAGTTTTTGTCGCCATCAAGCGGAAACTTCAAGTCGGTGACAAGATGGCTGGACGCCATGGCAACAAGGGCGTGATATCCCGTATTTTGCCCGAAGAAGACATGCCCTATTTGGAGGACGGTACCCCGGTGGACGTGGTCTTGAATCCTCTCGGCGTTCCCTCCCGCATGAACGTCGGTCAAATACTCGAAGCCCACCTCGGTTGGGCGGCGCGAAGTTTGGGGCAACAAATCGATGAGCTGCTGCGTACCCACGCTGGGGACGGCGACAACCTGAGGCGCCGGTTGAAGGAATACTTGGGTACGCGCGAGGCCGGCGAGCTGCTCGACGGCGTCAGAGAGCCGGAGCTTCTCAAGCTCGCCGAAAAGTACCGCGAAGGGGTTCATGTGGCGTCGCCGGTGTTCGATGGCGCCTCGGAAGAGGAGATTTTTAATCTCTTCAGAAAGGCCGGCCTACCGGCTACCGGACAAGTGACGCTTTACGATGGTCAAACGGGCCAGCCCTTCGACGGCAAAGTCACGGTCGGGGTGATGTACATTATGAAACTGCATCACTTGGTTGATGACAAGATTCACGCGCGCTCAACCGGCCCTTATTCGCTTGTTACGCAACAGCCGCTCGGTGGCAAAGCGCAATTCGGCGGCCAGCGATTAGGCGAAATGGAAGTCTGGGCGCTAGAGGCCTATGGTGCGGCCTACACGCTGCAGGAAATGCTCACGGTCAAGTCGGACGATGTGGTCGGTCGAACGCGCATGTACGAAGCGATCGTCAAGGGCGATAATTTACTCGAGCCCGGATTGCCGGAGTCCTTTAATGTTATGGTCAAGGAGTTGCAGAGCTTGGGTCTGGACGTGGAGCTGGTCGAGGAAAAATAGCCCGGCGCGTTCAGGCTTATCGCTCAAACCGGAGGTAGTGCATTATGGAAGACCTCTTCAACCTATTTGAAAAACCTAAGAACCCGTTAAGTTTTAACGCCATCAAGGTCTCAGTCGCTTCGCCGGAGAAGATCCGCTCGTGGTCTCACGGCGAGGTTAAGAAGCCGGAGACCATTAACTATCGGACCTTCAAGCCGGAACGTGACGGCTTGTTCTGCGCCAAGATTTTCGGACCGACCAAAGATTACGAATGTAATTGCGGCAAGTACAAACGCATGCGCCATCGCGGAGTCGTGTGCGAAAAGTGCGGTGTTGAAGTCATTCAATCCAAGGTGCGCCGCGAGCGCATGGGTCATATCGAGCTGGCCACTCCGGTCGTTCATATTTGGTTCCTCAAGAGTCTGCCGAGCCGGATCGGCGCGCTGCTCGATATGTCCCTCAAAGAGATCGAAAAGGTTTTGTACTTCGAGTCTTACATCGTAATCGATCCAGGCGAAACGCCGCTTCAGTACAAGGAGCTTTTGACCGAAGCGCGCTACCGCAAAGTGGTTGAAGAATACGGCGGCAAGTTCGTCGCTGAAATGGGCGCCGAGGCGATCCGCAAACTGCTCAAGCAGCTTGACGTGGCCAAGCTTTCCGAAGAGCTGCACCAGGAAATGCGCGACGCCAATTCGGAAGTGCGCCGCAAAAAAATGGCCAAGCGGCTCAAGGTTCTCAATGCATTTAGGAATTCCGGAAATCGTCCGGAGTGGATGGTGATGG
>DATBMR010000128.1:0-7560 GCA_036554745.1 Binatia bacterium
CTCGAGTCAGAGCACAGCTGGACGACCGAGTAGCCTCTATGCAGCCGCTTTACCAGGCGTGCACGCCGATCGTCAAGGATTAGAAAATTCGGCCGACTCGCAGGCCTATGCGCTGCAGCGAAGAACATGCTGCCGCATCCCGCGCCCTCATCGAGTTGGAGAGAGAAGGTTATCTGGAAACGTTATACCGCAATTAAGTTGGTGGCAGCCATCGGCAGCATCGATCATACTGGAACCTGGGTCTACCCCTCGCTTAACCGACGACCCTGTGAGCTCTCGGGTAGCATTGAAAGATACACGTAAGTATTTGTAAGATGATGACGATAAAATCCTAAAAGGCAGGAATTCCATGCTCAGGACCACAGGGCTGACCGCCGGACACTATGAATGCCGCTCGCTCGCGGAGACTTTGCCGGTCTTCACCGATCTTCTGGCCATGGAAGTCGTCGAGCAAAAGCCGGGGGAAGCGACACTCAAGCACCCGAATACGAACTGGCGTTTGATCATCCACGAAGGCGGGCCCAACGCGCCGGAGAAAGGTTTTGATAATCACTACGGTTTTCGGGTTGCCAGCCACAAAGAAGTCGAGGAAGCCTGGAAATACCTGGAAGCTCACAAAGAAAAATATCGTTTGAGCAAGATCACCAAGCCCCAGAGCGCGCACTTCGCCTACTCGATCTATTTTCGCGAGCCCGGCGGCAATCACCTCGAGATCGAATACTACAATCCAGGCGGCGCGCTGCACGGCCGGTCACACACCGCGGGACACTGGGAGAGGCCGTTAACCGACGAGCGCTTTCCCGGCCGGGGCTACCTGCCGCAAGCTTTCACCCACGGGACTTTGCAGTGTGACGACATCGAGCGGAGCCGGCGCTTTTACACCGAGGTTTTGGGGTTGGAGATCGCGGCCGGCTTCAATACCGCCCAGTACATCAAGCACGCCGCCTCGCCCTGGTACATCGTCGTCCTGAAACGGAGCCCGCGCCAGTACCTCGCGCCGGTGAACCGCTTCACGCTGCAGGTGGCATCGGGCGCGGAGGTCGAGCACGCCCACCGCGAGTTCGCCGCGAACGGCGAAGCGATCGGCATTACCGAATTGGGCAGGCTCGAAAGCGCGAACGGCGCGACGAATTTTATCTTCAGCGACGTGGATAAGAACTGGTGGGAGCTGACCGGCTTATGAAAAAAACACATAGGCACCAAATCATCGTACTTGCCGTCTTTCTTCTGCTGGCGCAGTGGATCGTCTTGGCGCCGATGGCCTTGGCCCAGACGCCTTTCTATGAAGGCAAGAATGTTCTTCTTCTCAGCGGCACTGACGCCGGCGGCGCCGGCGATCTACGCACCCGTGCAGTGATTCCGATTTTGAAGAAACATATCCCCGGCCACCCTAACATCGTCGTCCAGTACATGCCCGGCGCCGGCGGTCGCAAGGCGGCCAATCACATGTATAAATCGGTCCGGCCGGATGGTTTGACCATCGGCGCTATGATCACCGGCATGGTGCAGGGCACGATTTTCGGCGAGACCGACGTGCTCTATGAACTGGACAAGTTTATTTATCTCGGCTCCCATGCCCGCTATGCGCCGTATGCTTTTCTCACGCGCAAAGCCGCCGGCTTCAACACCCGGGAAACTTTAACTGCGGCCCGCGGTGTACGTATCGGCGCTCCAGCCGTCGGCCACAGCCTTTACACCATGGCCCGGCTGTTCGCCTACATGCTCGACATGAAAGAGCCGCGGGTTGTCACCGGCTACACGCCGCGGGAGATCGACCTCGCTTTGGAAAGAAACGAAATCGATGCCAGGGTGAGCATTTTGGACAGCCTGCTGACGCGCAATGCGCACTGGTTAGACAAAGATCTGGTCAACATTCACGCCACCATGGATATTCCCAAGGGCTTCAAACACGCCGATCGCAGGCTCGCCACACTTCCCGAAATCGAGAGTTTTGCTCGCTCCAATCAAGACCGCCGTCTCATTCACCTTTTTCGCGGCGCGCGTGACACCGGACAGCCGTTTGTCTTGCCGCCGGGCACGCCGGCGGAGCAAGTCAAAATATTGCGTGAAGCCATGCGCAAAGCGTTTGCCGATCCAGAGTACGTCAAAGCTTACGAGAAACTTACCTCGGAGCCCGCCATGCCGATAACCTGGGAGGAGTTCGAAACCCAGCTCCGCGAGTTGCCGCGGGAAGCCGAGATCATCGATCTCTTCAAGAAACTTTCCGGCCCGGCGCCGCTGCCGGCGCGGCCGCCGAAATAACCTATCCCGCCACCAGCTTCAATTTGTTCTTCGCGCTCTTGCCGATCTTGTTGCGCGGGAATTTCTCGGCGATATGTTCGAGCAGGTCGATCCCTAGGCCGCGCTCTTGACCGGGGCGCTCCACCAAGCTGAATCCGAGGGCGAATAAATCTTCAGGGGCAATGCTTTTTTCCTTCCTCAGAGTCTCAAACACGGGATAGGCTGAACCGCGATAGAGCTCGGTCAACAGCTCCACGGCGGGATGTTGCCGGTTGCTTGCCACCGTATGCGCGTGCAACTTCAAATGCGCCAAAGCGAGCTGAAACTTATTCTCAGGTTTAACCCCAGGAAAATCCTTGAGCGGCATCAGGTAACTCACCGCTTCTTTGAATTTTTTGACCTTCACCAACTTGGCGCCGTGGTCGGCCAGTTGCCGATAAGTAAATTCCGCATCGGCGGACTTGAGCACGTGCAGAAACGCCGTCTGAATCCGGTCTTCGTCTTCAACGGCCTTCTGCAGCCGTTTCCATAGCGCATCCAAAGTATCCTGCCGCCACTTTCCTTCGAACGACGGCAACAGCTCCGCGATGCTCCAGGCTTTGCTCGCGTCTTGGCACGCCGTGAGATCTTTGATCAACGCCGCGCGCGCTTCGGGGATTTTGCGGAGCGAGCTAGCGGCAACATCGCGCTTGCGGTAATCCTGATCGCCCAATTGCTCGACCAATGTACGCACCGTGGCAGGCGTCCCGACGTCGCCCATTTTTCGCAACGCAAATCTTTGCACCTCGGTATGCGGGCTCTGCATCAGTTTTGCCAGAAGAGCACGCGCGTCGCTCGGCAACTCATGGGCATCGAGCAGGTCTAGCGTTAGCCGTCCCGCCTCGTTGAATTCCTTCTCTTCAAGGATCGAGAACAGTTTGGTGTATTCGTCTTTGCGGATGTCTTGCTCACGCAGGCAGCGAAGCAGCGCCACCAGTGCATGCGCGCGCACGGCGGGATGCTGTTCCGTGCCGATAAATTTGACCAGCCAGCGCCGTGCTTCCGGCCGCCCCAGCTGCCCGAACAAGCGCATTATGGAAACCACCGCCGGCCGCTGTTCTTTAACATCGAGCTTCGCTGCGAATGACTCGACCTCGTCGTACAGAGTTTCCAGCTCCCTGGCGTCCATCTCGCGCAGGGCCGGCGTCATGAGATCGCAGATCAGCCGATTCGACTCATCGTTGCCATCGGCCAACAACCGCAGCAAGCCTTTCATCGCCGCTTTGCCGCGCACCTGGCACAGCACGCGTGCGGCATTGAGTTGCCACAAGCGGGTCGCGCCAGCTAAGCCTTGCAGCAGCGGCTGAACAGCCGCCTGGCCGGCGCCGCTGAGCGAGCGCACCGCGCGCTCCTGCATCTCCTTGTCCGCATCGTCGAGCATCTTGAGCAGCTGTGGAATATTGGTTTTCGGCTGTACTTCCTCGAAGTAGCGTAGCGCGTAATCTTTCAGCACCGGATTCGGCTGATCGAGCAAAGTTCCAACCAACTTCACCACCGCGGCGCTATTGGCTTTAAGGCCGCCTAACACGACCAGTGCCGCGCAGCGCTGCTCGATGGTACCCTTTTCAACGAGAGTCAAAATATCCTGTAGTGTAGGATCCATAAGATTTCGCTCTGTTTCCTAGTTCCAACGTGATCCGGCCTAAAAGTCAAGGCGCGCGCGATTTCGCATCGAACCCAAACCGCAAATACGAAACACCTTTGGAACTTGACACCGATCTAGATTGGCAGTAGGCGAGAGCTTACCCGACTGGAGGAGTAATGTTTCACGTGGACCTTGCGCCGTTCGGCGTCGACATGAAGCGGCTAACAAAAGACCGGCTAGTCCGCCTCCAGGCGGCGATGAGGCGCGAAAATCTCGGCGCGCTCTTGCTTACGGATTTCTTAAACGTCCGCTACGCGACCAACACCGTCATGATGATTGGCCTGCGCGCCACCGGCATCCAGCGCTTCGCGCTGGTACCCGCCGAAGGCGAGCCGCTGATATGCCAGCGCGAGCTATCGCGCCAAAGCCACTACCGCAGCCTGCGCTTTGACGCGTATATGTTCGCGATGCGACCGCCGATCGCGACCGAAGATTTCGTCAACCAGGCGGTAATGGGTATCAAGCAACTCGGGGCTGCCGGCGAGCGCGTTGGCGTGGATTGTTTGAATCTTGCGGCGGTATACGGCCTGAAAGACGCCGGCATCGAGCTCATCGACGGTTGGCCGGCGATCAATCAAGCGCGGGCGGTCAAGACGGTTGACGAATTGCAATTGATCCGCTGGACTACCCGAGCGAAAGAGCACGGCTACGATCTCGTGCGTCAAGAGTTGCGCCGTGCAGATCCGCCGGAAGACAAGCTTAGCCGGGTCATGCTCGACTACTTGATGGACCAGGGTTTCGAAGCGGGCAGTGAATTCATCTCGATCTACGATTCATCGACTGCCGAAACGCGCCCGCACAACGAGCCCATGGGCGCCGATCTCGTTGTCAAGGAAGGCGACCTGGTGATCTGCGACGCAACCGTGGCCGGACCCGGCGGCTATTACAGCGATTTTGCGCGGACGTTCAGCCGTGGCACGCCGACGGCGGCAACCAAGCAGCGCTATCGCGAAGCATATCGTTCACTCACCGAAGCGATGAAGTTCGTTAAACCCGGCCCCTGCACGGAAGCGTTTCGACGCTTTGGCAAAGGTGCGAGCGCGGGCATGCGCCTGCCGGGCTTTGACGGTTACCACGGCGTCGGGTTGTGTGTTTACGAACCACCTTGGCTGCGCGGCGGTGATCCGGAAAAATACATGATCTCGCTCGAAGAGAACATGATCGTCGCCCTGGAAATCAATCACTACCCGGTTAAGCTCGAACATCTGCTGCGCGTCACCGCCGACGGCGCGGAAATCTTGTCACAGTACCCGGTGGACCCTGAACTTGTCCCAGCTTGAATTTTTTCACCCGGAGACGCAGAGCAGACGGAGTTCGGTATTTCTAAAAGATTGTTTCTCGGCGTCCTCCGCCGCCGCGGTGATTCTCTCGTGAAGCTGGCCCTTCGGCCTGAACGATTTGAACTCTTTGAACGGCTGGAACGTTTTGAACCTCCATCAACTTCGCCGGTCGTTGTTTCGCTTCAACGCTTGATAGACCGCCTCCGCCTTGATCGGCAGCTCGAACAAGCGCACGCCGACTGCGTCGCTGATGGCGTTGGCGATCGCCGCGGGCGGGGCGTTGTTGGCGAATTCGCCGATCGGCTTGGAATCGAACGGGCCGACACCGCCGGTGGTTTTGATTAAGACCGTCTTAAGTTCCGGGATGTCCTTGATCGACGGCAACTTGTAGTCGCCTAAATTGTTATTGGCAATCTTGCCGCCGTCCATCACTAGCTCTTCCATCACACCTTGCCCGACGCCCATGATGGTAGCGCCATCGATCTGGCCCTGGTGCGCGACCGGATTGATGATCGTGCCGACGTCATGGGCGCTCACCACCCGATGTACGCTGACGGCGCCCGTATCGGGATCAACCTCGACTTCGGCGATCTGGGCGCAGATGTAGGAAATGTCTTCCGGGTAAGGGTAATCCTCGTAAACCATCACCTCGAGAGGCTCGGTCGCCTGCGCCGACAGGCGGCGCAGCGACACCTGCTGCGCCCGGTCTTGGCGCAGCGAAAAATTGCCGTTGGCGAATTCTACGTCTTCCACGCGGCACTCGAGGATCCGCGCAGCCTGTTCGAGCAAACGCTCGCGCAACCTCTCACACGCTTGCATGGTCGCGTTGCCGGCCACATAAGTCATCCGGCTCGCTCTCATCCCGCTGTCACGCGGTGCGGTGTCCGTGTCACCCACAACCACGCGCACCTGATCCACCGGCACTCTCATCTGATCCGCAACGAGCTGGCGCAGAATCGTGTGTGTGCCCGAGCCTTGATCGATGCTCGGACTGACGATCGAAAAGCCGTCAGCGTCGGCGCTCAGCACTACTCCGGTATCACCGCCGCTAATATGGCGGCCTGACAAGGCGATGCCACGGCCGTAATTGCGTTTTTTAGGCTTGCTCCAACCCGCCGCGTCAAGAGCGCCCTGCAGCACTTCTCGGAAGCGCACATGGCGCAGCTCATGACCGACGGCGTCCGCCTCGCCTTCGCTCAGAAAATTCTTCAAACGGAACTCGGCTGGCTCCATGCCAAGTTCCCGGGCGAGAATGTCGGTGTGGCAATCGACCGCAAAAGCTGTTGCCACCGCTCCGGGACTTCGATAGTAGCCTCCCGGAACCGTATTGGTGTAAATCTGTAGGAACTCGATGTCGGCGTTCGGGATACGATATTGCCCGCCGGCGTAGTGCCAAGTGGCGAGCGAAGTGTTGGACTTGAGCGCACCGTAAGCACCGCTGGCGTGGAGCGCGCGGATCTTGCGCGCGGTGATGCGCCCATCGCGCTTGACGCCGCTCTTTATGGTGATCACTGTCGGATGGGCCGGGTTGCTCGCGGACAGTTCCTCGGCATACGTCATTACCAGCTTCACCGGGCGCCCGGTCTTCTGCGCGAGGAAATAGAGCACCGGAAATTCCACCCCGTCGCCCTTGCCGCCGAATTCGCCGCCGACGTTGACCGGGTTCATGCGGATGCGTTCCTCCGCAATCGACAAACATTTCGCCAATTGGTTGCGCACGTTGAACGGGTTCTTCACCGACGCCCATACCTGAATGCGCCCGTCCGCTTCGATTGCGATCGTCGCTGCGTGCGGCTCGAGATAACCCTGGTGACGCGCCGGGATGCGGAAGCTATGCTCCAATACCAAATCGGCTGCACGAAAGCCCGCTTCCACGTCGCCCTTTTTCCAGTGGAGTCTGGTCAGACCATTATGTAAATCGCTCGCGAGAATTTTCGGAGGAGCGCCATCGTAGGCGGCGACGTTCTCGTGAAGCTCGAGCGCGCCTGGGGCCATCGCTTCCACTGGATCGAAAACAGCGGGCAAGATTTCATAGTCCACCTCGATCAAATGCACCGCTTCTTCGGCGGCATCTGTGCTCTCGGCCGCGACTGCGGCGACGCGATCGCCGACGAAGCGCACTTTGTCCCAACACAACACGGGCATGTCGCGGATCTGCTTGCCGACCAGACAGCCTTTGACGTCCTCTCCGGTGATGATCGCGCGCACGCCGGGAACTGCTTCCGCCCGCGATACATCGATAGATCGAATGCGCGCATGGGGATGCGGGCTGCGTAATATTTTTGCCCAGAGCAACCCCGCCACCTTAACGTCGGCGGCATAAATCGTCTGACCGGTTACTTTGCCGCCGCCCTC
>DATBMR010000134.1:0-8766 GCA_036554745.1 Binatia bacterium
GCGGGAACGCCGAGGTATTCGAACTTGCGCCCGTCGAACTCGATCGCCGCATTGCCAAGCAGCTGCTGCAAGAAAAGGCCGCCCAGGATATGGCCGATCGTGAGCCCGTCGGGTTTGGCGGCTTTGTACATGTAATTCCCCGCGATGATACTTCCGGCACCGGTCATGTTCTCGACCACCACCGTCGGATTTCCAGGAATGTGCTTTCCCAAATGGCGCGCGATGGTCCGCGCATAGAGGTCGTAACCGCCGCCCGGCGCAAGCCCGACAATCAGGCGAATCGTCTTGTCCTTGTAGAACGACTCTTGAGCGTCGAGCCGAGCTGCACCAGTCGCAAAGCCCAACAAAGTCCCGATCGCCAGCAGCTGAACCACTCTGACTGTCCGCATATAATTTCTTCCTTTGCCTGCTGCCCGCGTTCCAGCGCCAGGGTTTAGAATTTCATACCGCGAGGTTTCATATCGCCAGGAGTTTCTTCACTCGTTCAATGACCTGCCTTTGTAAAAATCGTGAGCCGTTGCATCGACATTGCGACCGAGAATAGCAAGAGCGAAAAGCAAAAATAATCGCAGAAAGACTCTTTTCATAAGAATCTCTTGCGACGTTTTTGAAAAATCATGGCTTCCTCGCGCGAGATGATCTCCGCGAGAGACTTTTTACGCCGAGATCGCTTCTCTTTCAGATCAGCCGCCCTTCTTGCGTACAAGAAAGGAAAGACTTTTCTTCGCCTCGGCCGGCATCGTGAGAATTTCGTCGACCAGCTTTTCGGTTTTATCGCCGGACACCGGCGTGATCACGAGCTTCGATTTTTTCGCTTCGGCGAGCAGCTCGGGATCCTTGAGTGTTTCGGCCAAGCCTTTGCGCAAGATCGCCAGGCGATCCTTGGGCGTTCCGGGCGCGACGGTAAACGGCCGCTGAAAATCCATCTGCGCGGCCCAGGCGCGAAAGATCGCGTATTTTTTCGGGTCCTTGATCGCATCCTTGAATAGCGGCAGGTCCTTGACCTCGGGATCCTCCCAGCGCTCGCTAATGATAAACGGAATGAGCTTGTCCTCGCCCGAGGCGTCTAACATGGCGCGCGCGGTCACGCGCATCGATTCCCATTGCGAGCAAAACGCGTTGATCTCGCGCTTCTGCAACGCGACCCTGGTGGTCGCCGTGCCGGTGAAGCCGCTGATCACCTCGATATTAGTACCGAGTGTCTGGTTAAGAATCAGCGGCAGATCATAGCCGGCCGAACCGGCTCGGGTAGCGCCGGCCTTGAGCTGCTTTTTTGTCTTGAGTACGTCGTCCAAAGTCTTTAGCCCGGTAAAGCCCATCACCATGCACACCGGCACGCCGACGCTCGGCGCGCCGACCCAACCGAGCTTACGAAAATCAATTTTTATCCGCGGATCACCGAGCGCATTCTGAACAACCAGCGAATTGTTAAACATCACCAAGGTGAGGCCGTCGCGGCTCGCTTGTCTGTAAACATAATTGGCCGAGATCAAGCTGCCCGCGCCTTCCATATTTTCTGCGGTGGTGGCGGGATTGCCCGGGATGTGTTTGCTGATGTGACGCGCGATCAGCCGGCCGTAGGTATCGTAGCCTCCGCCGGCCGCCTGCCCGACGATGAAACGAATCGTTTTCCCTTTATAAAAATCCTCTGCCCAAAGATGGGAGGGCTTGTAGAGACCGAAGAAACCGCATAGCAGAACCACGTTGCAAATAATTGATTTCATGATTCGCGCTCCTCACGTCCAGTTGTTTGATTTTTCATTTGGTCAAAAGTTTCTTCACCCTAACGACAATTTCCGGAGGTTGACTGATAACGTCCTTGGCCAGCGTTTCCAGTTCCTCAGCCGTGCTTGGGTCAAATTCGAGATTCTTCTGTTTTCCATCTGCGATTGCGGCTTCGTCCTCGATCGTTTTGGCGAACGCTTCGCGGATGATCTTCACTTTGTCCGGAGGGGTATTGGGCGGCAGCACATAAGGACGACCGAACTCGCCGCCGGCCAAGACCACATTGGCGAGCCGCCGCCCCGCATCATCCGTTTTGTACTTGTCCATCAGCTCGTGAATAGTAGGAACATCCGAAAGACGCCGGTCTCGTTTTTTGCCCGATTGCACGAGGATCCGCACGAATTTTTTCTTAACCCACGTAAAAAATGGCTCGCGGGCAAAAAACGCGGTGATGGTAAACGCCCGGCAGATCACCTCGCCCCGCTCTACGGCAAGGTCGATATCCGTGCCGGTTTTGTATCCGAGAATAACTTCGAAGTTGGTTCCGATGACTTGATCCAACAATTTGGGAATGTAATACGCGGTTGATGCGGTTCCAGTTGCGCCGCATTTTGGCGGGTTAGAGGTTTTCACGATGTCGTGAATGGATTGGTAGGGCGCATCCGCGCGCATATAGAAAAGATGTTCTGATTTTACCGGACTGCCGAGCCAGACAAACTTGCTCCAGTCGTATTTCACCTCCGGGCGTTGAACGAGTTGGTCGAAATAGAGAGCGGGAAAGATTGCGCCGATGGTCAAACCATCAGGCTTCGAGACGTTATAGAGGTGATTTGCCGCGATCATGGACGCCGCTCCCGGCATGTTCTGCACGATGATCTCGGGATTGCCGGGAATGTACTTGCCCATGTGGCGCGCGAACAGTCGGGCATAGAGATCGTAGACGTTGCCGGCGCCGGTCCCGGCGAGAATCGTTATGGTTTTTCCCTTGTAAAAAGGCTCCTGGGCCCACGTTTTCGCCGGGCAGGCGAAGATCATCAAACCGAACAGCATAAGCGTGCTGCGCAAAATTAAGCTCATGTTCCGCCTCCCCGCGCTAGAATCGATGTTGGTGTCGACCACCGGCACCCCTTGGCGCTGAATCATTTGGCAAGCAATTGCTTCATTTTCGCGACGATCTCCGGCGGTTGGCTCATCACCTCTTTTGCCAATTTTTCCAACTCCCGGCCTGACGTTGGGTCGAACTCTAACTTTCTCTTTTCCGCCTCGGCGATTACCGACTCATCCGCCAAGACTTTCTCAAAGGCTTGTCGAATAACCGTCGCGCGGTCCGGCGGCGTCCTCGGCGGCAGGACATAGGGACGGCCGAATTGTCCGCCAGCCAGTACCAGAGTTGTCAAACTTCTGCCGGGCTTTGAGGTCTTGAATTGATCCATCAGCTCATAGATGGTTGGCGTATCAGGGAGCCGCCGATCGCGCTTTTGCCCCGTCTGCATCAAAACACGCACAAAGTTATTCTTGCGCCAGCTGATGAACGGTTCGCGGGCGTGGAAAGCGGTGACGGTGAATGCCCGGCACACCAGCTCGCCTCTTTCCACCGCGAGGTCGATGTCCTGTCCCGACTGATAGCCCAGGACAACATCGAACTTCGTTCCAACCACCTCATTTAACAGCTTCGGCACATAGTAGCCGGTAGAACTGGTTCCGCTGGCGCCGCATTTCGGCGGCGTTGATGTGTTGACCACGTTGTCGATGGTCTTATACGGCGTGTCCGCGCGCATGTAGAGCAAATGATTCGAGGTCACGGGGCTGCCGATCCAGACAAACTTGGCCCAGTCATATTTCACTTCTTTGCGGCCGACGATTTGATCGAAATACAGCGCGGGAAAAATCGCACCGATGGTCAATCCGTCGGGTGCGGCGACAGAGTAAATATGATTGGCGGCGATCATCGATCCGGCACCGGGCATATTTTGCACGATGACGTTGGGATTGCCGGGGATATGTTTGGGCAGATGCTGCGCGAATAGACGCGCATAGGTATCATAGACATCTCCCGCCTTAGTCCCGGCGATGATCGTGATGGTTTTGCCGGCGTAAAAAGGCGTCTGCGCTATGCCCACCGAATTCCACATGACCAACAAGAGCATCGCCAAAATCACGCTACTCGATCGCTGAAACATAGGTCCTCCTACTTTTTGACCCGACTACCACGTTATTTCGCGCTGAGAAGCTTCTTTACACGTGCGACTACTCCCGGCGGCTGGCTAAGCATCTTCTGCGCCAGCTTTTCTAATTCTTCGCCCGGGACATACTCGACCTCCATCTTGCCTCTTTTGGCTTCGTCGAGCAGCGCCGGATCTTTCATTGCTTTGGCATAGGCGGCGCGCATCGTCTTGACTGCCTCCGGCGGCGTGTTGGGCGGCATGACCCAGGGACGGCCGAAATCACCGCCGCGCAAGATGACGTCGGCGACTCGCCGGCTTTCTTCCGGAGTCTTTTGCTGGTCAAAAATTTCATAAATCGTCGGCGTGTCGGGGATGCGCGGGTCGCGCTTCACACCGCCGTAGATCAGCACGTTGACGAAGTTTCGCTTGCGCCAGGAGATGAACGGCTCGCGCCCGAAATAAGGGGCTGCCGTCAACCCGCGGCACACGACCTCGCCCTTCTCCACGGCCAAATCGATCTCGCTGCCACCCGGATACCCTAGGACCGATTCGATTTTTGCGTCGAGGGTTTCTTCAATCAGACGCGCCAGAATGTAATCGGTGCCTGCGGTTCCCGTGGAACCGCACTTGGGCGGCGTTTTGGCTTTTTGGATATCCTCGATTGTCTTGTATGGCGCATCGCTGCGCATATACATCAACACCTCGCTCTTTTCCGGCGAGCCGATCCATTTAAACTTGCGCACGTCGTACTGCACTTCCTTGCGGCCGACCATCTGGTCCAAATACATGCCGTACGACACCATACCGATGGTCTGACCATCGGGGCGCGCCACGGTGTAGACGTGGTTCGCAGCGATCAAGCCGCCTGCGCCGGGCATATTCTGAACGATCATCTCGGGATTGCCTGGCAGATGTTTGGGCACGAAACGCGCAAGCAGGCGCGACCATCGGTCATAGAAGCCGCCAGAGGTAAAACCGACGACGATTCTGATCGTCTTGCCCTTATAGAACGGGTCCTGCTGCGCCTGGACAATCGCTTGGCTCGCCAGCAGCACCACGCAGCTCGCTAGAAACACACGCAGAACTTTCATAGACACTCCTCCTTTTCCTGTCACCCGTAGTTTGATCGATCATTTGAGGAAAAATCTGGAAGGAAGCCTGCAGGTATCGCAACGCGCCGACCGGCGCACGCGGCCCTGTCATTCGGCTGAAGTGCCAAAGGCAGCTCCGGCGTAACGGCATGTTGGGAAGCGAAACCGCGCTGGCGGGGCCGGCCCGAGTCCAAATAAACCTCGTCAACCCAGGATCATCTGCGGCAAATTCGCCACAGTCACCGGCAACCAGTCAAAAAGCGCCCCTTTGGGAAACGGCATTTGCAGCGCGTAGTCGAACAGACCGAAGAAAAACAGCCACGCGGCAGCGCTGATTGCGAGTGTTACCGGCCAGCGCTCACCGGCGCCGAACTTCAGGTAAAGAAACGTCGCAATCGCCGAGGCCGGGATAAATCCGAGGATCCAGATAGCGAGGAAAAATCCGACGATCCAGCAGCCGATGGCGAAAGTGCGCTGGCGCGCTACGATCGGCTCGATCTCGGGCTCTTCGGCGACTTGATACATACCGACGCCCCTGACCTTGCGCTTGGATGTCAAAACTTCGGTGGAAAAGATATAGAGCGCCAAGACTAGGGACGGCAGGCCGACCACCCAAGGAAAGATCGCAGCGCGTGGCTCGAACGCGCCGAAACCGTATACCGCCTCCCAGACCACATAAGCGAAAACGCCGACGATCAACAACGCAAAAACAGAAGCGGTGATCCGGCTGGCCAAGGGCACCCGAACCAAGTAAGTCTGGACCACGCTTTGCGCGGCATCGGAGACGTCGCTTGCCACGCGTTTTTTAAGCCGCTCCTGCACGTAGGGATAGAGCGTGCCGAACAGAATGATCGCTCCGATCACCAAGACGCCGGGGTGCCAGAGCCAGCTAAAACCATAGATGCGGCTGGCGATGAAAAGATTATTTTCGGCGATCCCGCCCAAAACCAAGCCGAGCAGGAGCGGCGGCCGCTGCCAGTCGAACTTGACCATGAACCAGCCGATCGTGCCGAAGAGCAGCACCATCATCATATCGCCGAAGCTGTTCTTGACCGCGAAGCCGCCCAAGTAGATCAACAAGAGCAACAGCGGAATCAGATAGGTGCCTTTGACGAAGGTGACCTTGGCGAGTTGATTGAGAAACAGAAAGCAAATCGCCACGGTGATGATGTTGGTGATGACGATGATCCAGACAAACGAGAACGTGAGCGTGAGATGCTTGGCCGGATTCAAAAGATCCGGGCCAGGCACGATGCCCTGAATGATGAAGGCGCCAAGCAGAATCGCCATCGAAACGCTGCCGGGAACGCCGAAAGCCAGCGTGGGGATTAACGAGCCGCCCTCTTTAGAATTGTTTGCCGCCCCCGGGCCCAACACACCCTCGACGGCGCCTTTGCCGAAGCGCTCTTTCCCAGCCGAGGTCTGCACCGCGTGCGCATAGGCGAGCCACTGCGCCGGACCGCCGCCCATGCCTGGAATCAGACCGATATAGGCACCGATGCCGCTGCAGCGAAGCACGAGCTTCCAATGACGGAAGGTATCTTTGACGCCTTCCATAACACCGCCGAGTTTCGTCGGCGTCCTATCACCGGCGATGCTTGTCCCTTTGACGGCAAGATCGATGATCTCGGGAATGGCAAACAGGCCGACGGTGACGGCAATAAGCGAAATACCGTCCCAGAAAAATAATGCGTGGTCCTCGCCCAAAACCCCTTCGAGCGTAAATCGTGGCACGCTCTCGATCGGATCGAGCCCGACCATCGCGAGCACCAGGCCGAGGCCGCCGGCTACCAAGCCTTTGGGAACGTTTTCACCGCTCAGAGAAGCGACGAAGGTGATACCCAAAAGCGCAAGCATAAAAAATTCCGCAGAGCCGATCGACAGCACCAGTGGAGCGACAATGGGAATGGCCAACGCCAGGCAGAATGCGCCGAACACCGCGCCGACCAGCGAGCTCATGAGCGCGGCGCCGAGAGCGCGGCCAGCTTCGCCCTGCTTCGCCATTGGATGACCATCGACGATGGTTGCAGCGGTGATGCCTTCTCCAGGGACGCCGAAGAGAACAGATGTAATATCCCCGGTGGTGGCGGTGACGGCGTTGGACCCCAGGAGGAAGGCGAACGCCGTGATCGGGTCCATGTTGTAGATAAACGGCAACATGAGCGCCAGGGTGGTGGCACCGCCAAGACCGGGGAGGATGCCGACGGCGAATCCGATCGCCATTCCGAGCATCATGTAAAGGAACGTCTCCGTTCCTTGCGCTGAGAGCGGTAGAACCTTGACCAATCCTTCGTTGAAAGCGTACAAGTATTCCATTGATACACCCTCTTAGGAGGTCGGCTTTTTCCTGAACAAGAATTCGAGTCGCTGTTTGACGTTTGGTGAAACCGAGTAAATCTGCTCAACATGCTGCTCGATTTTTTCGCCCGGGGTGTGATCGACGGTAAGCTTGGACTTTTCCGCATCCGCCTTGTAGTCTCGGTCTTCCATGGTGGCCGTGAAGGCTTTGCGCAAGATCGTCAGAGCCTCAGCCGGCGCGCCTGGCGGCAGCGAGAAAGGCCGGGCAAAATCATTAGCCGCATTCCAAGCCTTGAAAGCCTGAAGATCGTCCTTATCCTTGATCACTTCTTGGAACTGAGCGATATCCTTGACTTCCGGATCATTCCATTTGCCGTTGATGATAAAAGGAATCATTTGTTCGTCGCCCTTGGCGTCGAGCATCGAACGAGCCGTGGACCTCATCGAATCCCATGTCCAACAAGCGCCGTCCACTTCACGGGAACGCATCGCGAGGCGGATCTTCGAAGTTCCGGTGTAGCCGGGAATCACGTCAAACTTGCCGCCAGCCCAGCGATTAAGCATGGCCGGCAATTGCGTCGTGTTGCCGGCTCGGGTGGCGCCCATGCGAATCGGTTTCTTTGACTTGATAATCTCATCGTAGGTCCGAGGCCCGACGAAACCCATGATGGCGCAAGCGACAGAATCCGTGCTGGGTGAACCGATCCAGCCGAACTTCCGGCCGTCGAAGCGAATGCTCGGATCGCCCATCATCTGATTGAAGACGTTGTGTGAATTCCAGATGCCGACCGTCAAGCCGTCTTTTCCGGCTTTGTTGTACATGTAGTTGGCGGCGATCACGCTGCCGGCGCCATCCATATTTTCCACCGTTGTCAATGGCTTGCCTGGAATGTAGCGGCCGATATATCGCGCTACCATGCGCGTATATGCGTCGTAACCGCCACCGGCGGCAAAGCCGACGATGAAGCGAATATTCTTACCCCCGTACAGCTCAGCGGCACGCCCGCTCGCGGGCAGGCTTAAGACAGCCGCGGTCATGCAGATGGTGGCGAGCATCGCCGAATGTCTCTTCATGGTTACTCCTTCTGCCGAAGAGCCATTTTGGCCAACTGGCAACTAGCAATCAGAGGTTCAACCATGTTTGCAGCGTTCCTTCAGGAAACGGCAGGTGGAGCAAGTAATCGAACAGACCGTAAAAAACCGCTCCAGCCGTAATGCTCAAAAACAGCGATATTGGCCATTTCTCACCCGCAAGACGAAAATAGACGAGACTTGCCACCGGCACGGCAACCTGAAAGCCCAAAAGCCAAATGGCTAAGAAAAAGCCCAGAATCCATGAAACAATCGAGAAGGCGCGGCTTTTCACCACGGCGGATTCGATGGTGGGCTTGGCCTCGACGGACTTGGGTGCCGCGCGTAGGACGGCCAAGAATTCCTGGACGAACGCGAGCACGGCCAAGACTAAGCAGGGAATACCGAGCACCATC
>DATBMR010000141.1:0-15058 GCA_036554745.1 Binatia bacterium
ATCGAGTAGCCGCGGTAGGTCAGTCCTTTGCCTTCCTTGCCAACCGTGGCGACCGCCGTCCGCCCGGCGATAACGCCTGCGAGCCCTGCGCCTGCTTCGATGGCCATAGATGATTTCCTCCAGGCCCCTATTTGGACTCAACACCACCGTCTTTGCAAGTATCACTGGCAACTAACAGAACCACGCCTAGTTCAACGTTCCAATGTTCAAAGTTCGGGAGCGACGCGCCCTCGGCCGTGTGGGGTGGCGGCTCTTGACAGGTTATCGTTCTATTGGATAGCGCTGGAAAGAGAATTTCTCAACGTTGGGAGTTGCCCTATGCCTCTGCCGCAGACATTTAAAGCGATGGTGGTTTCAGAAACCGCTGAAAAAACATTTGTCCGTGAGATTAAACAACGCAGAGTCGACGATTTGCCCGCTGGTGAGTTGATCATCGAAGTGAAGTACTCGTCGTTGAACTACAAAGACGCGCTCTCCGCCACCGGTAACAAAGGTGTGACCAAAAAATACCCGCACACTCCCGGCATCGATGCGGCCGGTCTGGTCGCGGACTCGACGACCAGACTTTTTGCCGTGGGAGACGAAGTCACGGTTACGGGTTTCGACCTGGGGATGAACACACCTGGCGGGTTCGGCCAATACATCAGTGTGCCCGCCCTTTGGGCGACCCGATTGCCTCAAGGTCTGTCGTTGGGGGACAGCATGGGATACGGCACGGCGGGCCTGACAGCAGCGTTGTGCGTCATCCGTTTAATGGCGAGCGGGCTGACCAAGGATTCCGGCGAGGTACTGGTAACCGGCGCCAGCGGCGGCGTCGGCAGCGTAGCGGTCGCGGTTCTTGCCAAGCTGGGCTTCAACGTGGTTGCGGCAACCGGAAAGTCAGCCGAACATGGTTTTCTCAAAGGTTTGGGCGCTAACGCGATTATTTCGCGGGAGGAAGCCAACGACACCTCGGGCCGGCCGCTACAGAAACCGCGCTGGGCCGGCGTTGTCGACACGGTTGGCGGCAATATTTTGGCGACCGCGCTGAAGAGCGCCAAGTATGCCGGCTTGGTCGCCGCTTGCGGCAATGCCATGTCCGCTGAGCTCAATGTCAACGTCTATCCGTTCATCCTGCGTGGCGTGAGTTTACTCGGCGTCGATTCGGTCGAGATTCCCATGCGTGCGCGGCAGATGGCCTGGAGCAAGCTCGCCGCTGAATGGAAGATCGATCTTTCGAGCATTGTCAGGGAAGTTTCGCTCGAGGAGCTCAACCCCGAGATCGATGCCATTCTCAAGGGCGCAGTGCGCGGACGCGTGCTGGTGAACCTGAGCAAGTAACCACGGCTCGCTTCTGCAAGGGTGCCGAGATTCAAGCAACGGAAGAAAGCCGACGCATGGCCGACAACAGGCAAGAGGCAGCTTTAAGTCATCTGCGTGTCGTTGAACTGGGAGATATTCCGGCGGCGTATGCGACACGCTGGCTCGCCGATCTCGGTGCCGACGTGATCAAAATCGAACCGCCCGGCGGTGATCCCACTCGATTGCTGCCGCCGTTTGCTGGCAACATCGAAGACCGGGAAAGGAGCCTCACATTTATTCACGCCAACACCAACAAGCGCAGCATCGCTCTCGATCTAGAGGGCGAAACGGATCGGCAGACACTCGCCAGGCTTTTGATGTCGGCACAGCTCTTCGTCGAGGCGACACCGCTTGGTTATCTGGAAAAATTTGGCTTCGACGATCGGCGGTTCAAGGAGCAATGGCCTCATCTGGTTGTGGTCTCGGTCACTCCGTTCGGCCGCACCGGTCCGTATCGCCATTACAAAGGCAGCGACGCTATCGCCAATGCGAGCGGCGGTTTTTTGTTCGGGCAGGGCGACAACACCAAAGGGCAGTGCACCGCACCGAGCCATCTCGCCTACCAGATGGCAGGCGCCATGGCGGCGATGCTTGGGCTGGCGGGGATTCGTCACGCCAGGAGCACTGGCGCCGGTCAGCGCATCGATATGTCGCTGCAGGAAGCATTGACCTTTACCAACAGCAGCTCCATCGCGCGCTATAGCCGCGAAAACCGTCTCGAACGGCGGCCTGGCGCAAGAGCATACGGCGGCGCCGGCACGAACATCTACCGCTGCAAAGACGGTCGCTACGTGCACTTTACTACGAACATGCCGCACATGTGGAAAGAGTTCGCGCAGAACTGGATGACCGACAAATCGCTCGCCGGGCCCGAGTGGGAAAACTCGCGTTACCGCGATGCGCATGCCAAGGAAGTGGCCGCGGCCTTTGCGAAATTTATCGGCCAGTTCGACGCCGATGATTTCGCGAACCAGGCCCAGGCGCGCCATCTCGCTGCGGCACCGCTCAATACGGTCGGGCAGTTCGTCAACTGCGAGCAAAACCGTGTGCGTCAATGGCTGCAGGAGATCGAGCATCCCGTGATCGGCAACTACAAAGCGCCGGGCGCGCCGATGCGTCTGTCGCTTACGCCGATGCGCGTGCGGCGACCGGCGCCGCTGTTGGACCAGCACCGCAAAGAAATTCTTGCCGAGCTTGACGGGCTCGCCGCCAGTGCTCCGAAGCGGCAAAACCCTGGTACTGATAGCCGCGGGCCGATGCTTGCCGGGCTGCGCATGGTCGATCTGACGCAGCAATATGCCGGACCGCTGGGTACTGAGTTGCTCGCGTACTACGGCATGGCAGTGGTCAAGATCGAAACCGGCACGATTGCGAGCAAGGAGCGCGAAGCTGCCGTGCATGCCTGTATGAACCGCGCCAAGCTGGGCTGCACGATCAATCTGCGCCATCCGCAAGGTAAAGAGTTGTTCAAGCAACTGATCGCGAAATCGGATGTCGTGGTCGACAACTTCAGCTCCGGCGTTCTGGAACGGCTCGGCTTCAGCTTCGATATTTTGCGAGAAATCAATCCGGGCATCGTGCAAGCGGTCATGCCCGGTTGGGGACTCACCGGGCCGCTCAAGTCCTGGGTCGCGTGGGGTTGGCAGTTGCTCGCTTATACGGGCATCATGCGTCTTTGGGGCTATCCGGACTCACCGATGGAGACCCGCTGCAAAATCGCCTGGCCGGACCGGGTTGGTTCGGTCACCATGGCGCTCGGCGTGCTCGCGGCGCTGGAATACCAGGCGCGCACCGGCAAGGGACAATTTATCGAAGCCGGCATGCTCGAGGCACAGGGCTCCATGCTGGGACCGGCGATCCTTGACTATACGGTCAACGGCAACGAATGGGACGCCATGGGTTATGAGGAAGTTCTCGGCGCACCGTATGCTCCCTACGGCTGCTACCCATGCTCGGGCGACGATAACTGGATCATTATCGCCTGTGCGGGCGACTCCCAGTGGCACAAGATGGTCAGCCTGATTGGCGAGAAATCCTGGGCAGCCGATCCCAAGTTTAGCGCGAACCCCGGCCGCAAAGAGTATCGCGACGAGCTTGATCAAAAACTTTCTCAATGGACTCGTAAGTTGACGCCTAAACAAGTTTTTCGAATTCTTCAAGAGGCCGGTGTTGCGGCCGGCATTCCATCGTCGGGTGAGGATCTATTCCATGACATTCACCTGCGCGCGCGCGGTCATATTGTCGAGACCGAAGCCGAGCCTTGGGGCAGGATCACCCATCACGGATTGCCCGGGATTCCGTCGCTATCCGCCGCCAGCGCGGCGCGTCCGGCGCCATGGATCGGCGCACACAATGATCAGGTTTTTGGTGAGATACTGGGATTGAGCAAGGATCAGATTCAACAACTCAAGGACGCCGGGGCGATCAAATAGCTATAGGTTACCTGTGTGATTTCGACCGCAGGAAATGACAACGATCCCACGCTGCAGAGCAGGGCTGGAATTCGAGAGCACCGAACGGAGCACAACATTCGGCGCGCCACTTTCCATTCACTTGTGTTTTTTCGCCCGCGGCCCAAACGGTTCGGGTTGAAACGGCGCATCGCGCTCGCGTAGAAACGCTTCCAGCCCGCCTTTCTTTTTCGCTTCTTCCAAGCGACGGTTGAATTCTTCGCGCTTGGTCAAGCGCGCCATCGCAGCCAATTCAGCATTGAGCATCCAGGCTTTGCGCAAGCCCATCATTTCGAGTCCCTGGGTCGAAATGTGCAGGTTAATCTTTACGGTTTCCGGGGGCACATGGGCAATACGCTCGACGAACTTGAAGCAGGTCTCCAGCAGCTCGATTTTGGGCACGACTTGGTTAACCAGACCGATACGCAACGCTTCCTGGGCGTCAACGTGATCGCCGGTGAGCGAATAGCGCAAGGCGTTCTTAAATCCGGCGAGTGCAACCCACATAAAATCGGTGTTGGCGGCGTGCCGCACTTGCGGCTGTCCGAACACCGCGTCATCGGCGGCGATCGTTACATGACAGGAGAGCGCCAGCGATGCCCCCGCGCCTAGACACCAGCCGCTGACCGCCGCGATGATCGGTTTGGGATAGCTCCAGCGGTAAAGCTGGCGCCCGAGAATGTCTTTGCGATCGGCGTCGCGAAATTTGTTGTAAGTCGCGTTCAGCGATGTGTTGACTGGAATGCCATACGGCCAAGCCGTTTCCGTTTCATCGCCGCTGGCGTCTTCACCGGCGGAAAACGCTTCACCGGCCCCGGTGATCACGACGGCGCGGATCTGCGGATCGGTTTCCGCATCGACGAGCGCTTGATCGAGTTCGCTCATCAACGCTTCGTCAATCGCGTTCAATGCGTTGGGCCGGTTAAGCGTGATGAGCACGCCGTTGCGCTGTTTCTGGTAGAGAAGGTTCTTGTACTCAGACATGGATTGGCTCCTTTGCTTGAGCTGGAGTGTTGGAGCGATGGATCATTGGGAGATCGGGGCGGAAATCCAAGCCCGCACTCCACGATTCCAGTATTCGTTAGTCCATTTTCTTTTTCGCTCTCGGTCCAAACGGCTCGGGCTGGAACGGGCCGTCCCGCATCTGCAGATATTCTCGAATGCCTTTGTTGGCGCGCGCGTCGTCGAGCGGCTTGCGCCATTCTTCGCGCAGCATGACATGAGCCGGCGCCGACATTTGATTGTCAAAGCTCAACGCGTCCCGCAGGCCCATCGCGTCGAGCCCCATCGTTGCAACCTGCAAGTTGATCTTGACCGTCTCAGGCGGCACCAAGGCGATCCGCTCGACGATCTTGAAACACTCGTCGATCAATCGATCCGGTGGCACGACCTTCACCACCAAGCCGATGCGCAGGGCCTCGCCGGCATCGATATGGTCGCCGGTGAGCCCGTAGCGCAGCGCGTTCTTGTAGCCACCGAGCAGTGTCCACATGAAACTCGTATTGGAGCCGTGGCGCACTTCCGGTTGCGCGAAGACCGCGTTTTCCGACGCCAACGTGATATGGGTAAAGAGGGCGAGCCACGATCCCGCGCCCATCGCCCAGCCGTTAACGGCGCCGATGATCGGCTTGCCGAACTCCCACAGGCGGCGAAAGTTGCGCGGATCGACGCGCCAGGAATCGATCACTTCGGCGGCGGTCTGGCCGGTAACGATGCCATAGGGCCAGTGAATGTCGCGGCGACGGCCGGACGACGTCCCCTGGTCCATACCGGCGGAAAAAGCGCGCCCCGCGCCCGTCAGGACAACCGCTCTGACCTCTTTGTCTTGTTCGGCCTCGTCCAGGGCGTGGTGCAGCTCTTTGATCATGCTCCGGCTGATGGCGTTCATCGCCTCCGCGCGATTGAGCGTGAGCAAGACGCCGCCGCGCTGTTTCTCATACAATATTTCTTGATAATCAGGCATCAGCACTCCCTGGTTTCAATGGTTCCAGTTCCAAACGTTCCGACCGTTCATTTTTCCAAAACGCAGGACCCGCAGTTCGTGCAGTAAACCATTGGAACTATGGAACCGCTGGAACGATTGGAACATTACTATTCGATCTGAACCAGCGCATCGACGGCGAGCACTCCTTGGCCTTCCGGCAAAACGATCAGCGGGTTAATGTCGAGGCCGGCGAGTTGTTCGCCGAGACTCGATGCTAAACGCGAGAGTCCGACGATGGCGTCGCACAGCCCGTCGATATCGGCAGGCGGCCTGCCGCGCACTCCTCCGAGCACCGGAAAACCGCGGAGCTGTTTTAGCATGTTGCGCGCCTGCTCACGGGACAACGGAGGAATACCAATGGCGACGTCTTTGAGAATCTCAACGAGAATGCCGCCGAAGCCGCACAGCACCACCGGGCCGAAGAGCGGATCGCGCTTGCTACCGAGGATCATCTCGACGCCTTCACCTGCCATTTGCTGCACGACTATTCCGTCGATCTGGGCGCCCGGTGCTCGACTGGCGACTGCGAGACGGATCTGCTGATAGGCGGTTCTAAGCGCCTCGCTATTGGCGATACCAAGCGCGACGCCACCGACGTCGGTCTTGTGCGAAATCTCTGGCGATTCGATCTTTAGCGCGACCGGGAAGCCAATGCGTCCTGCGGCGGCAACCGCCTCTTCGACACTACGAGTCATAACCGTTGGCACGACCGGAATGCCGAATTCCTCGAACAGACGAAAGGCTTGTTCCGCCGGCATGATTCCTGAAGCTGGCTTTTGGGCGTGCACGACCGCTGTTTCTCGTGGCGGGTTTGCGCGGCGTTCGCTCTGAAACTCATGGTACTCGACGAGCTGGCGGATCGTGGCCATGGCGCATTCAGCGCCTTCCATCAGCGGAACGCCGGCTGCACGCAGCGGCACCAGGATCTCGGAATCCACCGGCCCGCCGACGATCGAGCTGAAACATGCGATTGGCTTCTTGCTCGATGCCGCGGCCGTTTCGACCGCCGCGGCAAAGCGGTTGCCGCTCTTCAATTCCTTGGGCCTGGGATCGTTGGCTTCCAGGTTGACGGTAACGATGTCGATGTTGGAGTCGTCGATCAAGCCGCGAAGCAGACGCGGAAAAATCTTTTCGTCATCGTACATCGCGCCGGTGCCGTCGAGCGGATTGTTCATGTTGCCGAAGTCCGCGACGGCTTCCTGTAACTGCGCTTTCGTCGTCTCCGTCAATTCCGGCACCTCGAGCCCGGCATTGGCGGCGGCATCGGAGACCAGCGTACATTCACCCCCGGAACCGCTGAGCACACCAATGCGCCGGCCCCCCTGGTATCGTTTTACAAAAGTGTCACACGAAAACACGCTGACGGCGTCCATCAATTCATTGAGACTTCGTACCGAGATCACGCCGCTTTGACGAAATGCCGCATCGATCACCTCAGCCTCACCGGCAAGAGAACCCGAATGAGTGGCGGCCGCGCGCCGCGAGACTTCGGACCTGCCGCCTTTCAGAATGATCAAACGCTTGTTATAAGCGGCGGCCTTGTCCGCCGCTGCGAGAAGCTTTTGCGGTTGTTTGAATCCTTCGACGAAGGCGGCGATCACGCGGGTATGTTTGTCTTCTACCAAATAATTGAAATATTCTTCCAGGGTGGCACCGGCCTGATTGCCGCAGGAAACGATATAGCTCAAGCCGACATGGCGGTGGAGCATCAAGGCGTTGGCAATCGTCGTGCTGAGTCCGCCGCTCTGAGAAACCAATGCGACTGGGCCAGCCAGGAAGCCGGTGGGAATCGTGGACGCGAACAGCGCTGCTTTGCCAAACACGTTCAAGATGCCGTAGCAGTTGGGACCACAGATCAGCAGGCCGCGCTCCTGCGACAACGCTTCTAGTTTGCGCTGGCGCGATTTGCCTTCGTCCCCGGTCTCGGCAAAGCCCGCCGAAAAAACCACCGCAGCGCGAACGCCTGCGTCCGCTGCGGATTCTAGGAGATCGGGCACATAACGGTTGGGCACCGCGAGAACGACGCAGTCGATCCGTTCCGGAATCGCCGCGATGTCGGGGTAACAGGGACAGTCCATCACTTCGTGGTATTTGGGATTGATCGCAACAATTCGGCCCTGATAGCCGAAATTTCTCAAGTTCCGGATGACTCGGTTGCCGCGCGGCTCGCGGTTGAGCGCCGATGCGCCGCGTTGGGAGGCGCCGACGATCGCTACCGAAGCCGGATTCATAAGCGGGGAAAGATCGCGCCAAGCGGAGGTCATTGGTCTGCCATCATTGAATGCTGGATTGGTACAAGCTTGGGGTAAGTGATGACGAATAAAAGCTCAACTTCTCTGCTTTCACTATTGAGTTGCCGGTGACTATTGCCTCTTCCTCGCGCGCGGGCCAAATGGCTCGGGTTGAAACGGTCCGTCGCGCATCTGCAGATAGGCTTTCGTTCCTTGGGTCGCGCGGACTTCATCCAGGGGCCGGCGAAATTCTTCGTTGAGCATCATGTGGGCCGGAATCGACAGTGTTTCGTCCATGCGCAGTGCATCGCGCAGACCCATCATCTGCAAACCCATGGTGGATATCTGCAAATTAATCTTAACGGTTTCCGGCGGCACGTGCGCGATGCGCTCAACGACGGTGAAGCATTCTTCGAGCAGTTGTTCGCTGGGAACGACTTTGTTAACCAATCCGATGCGCAGCGCTTCGTGAGCGTCGATATGGTCGCCGACCAGGCCGTAGCGGAGCGCATTTTTAAACCCCGCGAGGAGCGTCCACATGAAAGTAGTATTGGAACCGTGGCGCACTTCCGGTTGCGCGAACACGGCATCCTCTGCGGCGAGGGTGATGTGAGTGTAGAGCGCGAGCCAACAGCCGCCCCCCATCGCCCAACCTCGGACGGCGCCGATGACGGGTTTAGTCATTTCGAAGATTCGGATGAGCCTGACGTCGTCACTACTCCAGTAATTCATCAGATCCGCCGCGCTCATCCCGGTCTGAATGCCGTAGGGCCATTGGATATCACGGCGCCGGCCGCTGCCGGGCGCCTGATCGAAGCCGGAGCTGAAGGCGCGACCCGCGCCGGTCAGGACGATGGCACGGATTTCAGGATCCGCTTCAGCCTCGTCCAGCGCATGATGGATCTCTTTCAGCATCGGCCGGGTGATTGCGTTTAGCGCTTCCGGTCGATTTAGCGTGATCAACACACCGCCACGCTGCTTCTCGTAAAGAATCTCTTTGTATTCGGCCATGAAAACTCCTCAAATGATTGGAGCGATGGCGTATAGAGTGGTGGAGTGCTGAATGAATCTCGCAATCAACCATCCCAATATCTTCACCGCGCCAAATTGTTCAGCGGTATTCTTTCTCGTATAGCGACTTGATAAAGCCGCTCGCCTCGATCTCGCGCACCAGGCTTTCGTCGATGAACTGTTTGGGATCGGCACCTCTGGCTTTGGGCTCCTCGGTAGAAATGAACTCGAGCGTCGTTTCTATCGCTTTCGGGTTAGCGTAGGGAACCTTGTTGTAAAACTTATCGGCGAGAAGGTTGTAGGACAATTCCAGATATTTAACATCGCGCTCCTGAGCCGACTGAATGCGCAGTTTCTTCTGCAGGACATCGAGGCTTTCCTTCTTGTTCTTTTGGAAATACGCGAGACCCTCACAGAGCACTTTGACAACCCGGAGTGCCTGATCGCGATTGCGCTTGATATAGCTGCGCGTGGTATCGACCGAGTTCTGCAGGTAATAAATCTCCATCTCCACCGGGTCGGCTAAAATTCGGAAGCCGCGTTCTTCTGCGAGAAAGAACGTCGGAATCGTGAACACGGCGCCGTCAACCCCGCCTTTTTCCAGACCGGCGAACATCGCCGGCGACGAGCCGAGCTGGAGGATCTGGATGTCCTCAGGTCGCATGCCCCATTTACGCAGGAAAAGCTGCAAAACCCAGTGCGAGGCGGAGCCAAAACGAGTGACAGCGATTCTTTTGTTTTTGAGATCGGCCGGAGTTTTGATATCGGGCCGGACCATCAACCGCTGTAACCCCGTTTTCATCGGCGAGGCGGCGAGCACGGTGTCAGCGCCCTTGAGATGGGAACGAATGACAGCATCGCCGCCGCCGACGGACAACTGAATTTCGCCTGCGATCAGCGAGCTGACAACGCGTGAGGCGCCGCCGCCGATGATAATGACCTCGGCTTCGACGCCATGCTTCTTGAACAGGCCTTTCTCTTCGGCGACCCAGATCGATCCTGATGTTGCGCTGACGGAACTTAAGCCAATCCTCACTTTATCCTGGGCAAGCGCACTCGTGGCAAAGAGGGCGAGTAGGGTAACGGCGAGCGAAACATTCACTCTAACCCGGCGCGGCATGGAGCACCTCCCGATTGGCGGTATCGTAACGGCAAACTACGTGAAAGCGAGGCGGGCAGTCAAGGGAATTGACTTTTGCTTCTCCCACGTCGAGCACGGGTTGCCAAGGGTGCGGAGTTCAAATATGCATCGGATGTCGCTACGCTCCGTCCAACAGCCGAGCGAGACGTTTTGAAGGAGCGAGGCCAAGCCGAACGGTTGAACGGAACGAAGTGATTGAACCTTTTGAACTGCTAGCAGGTTGATGAAAAAACCGCATTGCAGGCTGCTCAAAAAGATCTCAGAGCCAAGGCGCACGAAAAATCGGCGAGCGGAGGCGCACTTAGTACGTTGTAGCGAGACGATCGAGCGCAACGCAGGATATGAGTCTTTTCAGCAGCCTGCTAGATGTGGGAGGAGAGAAAATGCCAAAGGTCAAAGTAAACGGTGTCGCGATCTACTACGAAGAATACGGCAAAGGCAGGCCGATGGTGTTTTTGAGCGAAACCGCCTGCGACGGCGAGGTTTGGAAAATTTATCAAGTGGAGGAGTTTTCGCGTGACCATCGTGTGATCATTCACGATTATCGCGGCACCGGTCAATCGAGCAAGCCGTCGGAGGATTATACAACCACGATGTTCGCCGAGGATGTGGTGGCATTAATGGATCATCTCGATGCGGAGGATGCGATCATTGTGGGACATTCGATGGGCGGAAGAGTTGCCCAGTTGATTGCCTTGGATCATCCCCAAAAAGCTCACAAGCTCGTCCTGGCATCCAGCGGCGCTCATTATCCGCTGACCAAAGGCTTGCCGCTAAAGATCTGCAAGGAGATGATCGAATGGGGTTATGAGAAGTACGAGCGCGAGCATACGATTTTGGTGGGTTGGACCGAGGAATACGTCAAAGGCAATCCCGAGAAGATCGAACGATACTTGAAAGTCCGAATGCAGAATCTCTGTCCCGTGGAGTTTTATCTGCGCCACCTACTGGCGCGTCAGACCCACGACACGAGCCAACGACTCAAAGATATTACGCAGCCCACGCTCGTTCTCGTCGGCGAGGACGACCGGAACATGACGAGCGAGATCAACCACAGGATGTCGTCGGAAATCCTCGCCAAGGGCATCCCCAATGCCAAGCTGGTGGTGCTACCCAATGAGCGACATAGTTACTTCTTTTCAAACCCCGCCGAAGCGCACAGGGTGATTCGGGAATTTATCCGACACTAGTTGATGCCGCGGAGCACCGTTTAAGGAATCAAATAGATCCTCGCTTGCGGTTCGAGCGACAATTCAATGCATTCTCCGTTCACAAGGCTAAAGGTGGATGAACGCTCGCACCCAGTCTTTCGCCACTGCGGTATGGCCTTGACCGGTTAGGTCCTCGGCGAGAAAAACGTCGCCCGGTCGGAAAACCCGTTTGGTGCCGTCGCCAACGCCGATCTCGACACTGCCCGCAAGGGTAATGCACCACTGGCGGCGCGGCGCGTTGTGCCAGCCGTGAAGGTCGTCCCGATTCACATCGTTTTTAAAGACCAGCATTTCGACTGGAAGGTTGGTTAGAAAATGCCTCGATCCATCCGCCTGCGGCAAATCCTCAAAATGCGATTGACCATCGTCCCCGCTATAGATCCGGCAAAATTGCATGCCACCTCCCATGTATCATCGTTCAAAGTCGTTCAAGTCGTACCGCCCGGTTCATTTCTAACAGTAAGCCTCAGGTGATTATGGTACGGGATGCAGTGCAAAATACGGTGTGTCACGCGGGTGCGGTCGCCTTGAAGCGCAGCCGCACGTAATCCGCGTACCAGGTTCCATCCGGCTTGCGCAGGGACGGCGCCAAATCAGCGCGAACTTGGTCGAGATATTGCTCGCGTTCTTTTTCGCTGATCGACTTGGCAAACGGTTGAGCAAAAACTTCCAGCCAAGCCAGGATGTCGCCCGGGAGTCTCGTCGGGCGCGGGATCAGCTCGCAATAATCAACTATGAAACCGTAGTGAGCGAGCAATTCATGATATTGCGCGGGCGACGGATAGTACCAGGGATCGATCGCCCATGGATCGATGGCGCGCCGGCGCAGGCCGGAGTGCAAAGCGGTGCGGATGGTTTCGACGTTGCCCTTGCCGCCCAATTCTCCGACGAACCGACCGCCCGGCTTCAAACACGATCGAACGCTTTCGACGACTTTTTCGGGAGGCTGAATCCAGTGCAGCACGGCGTTGGTGAACACGCCGTCGAAGATTTTCTTTACGGCGATTTGTCGCGCGTCCGTGGCGAACGCGTTGAGTCCGCGCCGGCGCGCCGCTTCGACCTGGGCAAAACTGGCATCTGCGCCGTAGACTCTGCAGCCGCGCGCGCTAATTTTCTCGGTGAGCGCACCATCGCCGCAGCCGAGGTCGAGAATGCGTTCCCCCGGCTGCGGCGCTAGCAACTCCAGGAGCGGCTCGCCGAGTTCGGACACGAAACGCGCATGCTTGGCGTAGCATGCGGGATTCCACGAAGTCGTTACGGTCATGGTTCGGTGAATTTACCATTTCATATTCGGCTTGAAAATCTGCCAATTCCCCGTACTCTTGATTAATTTATGGCAACGAAAGACGTTGACCTCTCAACGTTGCGCATCAACCGCGGCCCGACAGGCGCAAAGGCGCCGAAAAGATCACGATCGAGCGGTAAAATTCTCGGCTGGTTCGTCGTACTCGCGCTGATCGCCGCGGCGGCGTTTTTCTTCAAGGATTGGCTCAATCCCGGGATTGAAGTTCAGTTGGCCACGGCGTCGCTTACCTCTCCGACCCAGGCGAGCGCCGTGCTGACGGCGAGTGGCTACGTGGTCGCGCGCCGCAAGGCGGCGGTCGCGTCCAAAGGCACCGGGCGGCTGGTATTTTTGGGAGTCGAGGAAGGCGACAAGGTCACCAAAGGACAGGTGATCGCGCGGCTCGAAGACGCGGACGTTGTCGCGGCGCGTGAGCACGCGCGGCAGCAATTGCGGCTCGCCGAGGCGGATCTTTACGACGCCAAAAAGAACCTGGAACGAATGCGCGTCCTAGTAAAAAAAGAGATGATCGCGCAAGCGGAGTACGATGTCGCCGATGCGCGCTATAAGCGTGTGATCGCGACTATCGAGGCCGCCAAGTTCGCGCTGCGCGAGGCAGAGGTGGCGGTCGACAACACGCGCATCATCGCGCCATTTGATGGAACGGTGTTGAAAAAAAACGCCGACGTAGGCGAGATCGTCGCCCCGCTGGCGGGGGCGGCAAGTTCGAAAGCCGCGGTGGTGACGATTGCCGACATGTCCTCGCTCGAAGTGGACGCCGACGTCTCGGAGGCGAACATCACCCGGGTCACCCCCGATCAACCGTGTGAGATCACTCTCGATGCGTATCCCCAGCGACACTATCCAGGACTGGTCGCGAATATCGTGCCCACCGCGGATCGGGCCAAAGCGACCGTACTGGTGAAAATCAAATTCAAGGAATACGACGAGCGCGTGCTGCCGGAAATGAGTGCAAAGATTACTTTTCTCCCAGCGGGGACCGCCGTGAATACCGACAGCGCGCCCGTGCTGACGGTTCCGGCGGCTGCGGTCGCGGATCGGAACGGCCGTCACGTCGTCTTTCAGATCGAGGAGGATCGCGCCGAAGAAGTGCCGGTCACGGTCGGGCGGAAGTTGGGCGGCTCCGTCGAGATCAAAAGCGGACTTCAAGAAGGCGATAAGGTGATCGCCAAGGTTGACGAACGGATCGAAGCCGGAGCGAAAGTCACCCAGAAAACGAACTAATACTCGCGCAGGATGGACGCGCCGCTAATTCAAATAGAGGATCTGTACAAATCTTATCACCGGGACGCCCTCGAAATACCGGTTCTCAGCAACATCAACCTCGAGATAGCAGAGGGCGAGTTCCTTGCGTTTATGGGACCCTCGGGTTCGGGCAAGACGACGCTACTCAACCTCATCGCCGGCATCGACAAGCCGACCTCGGGCAAAATTCTCATCGGCGGCATCGATATTACCGACCTGAACGAAACCGAGCTGGCGATCTGGCGCTCGCGCAACGTTGGGTTTATTTTTCAGTTCTATAACTTGATTCCGGTTCTCACTGCAGTTGAGAACGTCGAGCTGCCGCTCATCCTCACGCCGCTCGCGAAAAAGGAGCGCCGGGCTCACGCCGAAACCGCGCTGCAAGTCGTCGGTTTGGCGGAGCGAATGCATCACTATCCCCGCCAGCTCTCCGGTGGACAGGAGCAGCGCGTAGCGATCGCCCGGGCGATCGCCACCGACCCGGCGATTCTAGTCGCCGACGAGCCGACCGGCGATCTCGATAAGACTTCAGCGGAGGAAGTGCTCGACTTGATGGAGCGGCTCAACCGCGAGCTCAAGAAAACCATTCTCATGGTGACCCATGATCCGCGCGCCGCGGAGCGGGCGCGCACCACGCGGCACTTGGAGAAAGGCGAGTTGGCGTAGTTTCAAAGCGGGTTCAGGTTCAAGGTCAAGGTTGAAAGCTGGAAACGAGCTCTTAATTGAAGTTGAACGGGATTCTGCGCGTGGTGCCAAATAACAAACATGGAACTGGTTCGACTGCTGTTACGCAACACGCTGCGCCACAAGCTACGTAGCCTGCTAACCGTCGTCGGTGTCGGCGTCGCGGTAATGGCGTTCGGCCTGCTGCAAACGGTCGTTACCGCATGGTATGCGGGCGTCGAGGCCTCGGCGGCCAACCGGCTCATCACCCGGCATGCGGTATCGTTTGTGTTTCCGCTGCCGCTTGCCTATCGGGACCGCATCGCGCAAGTGCCGGGCGTCAACAAAGTGACCTACGCTGCTTGGTTTTCCGGCGTGTACATCGACAAAGATCAATTCTTCGCGCGCCTGGCCGTCGATTCGGACACTTTTTTTGACGTCTATCCGGAGTTTCTGAGTCCGCGCGAGCAGTTCGAAA
>DATBMR010000202.1:0-11417 GCA_036554745.1 Binatia bacterium
GCTGTGCCATAGACGCTCCTCCGTTTAGCCGAGAAACTCCAGCTGGTGACCTTTTCGGCGATAGTATTTTTTCACTTCTTCAAATGTAAATAAGACGACGGTGCCGTGAAAGGCGAACAGATAAACATGCCAGGGCACAGGAGAAAAATAATAGATCGCCGAGAGCGGCGTATAGAAAAACAGGTAGCAAAGCGACAATTCGAAGAGAATACCCAGGGTGATGAGCGGATTCGAGATGAGATTGAACAAAATGGGATGCCGCTCCAGAAAACGTGCGAGACAGGCCGTGAATGGGACAATGATCGGGCGTTCGATGCGGATCAGTGATTGCGCCAGCAGCATCCAGGTCAATCTGAAGGGTAGAAGCACCAGACCGCCGATCAGAGCGAACAAAGCGCGGAGAGCGGTCAATTGAGGCGCGCCTTGGAGGTGGTAATCGACGTGCACTCGCATCGTAGAACGCGGCGGACGCCAGCCGGCGATAGCCTGGAGTTTTTCCGAGCGGTGCGCCGGATCAAGAAACGAGCGCGCGAACAGCGAGGTTTTCCACGAACGCTTGCATAACACATTGGCGATTTGAGTCGTGACGGTCGGGAAGAAATAGGCTGTCAGCGTTTGCAGATAGTTCGGCGAGGCCTCACTGAAGTTGAGACCGCTGGGAGAGGACGGCATGGCAGCGAGACTCTCGCCGGGCCGCCATGTGCCGAGCACCCAACCCATATAATAGTAGGTGGCGTAGCAGCTCAGCGCCAACAAACTTCCCTGCACGAAGTAAGAGCGAAGTATGAAGTGAAGCGAGAGCAGTCTTTCGTCGCGCCGTCGCGGCGGCCGTTCCATGATGCCCTGTTCCGGTGGCTCGATGCCCAATCCCATGGCCGGAATGAGATCGGTGCCCACATCGACGGCCAGGACGCCCATGACCGTCATCGCGAGCGGCATGCCGGGAAATAAAACCCAAAAAATGTAGGGATACATCTCCTGTGGATTGCTGTTTAACACGTAGGCGGCAAAGCGCTTGATGTTATCGAAGATGGCGCGGCCTTCTTCGATGGCGGCGACGATGGAGCTGAAGTTATCGTCAGTGAGGATCATGCGCGAGGCTTCTTTCGCGACGTCGTTGCCGCGCAGGCCCATGGCGATACCAATGTCGGCTTTTTTTAAAGCCGGCGCGTCGTTGACCCCGTCACCGGTGACGGCGACGATCTCGCCCATTTCTTTGAGCAGCGCGACGATGCGCAGTTTGTGCTCTGGTGCGACGCGAGCAAAGATCGTTTCACCTTGGGCGAGAATATCACGCAGCCGGGCGTCATCCATCTCGGAAACTTCCGCGCCGGGAAAGGTCTTGAGCGAGGCGCCTTTTCCGATGCCGATTTGTCCGGCGATGCTGGCGGCGGTGAGTGCGTAGTCCCCAGTGATCATGATGACGCGAATACCCGCGGTGTGGCAGGCATGGATCGCCGCGGGAACTTCAGGCCGCACCGGATCGGATAGGGCAACCAAACCAAGGTAGACCAACTGGCTCTCGACGTCCGTGGTCGTGTACGGCGCGCTGCGCAACTCGGCGCCGTCGCGGTAGGCAAACGCGAGCACGCGCAAGCCGCGCTTCGCCATGGCGTCGTTTTCCTCAAGAATGCGGTGGCGGTCCGCCGCGGTGAGCGGTCGGACCTCGCCGTTCAAACAAAAGCGATCGCATCGATCGAGGGTCTCCACCGGCGCGCCTTTAACATAGATCGTTGGTTCGCGTTGGTAGTGCGCTTTGACCACCACACTCATCCGTTTGCGAATCGATTCGAAGGGATTCAAGTGCAAGCGTTGATGGACGCCGCGCAACCCGGCCTTTTCGGCCAGACAAACCAGCGCGCCTTCGGTGGGGTCGCCGATGATCCGGTAGTCGGCGCCGCTCTTGTCGAGACGAGCGTTGTTGCAGATATAGGCGCACTCGAGCAAGCGGCGCAGCGTCGCCCAATGGGAGATCGCTTCCAACGAAAGTTTGCTGCCCTCGATGCTAAACTCGCCAGAAGGCCGATAGCCGACGCCGGAGACCTGCACGGTCTTGCCGTCAACGGCAATTTCGCTGGCCATCATCAAATTTTGCGTGAGCGTACCGGTCTTGTCGCAGCAGATCACCGTGGTGCAGCCGAGGGTCTCCACCGACGGCAGGTCTTTCACCAGCGCGTGGCGCTTGGCCATGCGCTGGACGCCCATCGCCAGGGATAAGGTCACAGTTGGAAGCAGTCCTTCAGGAACATTGGCGACAAACAGACCGATGAAAAAGACGAAGGCTTCGAGAAACGTCAGTCCGGCGACCAGCCATCCTAGAAGCAGAAAGCTCACCCCCAGGATGCCAGCCAAAGCGGTGATGGCATAAACCGTGCCGCGTAACTGTTTCTGCAGCGGGCTAAGCTCAGGCCGAATTTCTTGGGTCAAATTGGCGATCTTGCCGATCTCCGAATTCATGCCGGTGCCAAAGACCACGGCGCGGGCCCGGCCGCGCAAGAGCGAGGTGCCGGCAAAAATGACGTTGGGTAGCTCGAGCCAAAGAAACTTGCCCTTGATCAAAATCGGCTGGTCCGATTTGTAGCGGCGCGCCGGGTTGGATTCGCCGGTGAGCGATGAGTTGTCCACTTCCACTTCAAAGGCTTCCACCAGGCGCGAGTCCGCCGGGACGAGATCGCCTTCCTCGACGACAATCACGTCTCCGGGAACGATCTGGGCGCCGTCGATTTCTTGCGCTTTGCCGTCGCGGATGACCTGACAGCGCTGGCTGATGAGCTGTTGTAACATCTCGAGGGCGCGATCGGATTTATATTCCTGCAAAAAAGCGAACAGGCCATTGATCAGGACAACAGTCAGGATGGCGATTCCCAATTGCGGCAGATCGACGCCGGGGACAAAGCACAACAGCGCGGCGATCCAGAGCAGGATCGCGAAAAAGCTGAACAGGTTGCGCAGGAGCTTGATCTGCCACGGCTTGCGGCGCGAACGTTGCAACAGGTTGTGCCCGTAGCGGCCCAAGCGGGCGTTTGCCTCCGCCGAAGTCAATCCGTCGGTGATATCGGTTTGCAGCTCGAAGGCGATTTGTTCCTGGGTTAGATTTAGATAGGTCGGCAACGCCGACTGCTGCTCGGCGCGGGCGATGACTTGAAGCACGCGCCGGGCGTTACGCTGGACCAACAGCTCGCCCCGGATCGCCGGGAGTAGCGTGCCCACCCGCTGCAAGAGTTGCAGATGTTGCGCAGGTTGTTCCGCCGGGGTGGCCAGAAGTAGGATGAGATGGACTGTGTGCTGGTTAAAGGAAAGACCGTTAGGGGAAAGTCCGAGGATCAATTCCGGCGTAGACAGATTGTCGATTCGTATATGGGGAACGGCGACACCGTCGCCGATGTAACTGTAACGGTCGAGGTCGTGGCTGGAATTTTTGGCACGCAGCTGGTCTGCCAGATCCGGCAGCGCCGACCGACGGCAGAGCCGATCGACGGCCTCGGAAAAGTCTCCTTTGAGCCCGAACAGGATTTTGTCGGGTTCGAGGCGCTCGACGATCATGGCCTCGAAAAACGCGCAGCCGTCGGCAACCGTCGTTCGAGACTGCGACCGACCGAGTAGACCAGCGCGGCAGCGGCGATGAGGGAGAAGATGCCAAGCTCGTTGATCGTCGCTCGGCCGGTGGCGCTGCCGACGATCATAAAGCAGGCAAGGAGGGCCATGTGCTTAGCAACCTTGGTCAATAAGGGGGCGACGACACTAGCCGAGACGAGCCGGCCCGCGCTGGCCCGTTCAGTGCGGTCTTTAGGCTTTGTTCTCGGCCTCGACATAGAGGAACTCGGTATGGATGGTGACCTTCGCTACCCGATGGTTTCGACGTAGCGGAGAATGTCGGTAGTCGTGACCAAACCGATCAGAGATCCATCGCTCACCACCGGCACACAACCGATCTTCTTGTCCGCCATTAAATGAGCCGCGTCGGCAATGGACGTATCCGGCGTCACCGTGCTCACCCGTTTTTTCATGACGTCCTTGATGAAGACGGTCTTGAGTAAATCGGACTTGTTCTTTTGCTTGAGACCAAAAAGCCGGCTCGCGGCAGTGCCCAGCAGATCGCGTTCGCTGATCAGACCTAAAAGCTTGCCCCCTTCGACCACTGGAATGTGGCGAATGCGGCCAAGGAAGATCACGTCATTGGCCAAAGAGAGAGTGTCGTCCGGCCCAAGCGTGACCGGTGCTCCCATCATGATGTCACGAACCACCCTTTTTTTAGCGTTCTTCATGCAGTCCTCCTGCGGCTTAGAAAAACTACTTCTTTTGCAGCGGTGCAGTGTCTGTGCCAGACGAATATCACATCTTGTTTAGAAAATTCGTTCATGCTCGAACAGCAGTCGGACGTCAGCTTGCCATTTATGCGAAAAAAGCTCCTGGATTTTTCAGCTCCGGGAAATTCATTATGCCCGACCCGGATGATCGAGAGCCCGAGCCCGGTAAGTATTTCGATCGAGGGTATGGCATTCTCCTAACGGAAAGGGTCGAGTGGAGGGAATGCTCGATGCGCCATCTTCCATTGGCGGCACGGTTATTGCCATGTTTACGTAGACACGAATGGTGAGGTGATTATCGATGAAGATCGCAAAGATCCTTGCGCCGACAGACCTGTCGAAGCTATCTCGCAGCGGGGTGCGTTACGCCATGGAGATGGCGGTCGGGCAAGGCGCCGAAGTCGTCGTTTATCACGTGATCAGCGAAGATGGGGACTGGTTCGACAAGTCGGATGAGCTCAATCCGGCCAGGGCTTTGGTGCCGAAACAGAAACAGCGACTGGCGGAATTCATCGAAGAAAATTGCGCTGAATTTATCGGCAAGGTGAAAATTCACCAAGTCGTCGAAGTAGGCGTGCCGTACAAAGCGATCGCCCAAAAGGCGGACGAAGAAAGAGCGGATCTGATTGTCATCTCGACTCACGGACGGACCGGCTTGGAACAAGTGATGCTTGGCAGCGTTACAGCCCGGGTGGTCGCCCGCTCGACATGTCCAGTGTTAACGATTCGCCCGCCCAAGTGAGAAAAGACTTTTAAGCAGGTTGAGGTTTAGGTTAAGGTCTAGCTCGAACGTGAACCTTTCCTCGCCTCCGTATCGTAGGCTTTCACTCGCAGATCTTCTAAACAATTCAATTCAAGGTAGCGGACCCAAAGCTCAAATGGGTCCGCGTGGCTTCGGCTAAGGCGGGCCAGGTTTGTTCGAGCGAACGCAGTAGACGAGGTAATAGACCGCCGCGACCATGACGGCGCCGCCGACGATGTTCCCCAATGTCACCGGGACCAGGTTGAAAATCAGACCTGGCCAACTCACCGTGGGCAGTCCCGGCATCGAAACGTGCTCCTGCACCAAGATGCCGAGCGGGATGAAATACATGTTGGCGACGCTATGTTCGAACCCCGCCGCGACGAACGCGGAAATCGGAAAAATAATCGCAAAGATTTTGTCCACTACACTGCGCCCCGCAAGAGCGAGCCACACCGCGAGGCATACCAACACGTTGCAGAGAATGCCTTTGAAAAAAGCTTCCCAGAACGGCAGCGCCGCTTTGGCGGCAGCGATCTTTAGCGCTGTCACGCCGACTGCGTCGTTATTGATGCGCCATTGCTGCGACCAGAGAACGAGCAAGACCAAGCCGAACGCTCCGATGAAATTGGCCAAATAAATGACGATCCAGTTGCGGAGTAATTCCCAACTAGTTATGCGCCGACTTGCCCAAGCCATCACCAGCAGATTATTGCCGGTGAAAAGCTCCGCTCCGGCAACGACAACCAGGATCAGTCCGAGGGAAAAAGCGAGGCCGCCCAAAAGGCGAGCGGTGGCAAAACTTAAGCTCGCATCGCTCGTCACCAGCGTGAAGTAAAGCGCTCCAAGGCCGATGAAACCGCCCGCCAACATGCCGAGAGTCAACTGTGAGACCAACGGCAAGCGAGATTTAGTGACCCCGATGTCGTGGACCTTTTCGGCGATTTCTTTTGGGGCATAGGCATCGAATCCGAAAATTTCGCTCATAGCCAAAGATCTTAGAGTTTATCGAGATTCCCCGCAATGTGCGGATCGGCCGCAATTGTCAAATCCGCGAAATTCATGTGGCGTTCTTGGCGGTGTTGATAACGAGCATCTCGGAAAGCCACCGGTTGAACGCATAAACGCCTGACTAGGCTCAGGATCTGAGGGGCAGAGCAATTCTTACCCTGGCACCAAAGCTGCGTTCTTTTTTATTTGAAGAGTTCGCGGAGGTGAGATCTATGGAAAGCGAAAAGGATAAATTTGGCGATACTATGCGATTGGTCGAGAGGGCCAAAGAAGATATTTACTTTGCCGAGCGGGATCGCGAAGTGTTGGACAAACTTCGCAGCCAACTACGAAAGGTAGAAACCGCTGAAGCGCTCCGCAGCTGTCCCAAATGTCCCGGCAAACTAGAGGGTTATACGTTTGAGGATGTCGCCCTCGACCGCTGTAACGAATGTGATGGTATTTGGCTGGATCGCGGTGAACTAGAGGCGATCGTCAGAAAAATTGGCCGCGGTCCGCTGGGCGCGTGGCTCGACCGCTTGACAGCGAAAACTTAGAACGGAGGAGCTTGGTAATGAGATCAGCGCCGAAAAAATACAACACTTTGTACAAGAAGGGTCATGTCGAAAGGGACATGTACCTGCCTCGGCTGGATCCGAAGGGCGTCATTCAATGTAGCGGTTGTGGCGCTTTCCATCATCGGCGTCGTTGGACACTGACGCCGCCGGCCGGTGTTACCAGTGAACCACGCCGATATCACGTTCTCTGTCCCGCATGCCGAAAGATTCAGGATCGGTATCCGGAGGGTGAACTTACTCTGCGCGGGGTTGAGGCCGAAAACCGTGAAGAGATCGCGAGGATCCTGCGCAACGAAGAATCGCGCGCGCGGGAGAAAAATCCGCTGGAGCGGATTATCCGTATGGATGCGGCGAACGGAGGCTGGCGAATCGAGACCACGACCGAGAAGCTGGCACAGCGACTAGGACGCTCGATTAAGAAGGCAAGAGGCGGAAAGCTCATCTACAAGTGGGGATATAATACTAAGTTCGCGCGCGTAGTGTGGGAAAAGGCTGAGGCGAAATAGGCACGAGCGCTAGAATGGGAGGGCAAAATTGGCGCGTCCACTTAGGGTGGTCATCCGTTTCGGCGCATAACCGGTAACAGCCTGTGAACAAAAATTATTCAGACTTATCGATCGGATATTTCGTCATCGCGCTAGCCTTGATGTTTGTCGCGCAGTATTTCTTGTTTGCCCCATCAGTGGAAACCCTTTCCTACAGCCAATTTAAGACGCTGCTCAAGCAGCGCCATGTAACCGATCTCGTCGTGCGGGATAAGGATATCAGCGGCGCAATCAAGCCGGAGGCGCTCAAAGAAGTGTTCACGCCGCAGAAGATTAAAGGCCTTGGCGAGCGCGCCGCCAAGCCGGTGCCGTTTCAGGTCGTCAGAGTTGAGGACCCGCGGTTAACGGCGGAGCTCGAAGAGGCAGGCATTCCGTTCAAGGGGGAGACAACCAGCGACTGGCTTTCGGTTATCTTATCCTGGGTACTGCCGGTCGCGCTTTTTTTCATCTTGTGGACTTTTTTGGCTAACCGCATGGGCGGTGGTGCCGGCGGCGGCCTCATGCAGATCGGCAAGAGCAGAGCCAAGGTTTACATCGAACAGACGACCGGCGTTACCTTCGCCGACGTAGAAGGCATCGATGAAGCCGAAGAAGAATTGATCGAAGTCGTCGAGTTCTTGAAGCATCCGGAGAAGTATCAAAGGCTCGGCGGCCATCTGCCAAAGGGCGTGCTGCTGGTAGGCCCGCCGGGCACGGGTAAGACGCTGCTGGCCCGCGCGGTGGCCGGCGAGGCGGGCGTGCCGTTCTTTAGCATTTCTGGCTCGGACTTTGTCGAGATGTTCGTTGGTGTCGGCGCCGCGCGCGTGCGCGATCTATTCGCGCAAGCAGCGCAGCACGCGCCGAGCATTATCTTCATCGACGAGCTCGACGCGTTGGGGAAAGCACGCGGCATGAATATGCTCACCAGCCACGATGAGCGCGAGCAGACGCTCAATCAGCTGCTTGCCGAGATGGACGGCTTCGATCCGAACAAGGGCGTGATCATGATGGCTGCGACCAACCGGCCGGAGATACTCGACCCGGCGCTGCTCCGGCCCGGTCGCTTCGACCGCCAAGTCTTGGTGGACCGCCCCGACGTGAAAGGTAGAGAGAAGATTCTGCGGCTCCACGCCAAAAAGATTAAGCTGGCGGCCACGGTGGACCTTGCTTTGATCGCTGCAAAGACGCCGGGGTTTGTCGGCGCCGACTTGGCGAATATCGTTAATGAGGCGGCGTTGCTGGCGGCACGTCAGGGTAAGGATGCCGTCGAGATGGCGGATTTTGACGAAGCGATTGAGAGAGTTGTCGCCGGCTTGCAGAAAAAGAGCCGAGTGATGAGCCCGAAGGAAAAGCGAATTGTCGCCTACCATGAGTCAGGTCATGCATTGGTGGCGGAACTGGTTCCCGGCGCCGATCCGGTTTCTAAAATATCGATCATCCCGCGCGGCATCGCTGCGTTGGGCTACACCCAGCAAACGCCGACCGAGGATCGTTATCTGATGACTCGATCGGAACTGCTGGCACGGATCTATGTGTTGCTTGGCGGACGGGTTGCCGAGGAGATGGTGTTCGACGATGTTTCGACCGGAGCGCAAAACGATCTGCAGCGCGCCACCGAAATCGCCCGGACTATGGTTACACAGTTCGGCATGAGCGATAAGTTGGGAATCGTATCGCTCGAGGGGCCGCGGACGCCGTTGTTCCTGCCGGTTCCGGTCCAGACCGCGAAGGAATACAGCGAAGACACCGCGTGGCTGATCGACGCGGAGGTGAAACGAATCTTGGTGGAGGCCCATGAGAAGGTGAAGGGGACCTTGGCTAGCCATCGCGCCGCGCTCGAAGAGCTGGCGCAGCTCTTGTTAAAGAAGGAAGTGGTCGAACGCGCCGAGCTGCAGGCGATACTTAAAGTTGTGAACATCGAGCAAGTCAGGGAAAAAAAGAAGGCAGGTGATGCGATGGAGCCCGGAAGCGGGCAATCGGTCAAAAAATGACGGCGGCTCGATTTCGTGTCGCGTGTCAACGAGATTCACTCCGTCAACCCGCGGGAAATCTGGCATGGGCATTGCTCACAGGAATGGTCATGAAGAACATACACAATAAGCTAACCTTGGTTGGTTTAGCGGCGGTTCTGTTGGCAGTGCTGCCTTGCAAGCTGATGGCGTACGAAGAAATTGTTGTAAAAGACGGAGCGACCATTCGCGGGACCGTGAAAGTCGAAGGTAAGCTCCCGAAGCTGCCGCCGCTGCAGATCACAAAGTATAAGGAGATCTGCAAGGACGTGCCGAACGAAAGTCTGATTGTCGGCCCGCGACAAGGACTTCGCTACGCGGTAATAACGCTGGAAGGCATTACGAAGGGAAAAGCAGTGGAGCGGGAAACTGTGCACGAGTTGGATAATGTCAAGTGTCGCTTCAGCCCGCATGTACAGGCAGCGAGCGTAGGTCAGTTTTTGCTCCTCAAGAACTCGGATCCCATCCTGCACACGGCGCATGCGGTCTTTGCCAACGAACAGCCTCAATTCAATGTCGGGCTCTATCCGGGGCGGATCAGCCGGAAACCGTTGATTGCAGCCGGCGTGGCCAAGATTCGCTGCGAAGTTCATCCTTGGATGACCGCTTATATCGTAATTACCGAGCATCCCTATCACGCGATATCGGACATCTACGGCGAGTACGAACTCACAGATGTCCCGCCGGGAGTCTATCAGTTGAAAGTGTGGCACGAGAGTCTAGGGACTCAAGAGAAGCGCATTGAGGTGAAGCCGGCCGCGACGCGGCAGCTGGATTTCACTTTCATACCATCGCTGGGAGCAAAAAAATGAAAAGCTCAAGATTGTTCATGTTGGTCGGTATGCTTGTCGCTATTCCTTGGGCCATGCTCGGCGCGGATGACGGCGGTGTCGGAATCATCAAGGGGACGGTTACGATCGGCGGCAAACCGGCGTCTGGTGCGGTGGTATCGATCGAAGGTCTTTCGAAAGAGCAATTGAAAAACCAGATGTCCTTGCGCAAGCCACAAAAAGGAATGATCGATCAACGAAACCTTAAGTTCATTCCTACGGTGGTAGCGATCATGGTTGGTGATACGGTTGATTTTCCGAACCATGACAAATCTTGGCACAACGTGTATTCAAAAGGAGGCGCAAACGATTTCGACCTGGGACTCTATCCGCCAGGCAAGAGTAGAAGCAAAAAGTTTGATAAGCCGGGCGTTTCTCGGATTCTCTGCAATGCCCACCCTGATATGGAAGCTTTTGTCGTCGTCAAGGATCATCCTTTTTTTTCTGTGACCGATAACCGCGGAAATTACCAGATCGAGAATATTCCCCTGGGAAGGGTGCGCGTACAGACATGGTATCCAAACCTTGAAATTCGCAGCGAACCCGTCGAAATCGTACGTGATGGCGAAGTCTTTGCGCTCAACGTGGAGCTAAAAAAACATTAGTGCCAAGCGTCGCCACCGGTTCATCGAAAGATACTTTCTGTGCGTGGAAAAATTTACCGCTACCTGGCCGACGATCATGAGCGCCTCGATGCCTTGCTTGAGCGCGCCATGGTCGATCCGGATAATATCGATATGTCGGCTTATGCGCAGTTCCGCTCGGGCTTGCTGAAGCACATCGGCATGGAGGAAAAGATTCTGCTGCCGGCCGCACGGCGAAATCGCGGCGGCGAGCCGCTTGCGGTTGCGGCCAAACTGCGTCTCGATCACGGCGCGTTGACCGCGCTGCTGGTGCCGTCGCCCACCGCCACCGTTGTCGCTGCGATTCGCGCGATTCTCAAGGCCCATAACCCGGTCGAAGAGGATCCCGGCGGGGTATACGAGCAGTGCGAGGAACTGGCCGGAGCCGGAGCTGATGAAATTTTGCGACAGTTGCAGGAAGCGCCGGAAGTGAGAGTCTTGCCGCATGTCGATACCCCGTTTGTGATGGAAGCCGCGCGCCGGGCGTTGGTGAGAGCCGGCTACCAACTGGAACTGTGACCGAGATGTCATTTTGGGTGATAGCTTGAACGCTAAGTCCAAGAGGGTGCACTGAGGGAAATGAAAGGAAATCGGTCCAAGTCGTTCAATGCCGCTAATTTTGCTGGCGATTCTGCGAGCGCACTGCTAGTCGGTAAAAGTCGGGCCTCAGGTCAATTGCCAAAGATCACCGCCGCCGAACAACGGGTGTTAGCGCTCGTTGCTCGAGCCAGAAGCAACAAAGAGATCGCTTCGGACTTGGGCATAAGTCCTGCCACGGTTAAGCGGCATATGGAGAAAATCCTCAAGAAGCTCA
>DATBMR010000203.1:0-35398 GCA_036554745.1 Binatia bacterium
CGGCATCCGATTTGATCGCGGGATCGTTTATCGATTTGTCAAAAGCGTCACGCAATATCTTGAGCCGTTCGGCCGGAACGCCCGGAGGAGTGACCAGCGGCCGGCCGAACTCGCCGGACGCGAGGATCACTTTTGCCAGCCGCCGTGCACCGTCGGAAGCTTTATACTGGTCCATCAGCTGGTAGATCGTGGGCGCATCCTTAACCCTTGGATCGGGCTTCTGGCCGGTTTGAAACAAGACGTGAGCGAAACCTTTTTTGCGCCAGGTAATAAACGGCTCGCGCGCGAAGTAGGCGGTGATGGTAAAGGCGCGGCACTGGAGCTCGCCTCTTTCGACGGCGAGATCGATGTCCTGGCCCGAAACGTAACCCGAAACGATGTCAAATTTGGCCCCGGTCAGCTCTTCGACGAGCTTCGGCATGTAGTAGCCGGTTGAAGTCACTCCGGTCGCTCCGCATTTAGGCGCGGTCGATGCTTTCCGTACGTCTTCAAAAGCTTTGTAGACCGTGTCGGAACGCATATACATGAGGTGGTTGGAAGTTACCGTGCTGCCGATCCAACCGAACTTGTTCCAATCGAACTTGACCTCCGGCCGTTTGACCAGTTGTTCGAAGTAGAGCGCCGGATAGATCGCTCCGATCGTCAGTCCATCCGGTTTGGCGACGTTGTAGACCTGATTGGCTGCGATCAGCGACGCCGCGCCCGGCACGTTCTGAATAATCACGTTCGGATTACCCGGAATGTACTTGGTCAAGTAATCGCTCAGCATGCGCGGATAGAGATCGTAAACATCTCCTGCTTTGGTGCCGACGATAATGGTGATGGTTTTGCCCTTATAAAAGGAGTCTTGCGCTTGGGCACCCGTGCTCCAGAACAGCAGGGATGCAAGTACGGCAATCGTTATCTTCATACGCTCTTCACCTCCCAATTTTTTTTCCGCTGTCACAAACACTATATAAACAAGAGACTTCTGTGTGTCTAGCTTCCCAAGATCTTCTTCACCCGGCCCAACACATCGGGCGGCTGCTGGAGGATCTGGTGAGCGAGCTTCTCCAGGGCGGCGCCGCTGGTCGGATCGACGTCCATTCTCGACTTCTTGGTTTCGGCGAGCAGTTCCGGGTCTTTGATTGATTGATCGAAAGCACGCCTCAGCGTGGCTACGTGTTCGGCCGGCGTTCCGGGGGTTGCCACGATTGGCCTGCCGAACGACTCGGCGGCGAGGATGACCTGGGCGACGCGGCGGCTGTTGTCGGGCACCTTTTCTTGCTCGAAAATCTCGGCGATGGTCGGCACGTGGGGAATTCTTTCATCACGTTTGGCTCCGGTATAGAGCAGAACACGCACGAAGTTTTTCTTTTGCCAGGTCAAGAACGGTTCGCGCCCGAAGAAGGGCGACGCGGTCATGCCCCGACAGATCACCTCGCCTTTTTCCACGGCGATGTCGATCTCGGAACCGCCGGGATAGCCTAAAACGGTATTGATCTTGAGCGGCGGCAAGGTGTCCTCCAACAGGCGCGCCAGGATGAAGTCGGTGCTGACCGTGCCGGTCGAGCCGCACTTGGGCGGCTCTTTGGAGCTTCTAATGTCGGCAATGGACTTATACGGGCTATCCGCGCGCATGTAGAGGATCATCGGCTCGGTGACCGGTGAGCCGATCCAAGCAAACTTGCGCAGATCGAACTTGACTTCTGCCCGGCCGACGATCTGGTCGAGATAAATGCCGCTGCTTGGAAAGCCGATGGTCAAACCGTCCGGCTTGGCCACCTCATAGACGTAATTCGCCGCGATCACCGACCCGGCGCCTGGCATGTTCTGGACGACAAACGTGGGGTTACCGGGAATATACTTCGGCATATACCGCGCGAGCAGACGCGCCCAACGGTCATAAAACCCACCCGTGGTAAAACCGACGACGACCCGGATCTGTTTTCCTTGATAGTAGGGCGCGGCTTGAGCATGAAGTTTTGCCGTAGCCGTGAAGACTAAGATAACTGCCAATAAGATACGCTTCATTCGGGTTCCTCCTTAAACGACCTAGCCGAAGCGTTGTCAGGTTTTTTCCGACACCTGCCCGATCGAGCGCTTGTGGCTAACAGTTTGACGTTGGCGGTGACGTGATTCATCAAAACGACGCCTGGCCGCCTTGCTTTCCAAAATCTTTCAACAGCTAATCCGGTGAGCTTACTCGGTAAGAACCTTTTTGACTCGTTCAATGACGTCGTTGGGTTGGTTCATGATTTCTTTCAACAATGTTTGGAGGTCTTCGCCGGGTGTGTGCTCCATCTCCATCTGTCCCTTTCTGGCTTCCTCGATGAGTCCGGGGTCACGCATCGCTCTTGTATACGCGTCGCGTAATATCTTGACGCGATCGGCGGGAGTTCCCGGACCGACAACCATGGGTCGGCCGAATTCGCCGCTCGCCAAAACAATGCGCGCGACGCGCCGCGTTACATCGGGTGTTTGATATTGATCCATCAGCTCGGCAAGCGTCGGCGTGTCCGGCATGCGCGGATCGCGCTTCGGCCCGCTTTGAAGGATGTGCCGGTCAAACCCTCTTTTATGCCAGCTGTCGAACGGCTCACGACCAAAGTGAGGCGGAATATCCATGCCGCGGCAGCTTAGCTCGCCGCGCTCGACCGCGACATCGACCTCGCTCCCGCCCTGATATCCCGTCACTGTATTGAGTTTGGCCTTGAACGCCTCATCCATCAGCCTGGCGAGGAGATAACCCGTTGACGCCGTTCCCGTCGACCCGCACTTCGGCGGATCCTTGGCATGGATAATATCGGCGAGCGTTTTGATCGGGCTGTCGGCGCGAAAATAGAGCATGGTTGGGGCCTTCTCCTGGGTGCCGACAAATTCGAATTTCCTTACGTCGAATTTCACTTCCGTGCGGCCGACGATCTGGTCCAAGTACAGGCTATTGATCGGCACCAGAATTGTCAGTCCATCGCTCTTTGTGACGTTGTAAACGTAGTTCGCGGCGATGACCGAGCTGGCTCCCGGCATATTTTGCACCACGAAGTTCGGGTTGCCCGGAATGTACTTGGGCATGTAGCGCGACAACAATCTCGCCCAGCGATCGTAGAAGCCGCCGGGCGTGAATCCGACGATGACGCGCACGGTTTTGCCGCTATAATAAGGCTCCCCCTGTGCATGCGCGATCCCACCGAGGCAGAGAGTCAGCAATAAGCCGGCGGCACTTATGGCAAAATAGCGTCTGAGACTTGCCAGCTTGATCCTTTTCATTGCAGGTCCCTATCTACACCGTCGGCTGTGTTGTGGAGCGCGCGACATTTGACACCTGCATGACGCAGTCCCCGCCGAAACAACCGGATACAAATCTACCATGGTCGAAAAAAAGTGGTCGAGATGAACCGAGTTAGGCTTTTAAGACAGTCCGAGCCAGGTGATGACCATGCCTTCCGGGAAGGGCAGGGTGAGCAGCTTAACGAACAATCCATAGAAGAACAGCCAAGCTATCACCGTCAGTGTGATCGACAAGGCCCACGATTCGCCGCCCTGAAACCTCAGATAGGTAAACATCATTAGGGGAATCGCGATCGGAAAGCCGAACAACAGGATCAGCGCAAAAAATCCCACCAGCCAAGAAAACATGATGATCGCCCGCTTCTTGGCCGTTACCGGGTCGATCTCTTTGGTAAACTGAAAATCCACCGGCGTGGCGTCGGCGCTCTGTTTTGCTTTGACGCCTTTCAGGTCAAGGATGACTTGGGCAACAGCGAGAACCAGCATCGGAATACCGATCGCCCAGGGATAGAGCCGCGCCTGGAGACGCCACTCCTGCGCCAGATAGACAAACACGCAGAAAAAGACCAGCGCGCAAAAGCTGAATAACGCTGCGGGTGTGATCTTCAACGGTAACTCCTTTCGACGGACCGATTGCAAGAGCCGCCGTGACGGTTAACGCCAATTACGGCGGGGCGAACTGTAGCAAAGTTTTTCGCCCCAGTCTATGTTCGGTCGCCGGAGATCGCCGCCAACGCCGACGCTTCGATGCCAGCCTTGCAGGGACCGTCTTTCGCTTAGCATAGAGACGAGTAGTGGGTCAACGTCGTTTGCGCTTTCGCTGAGCGCGCGAGGTGTGATAAGGGGACGTTGTCTGTGACCAGAAAAACGGCCGCGCGCGCTCGATGATCGATTTGGGCATTTAGGGAATTGATCCGCCATGGACTTCCGCCTTTCCAGCGAAGAGGAAGAGCAGCGCAAGACTGTCGCGGAGTTCGTGCGCGATGAACTTGTGCCGCTGGAGCCGGAATTCGCCAACGCGCCTGATATTTTCGAAGGGAGCCGCTGGAAGAGCCGGGTCAAAACAAGCGATGATTCCGAGATCAAACGCTACCTGGCGCTCATGGAAGGCCTTGAAAAGAAAGCCGAGGCCAAGGGATTATGGCGCCTCGACGTTCCGAAAGAGTACGGCGGCGCAGAAATCAGCAACGTCGGCATGATTGCGGTGACCGAAGAGCTGGAAAAAACTTCCATCCCTTTTGAATTCGGCAATCATGTGTCCAATATCCTCTATAACTGCACGGGCGCGCAGATCGACAAATATTTGTGGCCCTGCATCCGGGGGGAAAAGACGTCCGCGTTCGGGTTGAGCGAGCCCGCGTCAGGCGCCGACCCGTCGATGCTGCAGACAACCGCGACGCCCGACGGCGATGATTTCGTGATCAACGGTTCGAAAATGTTTCCTACCTTCGCCGATGTCGCCGATTTCGTCCAACTCTTCGCGCGCCTGCCGGGGACTACCGGACGCGATGGCGTGACCTGTTTTTTGATCGATACCGGCACGCCGGGTTATCGCGTGGTGCGCAGCATCGCCACGATCGCGGGGACGGAACCCTGTGAGTTGGTCTTTGACAACTGCAGGGTACCCAAGTCCCAGGTGCTCGGTGAAGTGGGAAACGGCTGGGCGCTCAATCAGGCCTGGTTGGGAAACCGCCGCTTCCAAGTCGGCATTCGGGCTCACGGTAAATCGAAGCGCCTGCTGCGCGTGGTGGCGCATCTGCTCCGCAACGACGACCGCGCCGGCAAGTTTTGCGACCGGATCGGCCACTTTCTCGGCGAACTTGACGCGCTGCGCACACTCACTTATCTCGGTGCCTGGAAGGCGGATCAAAAGCTCGATGTGCGCGCCGAGGCGGCCAACGTGAAGTTATTCGGCACCGAACTCTTACATGATGTCATCGACTTTGCATTGGAGGTTGCCGGCCCGACGGCGTTGCGGCGCGATCACGTGCTCGCCAGAGCGTTCCGCCATGCCCGCGCCACCCGAATCGTCGAGGGACCGTCGGAAATCCAGCGGCATATCATCCAGCGCCAGTTGTTTCGCGAGGGAGTGGCGTCACTGGACTTGCTGTGATCGGGCAAATTGATGGATCTCAAACTCAGCGAAGAAGAAAGGCTCATCCAAGACACCGCCGCGCAGTTCGTCAATGCGGAGCTGATTGCCCGCGAGGGCGAGTACTTGCGCCAGCGTGCGCCGTTCCTGCCTCCCGGCGCGCCGGCGCGCCGGGAGCTCGACGCCGATCGGCTGAGCGAAATCACCGTCCGGGCCCGGGAGATCGGTCTTTGGACGCTGGAGCTGCCGGAAAAATTCGGCGGTTCGGAATTAAGCACTGTCGCACGGCTGTTGATTCACCGCGAGTTCGGCCGTTCCGTATTGCCGGTTCGACCGGTCTCGATTCCCGGTTTCATGTTCGAGAGCCGATACGGTGAATCACTCGCCGATGGCACGAACTCCCTGGAGCTCGCTTTCGACGAAGCGCACAAAACCGGCGAGCTTAGCGGCTTACAGACACTTTATCGGCAGGAGCCTGACGGCTCGATTTTGAGCGACTCGTCCATCTCGATCGCCAATCCCGGCGCCGACTTGTTTTTGTTTCCCGCGCGGGAACAAGGCACGCAGCGGTTGGCCCTGTTTGTCATCGAACGGGACACCCCGGGAGTAAGGATCACGGATGAAGTCGAACTGACCAACGATGCCAGGGCGGCGCGCTTCATCCTCAGTCACTGCAAAATTCCCAATGAGCAGCTGATGGGATATGAATACGAAGCCGGCGCTCTGATCGCGGGCGAACAGCTCAACATTGCGGCGCGCTCGCTTGGGATCGGCATGCGGTGCCTGGCCGCATCCATCGAGCATGCGCGTCAGCGGGTTACTTTCGGCCGGCCGCTCGCGCAGCGGCAGGCGATTCAGTGGATGTTGGCCGATTTATCGATCGATCTTCGCACCTGCACGTGGCTGGCGCTCGAGGCGGCATGGCGCGCCGATCGGGACTTGCCGTATTTTGAAGAGGCTGCGCTAGCGAAAAAACGTGCAGCGAAAATGGCTTTCCAAGCGGCGGATACGGCGATTCAGATCCATGGCGGCTATGGCGTCTGCAAGGAGTTTCCCTTCGAAGCGTTTTATCGCGACACGCGCTTAATGCGGCTACTCTACGGACGGGAAGCAGAATTGGATCATACGCGGGGGGAGAATTTCCTGAAACGGGAAACGGAAGGGCATGCATAACGTGCAGCGCGTACCGTTAAGATACGACTGAAGGAGCGCTCATGAAGCGGAAAAAAGTTTGTTTTGTCGGGTACGGTTCAACGGAGTATTCGCGAAAGTCGGAAGCATCCGTGCTTTCGTACTATGCCGATGCGATACGCGCGGCGCTGCGCCAGACCGGCCTCCACAAAAGAGATATCCGTGGTTTTTCAATCACGACCCAGGCAAGCCCCGACTATTCGCCGCACGTAGCCGAACAATTGGGATTGGAGGTGGATTGGGTGCTGAACGGTGACTACGGCGGCGCCGGCGGCGTGATGAGCGTCAGGCGAGCGGCCGACGCCATCGAGTGCGGCCACATCGACCTGGCCGTGTTGGTCGGCGGCAATTCCTTTGATCGCAGCATGCCGACCCAGCGGCAGTTGGAATACCAGCGCGGCAACTTCGTCGACGTCTACGGCTATGGCGGACCCAACAGTCTCATGGCGCTGATCCAGCGGCTGCATATGGAAAATTATGGTACGACGCTGGAGCAGATCGGCAAGATCGCCATCGCGCAACGCGACAACGCGCTTAACAATCCGCAGGCGCTGTTTCGCGAACCGATGACCATGCAGGATTACTTGAACTCACGGATGATTTCCGATCCGATCCGTCTATTTGATTGCGTCATGCCTTGTTCGGGAGCGGAATGTGTGGTGCTCGCGGCCGAGGAGAAAGCCCGCCGCATTACCGATAAGCTGGTCTACCTCGTCACTGACGCGGAGATCTCGCATTATCAAGTCGCGAACATGCTACCTGATAAGACGACCTTCGGTCAGAAAGTCGTCGGCGAGCGCATCTTCAGCGAGGTCCGGCGCGAGGACATCGACCTGTTCGAGATTTACGACGACTATCCGATCGCCGTGATGATCCAAATCGAGGATCTCGGCTACTGCAAAAAGGGCGAAGGCGGCCGGTTCGTCGATGCCCATGATCTGACCTACAAAGGCGATTTTCCGGTCAACACCGGCGGTGGCGAACTATCGGTCGGGCAGGCCGGCTTGGCTGGCGGCTATCTCCACATCGTCGAGGCGCTGCGGCAGTTGCGCGGTGAGGCGGACGGCCACCAGGTCAAGAAAGCCGAACGCGCGCTAGTGACCGGTATCGGCTGGCTAAACTACGGCCGCAACCTCGGTACTACCGCGGCACTGGTCATGGAAAGGAGGAAGTAATGGCCGAACCTCGAACGCCTCAAAAGAGTCTTCCAAAAATCAATAAAGTCGATCAGCCTTTCTGGGAAGCGGCGGCGCACGACAAGTTTTTGCTGCAAAAGTGCAAGAGCTGCGGCAAGATGCAGTTTTTTCCGCGCGTCGCCTGTGTTGATTGCTTCGGCGAGCTCGATTGGATCGAGTCTGGAGGCCGCGGCAAGATACACAGTTTCACGCTGGTGCGCGTGCCGCGCAACCCCGCCTTTAAGGACGAGGTTCCGATCTACTACATCAATGTGATCTTGGACGAAGGCGTCATCATCGAGAGCAAATTGGTAGGACACGACAAAGAGAACGTCAAGCTGGGAGACCGAGTCAAGGCGGTTTTTCAACAGACTCATGACCCGGCAATTAAACTGCCGTGCTTCGAGCTGGCGGGATAGGAAGTTCTTAAGACGCCACGAGTTCGGCTCGATTTCTACATTCATCCTATAAGTCTCAGAATGAGGGTATAGAAATCCCGGAAGAAAGGATCGAGCTATGATCGCAATTCTACAAAACACCGGCATGGTGATTCTATGCGTATTCTTGTTCTCCGGACTCGGTCTCTCCCAATCCAAGCCGCTGCGCGAGATCAAGGTCGGCTACCCGTTGGGCGGTTCGTCCAGTTACTTCTGGGTCGCATACCGTTCGGGTGCGTTCGAAAAGTACGGGTTGAAGCTCGAGCCTATTTACATCAGAGGCGGGCTCATGGGAATCCAAGCCGCGCTCTCCGGCGACCTGCTGCTGCAATTGCAGGGGGCTTCCACTGTAGTGGCGGCGTGGGCGCAGGGCGCCAAGGATTTTCGTTTCATTGGGGCGGTCGGCAACCGTCTGGACTACATTTTGGCGGCTCATCCTTCGATCAAGAAGCCCGAGGATCTCAAAGGCAAGAGAATCGGAGTGAGCCAGCTTGGATCGAGCACGGATTTCATTGCGCGCTTGGCGGCGCGCCGCCTCGGTTTAAATCCCGAAAGCGACGTACAGATCGTCGGCATTGGCGGGCAGGGAGACCGGTGGACGGCTCTCACTTCAGGGCAGGTTCAAGCGACCGTGCTCCAGTCGCCGTTTACGCTAAAGGCGCGCAAAGCCGGGTATCCGACGTTTATCGATTTTTCCAAAGAAGATTTTGAATACACGATTGCCGGACCGGTCACAACGGGATCGTTCATCCGAGCCGAGAGAGACACCGTCATGAACTTCATGCGCGGCCTGGCCGACGGCATGGATTTTTATCGCGACGAGAAAAACAAAGACCGGGTGCTCAAATATCTCGGCGAATACTATCGCTCCAATGTCATGGAAGAGCTGGAAGAAACCCGCAGAGTCTATAGCCAGGTGACGCCGGGACTTCCCATTGTAACGGTGAAGGCGATGGAGAACGTGGTCGCCAACGACAAAAACCTCTCACGGATGAAATTAAACCTCAACGAGCTGTTGGATCTATCCTTTCTTGAGCAACTGGCGCAGGAAAGAAAGTCTGGGCGAAAATGACGTTTAACGCGTTTCGGCGGATTGATTTGCTCGCTCCATAGGTTTTGAGCATTGGAAGAAGTCCATGGACTATCGAACTATTATTTATGACGTAAAAGACCAGATTGCTGTAGTGACTTTCAACCGTCCCGATGCGATGAACGCGATGAACCGGCAGATGACCGGCGAGTTGATCGAGGCCTGCCGGTCAGTCGAAGAAGATCCCGCCGTTCGAGTCGCGATTTTCACCGGCGCCGGCGAACGGGCGTTCTCGGCAGGAATGGATCTAAAAGAGCGGGCTGAGACCTCGTTCTCGCCCATCGAGCGGCGAGCACAAAAGCTATCAGCGACGATTCACACGCAGACCCGCGCCGTGGCGGCGCTCACCAAGCCGACAATTGCGGCGATTCGCGGTTACTGCGTCGGCGGCGGTCTCGAGTTCGCGCTCGCCTGCGACATGCGGGTGGCGGCTGAGGATGCCAAGCTCGGGTTGACCGAAGTGAAACGCGGCTTAATCCCGGGCGCCGGTGGCACCCAAAGATTGGCGCGCGCGGTCGGAGTTGCCAAGGCGCTGGAGATTTGCTTGACCGGTGACCATGTCGGCGGCGGTGAGGCGAAGAGTCTAGGACTCGTCAATATCGCGGTGCCGGCCGCCGAGGTCATGCAAGCGGCGGAAAATCTTGCCCACAGAATACTCACGGGCGCGCCGCTGTCGGTTTTGTTTATCAAGGAAGCGGTCAAGAAAGGCGTCGAGCTGTCCCTCGATGAAGGGTTTCGCCTTGAGTCCGATTTGTCGGCATTGATTGGCACGACCGAAGATAGCAAAGAAGGACCGCGGGCGTTCGCCGAGAAGCGTGCCCCGGTCTGGAAGGGAAAATAGCCGCTCGAAACGTTCAAATTCAATTAAGACGAAACGCTAACCGAGCTGGGGTTAGGCGGCTTGAACGATTCGAACTTGTGAACGGCTTGAACGAGCCACTCTAGCTACAGAGTAATGGACGATCAAAAGGTATTATACGAAGTCAAAGACAGGATCGCTTGGATAACCTTGAACCGGCCGGAATCGCTCAACGCGGTCAACCGTGAGATGGTAAAGCTGATCGTCGGCTATTGCCGTCAAGCGGAAGAGGATCGAAACGTTCAAGTGTTGATCTTTAAAGCGAACGGGGAGCGAGCGTTTTCTGTCGGCGGGGATATCAAAGACCGGGCGCGACTGAATGCGGCCGAAGCGCCAGAGCCGGCCGAGTCGCCGCTGGTTTTGCGGCAGGCGAAGCATACGGCGATTCCTGGAACCCCGGCACCGGCGATCGCGGCGATGAATAAAATCACTATGGCGTTGCTTCACGGTTACGTTGTCGGCACCGGGCTGTTAATGAGTTTGGCGTGCGATATCCGCATCGCGGCGGAAGGGGCGCGGCTCGGACTCAGCGAAGTGCGGCTCGGCTTTATGGCGGGATCCGGGGGCACGCAGCGTATGGCGCGACTGGTCGGCATCCCCAAAGCGCTGGAGCTTTGTCTCTCCGGCGAACTCTACGACGCGGCAGAGTGTTATCGCATTGGTTTGGTCAATCAGTTGGTGCCCTACGATCAGCTCGTTCACGCCGGCGAAAAATTGGCGCAGTCTTTTCTCAAGGGCGCGCCGCTGGCGCTCCGCTATATTAAGGAAGCGATTTACAAAGGAAGCGAGATGACCCTCGAGCAGGGCCTTCGGTTCGAGTCCGACCTCCAGAGCATGGTCATGCAAACCGAGGATGCGAAAGAGGGGCCGCGGGCGTTCGTCGAAAAGCGGCCCCCGAATTGGAAAGGCAGATAGGAGTGGGAATTTAGAATTAGAATTTTCAATTGCCGGATCAAAGGTGAGTGAAACCGCCGGTGTCGCATTCTGGCAATCGGCTCTACAAGTCGCATGGATTGTAAAGCACGGTTGGGACAGAAGTGAAAGCTGGGCGCCTCCTGTTCCGGCAATCCATTCTAAAATCCAAGATCTAAAATCCAATATTGAGCCATGGGCGCCAACATTCCATTGTTGATGCATGAGGGACTTCGGCGGAGCGCCGGAAAGTTTCCACTCAAGATCGCGGCGAAGGACCGCTTTAATGAGATCAGCTATGCTGATCTGAATCTCCGCGTTAACCGACTCGCCCATGGTCTGCTTTCGCTCGGCGTGCGCAAAGGCGACGGTATCGCTGTGTCCGTCGGTAATCGCATCGAACATCTGGAAAGTATCTTCGCCATCGCCAAGATCGGCGCGCTGGCGATCCCGCTGGACGTAAAATGGAAGGCTCTGGAGTTAGCGTCCGTGGTCGCGGCGCTTGAGCCGCGCTTGATCATCCTTCAAGAGGACTGTCTCGGCGAATTCGCGAAGGCGGCGGAGATTAAGGATCTAAGCTTTGTCGAGCCCGTGAGGCTTTCTTCGGATCGGAGCTACAGCGGATTGATCAACGGGAAGAGCCGCGACGAACCCGATACTCAGGTCGACGAAGACGATCCATTTGCCGTTTTGCTCACCTCGGGGACTACGGGATTTCCCAAGGGCTGCCTGGCGACGCACCGGACCTTCGTCTTTCACTGCCTCAACAACGCCATCGAAAAAGGTCTGGGTGCCCACGATACCGCGATCTTATCCTCGCCGATTTACTTCAACGCCGGGCGCTCGTTTACGCTCGGGATCATCTATTTCGGCGGCACGATGATCCTCCACGAACGCTTCGATGCCGAAGAGGTGCTGAGAACGGTCGAGCGGGAAAAAGCCACCTACATCGGCGCCGTACCGACGATGTGCGAGCGCATGCTCGGGGTGCTGGAGACGAAGCGATACGACACCAGCTCGCTGCGCTGTCTCGCGATCACCGGCGGCAAGGTCCATCCTTCGGTGTTGGACGGATTGAAAACGCATATCACGCGCAATATTTACCGCACCTATGCCTCGACGGATTCCGGACAGATGGCGATCGCGAAACCGGCCGACATGGAGGCGAAGCCCAATGCTGCCGGACGGCCGGTCTGGTGCGTCGATCTGCGCATCGTTGACCACGAAGGGAAGCCGCTAACGGTAGGCGAGGTGGGCGAGATCATCTGTCGCAGCCCGCTGGCGACCCACGGCTACTATAAAAATCCGGATGCGACCAATGCGTCGTTTCGCGACGGCTGGTTTTACACCGGCGATGTGGGCTACTTCGACGAAGAAGGATTTCTTTATGTCGCCGGTCGTAAAAAGGATATGGTCAAAAGCGGCGGCATCAGCGTCTACCCCCTCGAGGTCGAAAGCGTGCTTTACAGCCACCCGGACGTCGACGCTGCCGCGGTCATCGGTGTTCCCGACCGCGACTGGGGCGAAGCGGTGAAAGCGGTAGTGGTCATCAAGCCCGGCTCCACACTCGATGCCGAAACGTTGATCGCTTTCTGCAAGCAAAGGCTATCGGGCTACAAGGTTCCCAAATCGGTGGAGTTCCGCACAGCGCTGCCGCTGACGGCAATCGGCAAGGTCAACAAAGTGGCGCTGCGAGAGATGATTCTAGCGGCAGCGGATCAGGCGGTTCAATAACGCAATGGGTGGAGTCGATCGCCACGGTGTCGTGGTTGCTGCAATGACATAGATCGGCGGATACAGGAAAGGAGATCGATCATGAAGTCTTACGAGAGAGTTGGGTTGTTTTCTCTACTTGGTTTGATTTTCGTTCTTGCTCCTGCGTTCGGCGCGGAAAAGGCATTTTACCAAGGGAAGACCATCACTTTTCTGATCAATTTTTCCGCCGGTGGCCCGACCGATATCGAAGGCCGAATCGTTGCGCGTCACCTGGCCAAACATATCCCGGGGAATCCGACGATCGTGGTCCAAAACATGTCCGGGGCCGGGGGAGTCACGGGGATCAATTTCCTCGGCGAGGCAGCCAAGCGCGACGGTCTGACCTTGGGCTATTTTACCGGCCCCTATAATCATCACATGATGAAGAGCACAACTTTGCGGACCGATCTGATGCAGCTTCCGTTCATCGCTTCCGTGGGAAGCGTAACCGTTTGCTACATCCGTTCCGATGTTCCGCCCGGAATTAAGAAGCCCACCGACATCGCCAAAGCAGAACGTTTCCGCGCCGGCGGGCTGTCGTTTGACAGCAACAAGGACCTTCGCTTCAGGTTGGCGTTCGATGTTCTCGGCCTGAAGTATGATTATGTGACCGGATACAACAGCAGCAACGACGCGCGGTTGGCGGTCCAGCGCAATGAGATTCAGTACCACGACGAAAACATTCCCGGCTACCGCGGCGTGGTCGAGCCTCAACTGGTGAAGACCGGCATTGTCACTCCGCTTTATTATCACGATGTGATCAAACCTGATGGCACAATGGGGAAAAGCCCGGACTATCCCGAGCTGAATTCTTTTACCGAAATTTATACGCAGATTTTTGGCAAGGCGCCGAGCGGCATCAAATATGAAACCCTCAAGGCTGCAAATATGGCGAGCCAGAACCTGAGCCGTGTGGCGCTGTTGACGCCGGATTCTCCGAAGGAAGCGGTGCTCGCACTGCGGCAGGCTTTTACGAACCTGGCGAAGGACGAAGATTTCATCGCCGACGCCAAAAAGGTGATGCGTTTCCATCCGCGCTTCGATGTCGGCGAAGACGGAGAACGGTTGCGTGACAAAGTACTGCGGGCGCCGAGCGACATCGTCGATTTTGTCAGGCAATATATCGATCAAGTGCGTAAGTAGTGGATCGGACAAGCGGAACCAGTCGGCGGGCACCGCGCAGGCGGAAGGTGAGAAATTCAACTCATGGATTGGCAACCCAAGCAACGTTATTTTTTTCATGATGGCTTGAAACTGCATTACTGGGAGTGGGGCGATCCGCGCAAGGAAACTTATGTGTTCGTTCATGGAGTGCGCGACCAGGGACGGAGCTGGGATCCTTTTATCGAGGCGCTGGTGCAACGCGGAGTGCCGATCGGCCATGCGGTGGCGCTTGACCTTCGCGGCCATGGTGACAGCGAGTGGCCGGCTTCGAGCCGCGGCTATCAACACGAAGACTTTCTGACCGATCTCGCCGGTTTGCTCAGACATTTGGACAAAGAACCGCTGACGATCATCGGCCACTCCCTTGGTGGCAGCATGTGCCTGCTTTACGCAGGTGCGTTCCCTGAAAAAGTGAATCGCATGATCCTGCTCGAATCGCTCGGGCCCTTCGCGCGCGCTGACGACGACGTGCCGGACATCGTCGCCGAACGGTTAAAGGGCAGGGACTATGTCGAGATCCCGTTCCCGCACGAGTCGCTGGAATCCGCCGCGAAGTCGCTGCAGAAAACCTTTCCGCTGATTCCCGACGGGGCAGCTTTGCATATGGCGCGATACGGAACCTATTTCAAAGGAGGACGATACCGCTGGAAGCACGATCCGATCCTTCGTTATCGCACGACCACAGCGATGTCCGAAGGGCAGATCGAAGCTTTTATTCGCCGGCTCAAGTGTCCGATTCTTTTTGTCTACGGCACGGAAAGCGGCTTCATGAAATCCGTCCGCGGCCACCGCGCGCAACTTTTTCCAGACGCGCGAATCGTCCCCCTCCAAGGCGCCGGGCACCATATTCCTCACGAAAAGCCGGCGGAACTGGCGGAGATCGTGGTGCCGTTTTTAATGAACGGGAAGGACTAGCTGGACGCGCTCAACAGTGGAGTGTCGGAGTGTGTCTCGAAGTGAGAATTTTTTTTGCATCACAAGAAAGTCGGAATGATCTCTCGCTGTGCTCGAGATGACAGCGAGGATTTCCGATACACGAGGTAGCCATGTATTTGTCCGCCGCAAAGATTGCCGCGCTGGAGGCGGTGCGCCGGGTTCATCAGCTCAATTCCGCCGCAATAAGAAGCGACAAATCCCTCGGTGACGAAACCGGGCTGAAGAATATCGGCATTCACCTGATCACGATCGCGCCGGGCGACAAGTCTACCGAATTCCATTCGCACAAATATGAGGAAGAGGCGATTTACGTTTTGGCGGGGCGCGGCACGGAAGTGATCGGCAACGAGACACACACCATTGGTCCCGGTGATTTCATCGGGTTACCAGCGGCCGGCCCGGCCCATGAGACCGTAAACACCGGCACCGAGCCACTGGTTTGCCTTGTCATCGGACAACGTCTTGCCCAGGATGTCGTCGATTATCCCCGCAAAGGCAAGCGGCTTTACCGCAACAGCGGCCAGCGCGACATGGTCGATTGCGCGAACATCGAAAACCGCTAGCGTGAGGCGTGCTCAGTTCAGATCCGGCTTGTCCTTTAGCAGGTTGATGAAAAACCCGGATTGCAGGCTGCTCAAAAAGATCTCAGAGCCAAGGCGCGCGAAAAATCGGCGAGCGGAGGCGTACTTAGCGAGTACGTTGTAGCGAGACGATTGAGCGCAACGCAGGATATGAGTCTTTTTCAGCAGCCTGCTAGGTCGGAATAGCAGAAGATGAAGTCGGTATAAAGCCATTATCCGCCTCCGTTGCCTTGCACCGCTCCGATACTCCGGCACTGCATCGCTCCGTCGCTTCCCTTATTTCACGATCGCATAGCAATATGAGTCGCGCGGCTCGGTGCTGATATTGGGATGAACGGACCAGCGTCGCAGCGTGCCTTCGCGCAGCATGCCCACCTTCTCCATCACTCGCGCCGAAGCGATGTTGTCAACATCGCAGACCGCCCAGATACGGTAGATGTCTTTTTGCTTCAACGCCCACGCGATCAGTCCCTTCAGAGCCTCCGTCATGTAACCCCGGCCCCAGTAGACGCGCGCCAACACGTAGCCGAGCTCCCATTTTTCACCGGCGACGCGCGCAATCATCATACCGATCACTTGCCTGTCCTCGTTGCGCTCGATGACCCAGTGAAACGCTTTGCCGACATCCCAGGCGAGCAGGCACATGCGCACGTACTCGCGCGTTTCCTCGATGTCACTGTGGGCGCGCCAGCTAACGTATTTCGCGACCTCCGAGTCTTGCGCGTACTGGCGAAAGATCGCGTCAGCATCGCTTGGTTTTACTTTTCGCAGCCGCAAACGTTCGGTCTTGAGAGATTTAGGCGGGTTAATCACTCCATGCAGATCCAGCGCTACAGGATCGCTGATTTATAAGGTCACGCAGAAAAATATTCAAGTACATTGGATGAAAACCGGAAATTGCGAGGCAGCGGAGTGACTCACGGTCGGAACGAGCAGTCTTGAGCGACTTCGCCGGCCGCCAAAACCTCGTATCTGCGTCATGCGGCGCAATCACCTGTTTGAGCTTCGCCAGCAATGCCGGTGGGACACCGTGCGCGCAGAGAAATCGTAGCCGCCTCCGGGAGCATAGCCGACAATGATACGCATGGTTTTGCCGTCATAAAACTCATGCTGCGCGGCACGTCCGTCGGTTCGGAACCCTGCCAATCCGACATTTGCCGCGATCAGACTGCCCAGAATTTCTTTTCCCAAGGACCTCTCCGTTCAGGACCGGCGTCTTAAAAGCGCGGAGCCGCGGACATTTTCATTATTTGCCACCCAGCTCCTTGAGCGCGGCCTGCAAATAAGTTTGGTCGATATACTTGGAAGGGTTGGGCACGGCTCCTTTAGACTTGGTCTGCTCCCAGTAGATCTGCGTGACGATCTGAAGCCCGTCGAGATTGATATCGCCGTTTGGATGCCACACCCGCGCGGAAGTGTAGAACTCCCAACCGCGGCGTGCGTGCTCCAGCTTGAGCTTCATTTCCTTGGCGAGAAACGCCGCGGCGGCTTCTTTGTTCGCGTGCAGCCAGCGCATCGTTTCAGCCATCGCCTTCATCACCCGGACGACCACCGGACGGTTTTTTTCAGCCCACGAACGCTTGGTTGAAAGCGCAGCGAGCTGGTAGTTGGGAATCACGTCGACGAACTTGCCGATTTCGTTGAAGCCCTGTTCCTCGGCAGCGTAATTCACCGGCAAGGACAACGCTGCCGCATCGATCTGACCTGCGACTAAAGCCGCATAGGTTTGCGGCGTTCCACCAATGACGAGCAATTTGTAATCGCGCGGATACTCGAGCCCTTTGGTTTTCAAGACCTGCCGGAGCGCAAACGTCACACCGGAGGTGAGACTGATGGCGCCGAAGGTGGCTCCACGCAGATCCTGGTAGGTTTTGAATTTCTTGCCGGCCATAATCGACTGCGTGAGACCGTTGATAATGCCGCCAATGATCACCAGGTCCAGCCCTTTCTCTACGGCCGCGATCGGCGCATCGGAAGCGCTGCCGGCAATGTCCAACGATCCACCCGCCAACGCCTGAATCCCCACATCCGAGGCGCGAATCACCACGAGCTCGACATCAAGCCCCTGGCGATCGAAAAAGCCCATTTTGGAAGCGACCCACAGCGGCCCGTAGCCGAGTGTCTTGGTAGCCGAGCTGATGCGCAGCTTGACTCTTTCTTGTGCGAGGCCGGCCGAAGCATGGAGCAGGACGATCGACACGAGCACGAAGGTAAATTTTTTTGCTATCACGAGTGCCCTCCTCCTAGATCATTCATCTGGCGAATCCGCTAATCACGTGAGAACCTCTTCTTCGCGCCAGCGCGCAATCGTCGGCTGATCATAACCGAGGATCTCGCTCAATATCGCATCATTGTCAGCGCCAAAGCGATTCGGCAGGCGCAACGGTTCTTCGGCTGCGGCGCGAAAGATAATACCGGCGCGTGGAATTTCAAAAGGTCCGATCAAGGAATCGGCGAATGACGCAAAATAATCCCGGTGTCGCAATTGCGGATCTTTCAAGAGATCGGCTCCGGTCTGCACAACGGCCGCCGGGACTCCAGACGACTGCAACTGCCTCATAACCTCTTCGGTGGTGCGCGCGCGACACCATTCTTGGATGATCTTGTCGAGCTCGGCGCGGTGGGCTAGCCGGAGCTGCAGATTGGCGAAGCGCTCGTCGTCGACCAAATCAGCTCGGCCGATTGTGCGGCAAAGAGCGCACCATTCGCTATCGGTTCGAACCGATAGGACGCACCACCGGTCTTCGCCGCGGCACGCGTAGCAGCCGTGCGGCGCGGCCAACGCATAATGGTTGCCCTTCGGCTGCGGCTCGTCGCCGTTGATCGCCGTTTCGAGATAGGTTACCCCGAGCGTGTAAGCCGTCGCTTCGATCTGCGCCAGATCGATGGTCACGCCTTTACCGGTGCGCCGGCTGTTGAGCAGCGCGGCAAGCACCAAGGTCGGGCCCAAGACAAAACCCAAGTGGTCGGGATATACGCCCTGACTGCCGATCGGCCGATCCTGTTCAGGATGGTTCCACAGATACGTCATTCCCGAGAAGGCGTTTAGGTTGAATCCCCAGGTGCCGTACCCGCTCTTGGGCCCTGCCGAACCGAACCCCGGTAATTTCACGATCACTAGCTTCGGATTCGATTGCCTCAGCTCCGCGTCGCCCAAGCCCAATTTGTCCAGCACTCTAGGGCGAAAATTCTGCAAGACGGCGTCCGATCTCGAAGCAAGCTCGCGGATCAAGCGCGCGCCCACGGGATGCTTGAGATTGATCGCCATCGAGCGCACGCCGAGATTACACTCGATAAAACGCGGCGCGGCGTCGATGTCCTTGTGCTGGCCATAGTGGCGAAAAGTATCGAGCCCGCCTTTCTTCGACTCGATTTTGATGACCTCGGCGCCGTAGCCGGCAAGCAAGCGCCCCGCGTAAGGGCCAGCATAGCCGGTGGTGAAAGCGAGGATACGGACGCCCTTTAAGATCGAGTTGGGAGACATGGGATAAATCTCGAGCCCCAAAAGCAACGCTTCATTGATCTAGCTTCGATGACTTTTTTGGCGCAAAGCTTCGTTCAGATACTTTTCTCCGCTGCCAGCACTGCAAGCTGGCAAGCGGTCAACCCTAGCTCACCACCTAGGACCTCATCGTTATGCTGTCCGAGCAGCGGCGCTGGCTCAGGAGCTGGACGGTGACCATTGACCATAAACGGCCGTCCCGCCTGGATGAAGCCGCCTAGCACGGGATGATTGACGTTGCCGAAGAAACCGCGCGCCTGAATATGTGGATCCTTCATGAAATCGGACGGCGAGTTGACCGGCAAACCCGGAATACCGTGCTGCTGCATCAATTCGGCGAGATCTTCCTTGAGAAAGCGCGAAGTAAACGAAGTCACTTGGGCATTGATATAGTCGGCGTGCTGCCGGCGCAGGTTGCTGTTGATCCACTTGGGATCATCGAGCGCGGGGTCGTGGTCCGGCCAGACTTTGAGCAAAAGCGGCCAGTGCGTCTGCGTCACGAAGAGCGAAATCCAGCCATTCTTGCACCGAAACAAATTCGCCGGCGCATTGTGCTGGTGTTGGCTTCCCGCCCGCTTCATCACACGGCCTTCCGCCGAATAGTTGAACGCAACGTGCTCGTGCAGCGCCATGCTCGCTTGCATCGAGGCATCGATCCAGGCGCCAATACCGCGCGTCTCGCGCTGCCAGAGCGCGAGCATGACGCCATAGGACGCGAACAGGCTGGTGTAATAAAATGACTGGGTTTCGGGAGGATTGCATGGGGTCATGGTCGGGTCCCCGCTGATGTAAAGCAGTCCGCCCATGGCGTTGCCGATCAGATCGTTTGATTTGTATTGAGCATACGGACCATCCTGGCCGAAACCGCTGAGCGAGACGAGAATCAATCTTTTTTGCTGCTCGAGTAAACTTTCGTAGCCGAGGCCCAGTGCGGCGAGATGACCCGGAGGAAAATCTTCGATGATTACATCTGCGCGGCCCACCAAATCAAGCAGCAGTTTCCGTCCGGTCTTCTGGGTGATGTCGAGCGCTACGCTGCGCTTGCCGGCGTTGAGATAAGCGAAACGTAAGCTCCCTTCCCGATGGATGTGGCCTCTGGCAAAGGGCGGTTCCCGGCGCATGGGATCACCGTCGGGCGGCTCGATCTTAATGACGTCCGTGCCGAGGTCACGTAGAAGCTTACCGCAGAACGCCCCGATCGAAGAGGTGAGATCGAGCACCCGATAGCCGGATAAAAGTGAGGCGGGCTCGGAACGGTCACTCATTTTCTTAGAACGAAATGCTTCAGTCGAGCGACAAGAAGAGCTGATCAAGAATTGCGTTCCTCAATCCTTTATCTTCCATCTTGAGCCCTGTTAGCCTTTATGATTCCGGATAATGTGTTGCGCCAGCCGCCAGCGCAAAACCTCCGGCGTGCCCTCCGTGATCCGGATACTGCGGATCTGCCGATACCACCATTCGAGCGGCAGCTCACGCATCAGCCCTAGACCGCCGTGAACCTGGATCGAGCGATCGACCACGCGAGTCGCCATCTCAGCGCACTGGATTTTGGTCATATAGGAGAGCTGCCGGACATCTTCGCCGCGGTCGTGCCGCCACGCGCACTCGTACACCATCAGGCGGCAAGCATGCAGCTCCATCGCTGAATCCGCAATCATGAACTGAATCGCTTGGCGATCCGCCAGCGGACGCCCAAAGGTTGTGCGTACTTTTGAATATTCGATCATCATGTCGAGCGCGCGCGACGCAATCCCGACCGGCCGCGCGCCGTGACCGCGGATGCGCCCTTCTTGAATCCAGTGCTGCGCGATGGAAAATCCTTCGCCTTCCTGGCCGATTCTGTCGGCTGCCGGTACCCGCACGTTTTCAAAATGAATCTGCCCAGGCGTATCGCCCATCATCGTCGGCCACAATCGTTCCAGCGTCACGCCCGGCGCCTTCATATCGACGACAAAACAGCTGACGCCGCCACGCGCGCCCTTTTGCGGATCGGTCACGGCGATGACTTGAGCATAATCGGCATTCTTGGCGCCGGTGATGAAGCGCTTGGTGCCGTTGATGATGTAATAATCGCCGTCGCGCACGGCCCGCGTTTTCATCCCGGCGGGGTCGCTACCTGCGTCCGGCTCGGTTTGGGCGAAACAAATGCGCTTTTCGCCTCGGATCACCGGAAAGAGAAAACGGTTTTTCTGTTCCTCATTGCAGTGAAACAGTACCGGCCTAACTTCCGGCCCAAAGATGGGCGCATAACGAAACGGAATCGCGACGGTGCGCGCGACCTCTTCCATGATCACGCAACGGCTCATGAGATCGAGCCCGGCACCGCCGTATTCCTGCGGCACGTCCAGCAGCCAAAGACCGATCGCCTTGGCTTTTTCCTGTAGCGGCTTGATGTACTGCTCCGGCATGTCCTCGCCTTCGGGCCGGCATTCGCGCTCAAGCGGAATCAGCTCTCGGTCGACAAACCTGCGCACCGTGTCTTTTAGAACTTGCAGCTCTTCTGGAAGATTGAAGTCCACTGTTGCTCCGTCATCTGATAAGAGTTTGGCTTTTTTTCTGCGCAGGGGTTCAGTTGGCGGAAGATCGCCAAAATCTGCTGCCTACTCCAAGTTTAGCTTTACCTGTTTATTTAGCGCTGCGACTATACTCGCCAAGACCCGGACGATAGGTTTTCTTATCGAGAAACTGCTCCATGCCGGTTTCGCGGCCTTTTTCCGGATCGGTGAGACGGAGCGCGGTGCCTTTGGCCGCCATGTAATCTTCGGCCTGTGCATAGTCCATGGTGCGGCAGTATTTGTAAACTTCCTTCGCCGCGCGCAACACCTGGGGATTTTTTTTCATCAGTTTGCGCGCCAGGTCAACGGTCTCTTCACGCAACTTTTCTTTCGGCACGGCATAGTTGATGAGCTTCATTTCCGCGGCCTTTTTGCCATCGAAAGGGTCGCCGGTCATGATGTACCACATGGCATCGCGATAACACATCGCATCTGCCAAAACCCGGCTGACCAATCCGCCCGGAAAAATCCCCCAATTGACTTCGCTCAGGCCGAAAGTCGCATCCTCGGCGGCGATGGCAAAATCGCAGGCGATCAGCGGGGTGAACGCGCCGCCGAAGCAAAAACCGTTGACCATGGCGATGGTCGGCCTGGGAAAGTAGAACAATCTGCGCCAGCGCCACTCTTGCGAGGCCCAACTCGCCCGGCGTCGCTCGAGCGGATTGTTGTCGGTGCCGCGAAAATACTCGCGTAAATCTTGCCCGGCGCACCAGCTCGGGCCGGCGCCGGTCAGCACCAATACTTGAGTTTCCTTGTCGACTTCCAGTTCCGTCAGCGCGTCGAGCATGTCGTAGTGCAGTTGTGGATTCATCGCATTACGCTTCTCTGGACGGTTGAGAATACACCAGCTAATTCCGTCTTCCTTCTCGACCTTCACAGTTTTATATTCTTTCCATAGCGTTGCTGCCACGTTCGATACCTCCTTCGGTAAGTTGAGCTGACCTTAGTTGACCGCCGAACCGGTTGTCAAGTGAAGTGCGCGCAGCGGATACGAGCGCCGTCGATGGTGCGCTGAGCGTCGATCGATGACCTCTTTGATGCAGATTTTTGGCGCGCATCTGCCAAGCGCACGTTCCCGCGAGGCGTCGCACACTACTACTTTGCCCCGCCGCGGAGGACACGCAGGATTGTTGGCGACCGAGAGACGGCTTCGCGTAACTCTCGGCGGTATTATTTTGGGTTATCGAATCTGTTAGAGATTATGTCCTGGTGAGTAATCGTTGTTGAGCCATTGCACCAGCGAAACGCTCGCGGCCACTGATCGCGCCATTCCAAGGCGCTCAGGCAACCGGAGTTTATGCAGCCACCACTCCCCACTTCGACTCGCGCAGCCAGCGCTCGAATTCATCGACCGGCAGGGCACGGCTCAAATAGTAGCCCTGGGCCTCGTCACAGCCGAGGGCGGCGAGGCGTTCCCATGTCGGTTGGTCCTCGATACCTTCCGCAGCGACCGACAGACCCAAATTATGGCCGAGGTCGATTGTCGAGCGCACAATGACGTCACTATCTGGATCGGTCATCAGTTTGGAGACAAATAATTTATCGATTTTGATCTCACTTACCGGCAAATGCTTGAGATAGGCAAGCGAGGAGTAACCGGTCCCGAAATCGTCGATCGAAAAGCGAATACCGTGTTCATCTAAAAGAGTCAGCGTGTTCCTCGCCTTTGCCGGGTCCGCCATCAAGGCGCTTTCGGTGATCTCCATCGTAATACCATCAGCGGCGGCGCCTTCGCTTTCCAAAATCGCCAGGACACGCTTTGGAAAAGCCGGCTCGAGAAGATTGCGCACCGACAAGTTGAGGGAAACATGAAAGCGAAAGCCGGAGCGGCGCCACTTTGCGAGCTGTCGTACGGCGTTGCGCAGCACCCATTCGGTGAGCCGCTGGATTGCTCCAGTCTTTTCTGCAAGCGAAATGAACTGATCCGGCGAAATCATGCCGCGCTTCGGGTGTTGCCAGCGAAGGAGCGCTTCCACCCCGATAATCCGGTTGGTTTTGAAGCTCACGCGGGGCTGGTAGAAAAGCGATAATTCGTCATGATCGATCGCATAGCTGAGTTCTCCCATCAGCGCGAGTCGCTGCGGATCATACTGATCGATGGCGGTGGTGTACATGGCGAAACCCAGGGTGCTGCGCTTGGCTGCACGCATCGCCATATCTGCGCGCCGTAACAAATCGTCTGCGTCGGCGGCATGAGCAGGAGCGATGGCAGTCCCGATACTGGCATGTACGTCCAATGGCAGCCCGTCAATTATGAAGGGCGTTTCCAGCGCTTGGATGATCGACTGTGCAATGGTCGGAGCTTTCTCGGAAATTTCGCCGTCTGCAAAGACGACTGCAAATTCATCGCTTTCCAAACGCGCGAGCATATCGGCGCCGCGAATCGTCGCTTCCAGGCGCTTTGCGAATTGCTGTAACAGCTCATCGCCTTTTTGATAGCTTAGAGAATTATTGATCTCTTCGAACCCGTCGATATTGACGCGCATGAGCGCGATCTCGCTGCGCTTGTCCCGTCGGGCAAAAAGTTCCTTCAGTCGTTCCGCTAATTGCGTTCGATTCGGCAGCCCGGTGAGGGAATCATAAGCCGCAAGATATTTTAACTGAGAAATGGTTTGCCACAGTGCGATCGCTTGACTGATTTGGCCATTGATCAGTTCCGAAAAATGAATCCATTCCGGGTACAGGTCTCGGCTGTCCGAGAATAACACGATAACGCCGAGAGGACGGCCGTCGAATGCGAGTGGCGCGATCAGTACAGATCGGGCTGAAGCGCGTTCTAAAAGAGCTTCAAAGCGCTCTTCTGCGCCCGGCGCGCTGACTGCGATCGTTCGGTTGCGCTCCACGACATCGTGGAGCACTTCCTCGCAGCCGAAAAAGTCGGCCAAAGTTTGCTCCGTGCCGGGTTCGAAACCAACATGACCAGTCACGTTCAAGCTCGAGTTCTGACCCGCGAGATAAGCCACGCCTTGCGAAAAACCGATAACCGCGAGGTAATGGGCGAGGATCTCCGACAATAAAGTTTCAATGTTGTTCCCTGCGCGGAGAAAATTTTGCGCCGCGCTGGCCACTATCGAGATTTGCGCGCTCTGTGCGGCGCAACGACGCGCCAAGTCGACGTTGCGTCGCGCTTGACGATTGAGCTGCCGCATCAAGGCGTTCCGGTGCCCGCGTTGAAATGTGCTTTCATCGCGGACCGGAAACCGTGGCGGATGATCGAAGCTGGCGAGCAATAGTTCGACGGCGTCCTTGCAGTCCGGCGTTCGCATCACCAGCGCGTTGGCGCCAATATCCGCTGCCAGCCATTTGTCCGCCAAATCGTCGTCACTATTCGTCAGCAAGATGACCGGAATCTCAGCGAGCCGCGGGTGTTTGCGAATCGCCATGCAAAGCTCAAAGCCATCGACCCGCGGCATCAACACCTCGGCAACCACGGCGTGCGGCAAAGTTGTTTCAGCCCGGCGCAGCGCCTCGGCGCCATCGTTCGCCGTCGTCACACCGAAACCCAGGCTGGCGAGGTAGGTCGCCATGAGCTTCAGTTGCTTTGGGTCAGCGTCAACGACCAGCACGACCCGCCCTTTTCCGGGCATATCCTCGGAAGTTTGACTGGCCGCCAAATGGGCGCGCACGGTGCTAACTAAGAATGACGGTTCGACGGGCTTGAACAGGTAGTCCGTGAACTTCGCCTGAGGTAATTTCACTTGCTCCCGTTTGGTGATCATGCCGGACAACGCCAAGATTGGAATCTTAGCCGCGCCGGGCAGCGCGTGCAGGCGACTGGGAAGCGCGAACCCGTCCATGTCCGGAAGAACAAGGTCCTGCAGAATTAGAGAGGGCAGCTCCCGCGCCACAGAATCGATGGCGGACCCCCCGTCAGCGGCTTCGGACACTGAAAAGCCGTCGGCCTCCAGTGCGACACGAGTTAGTTTTCGCGCAACCGGGTTATCCTCAACCACCAGGATTTTCATCGCATCGACTCGCTTGCCCGAAACGGCATTCTTAAGCGTACACTAATCCGTTGCTGAATCCGCGAAGCAGCTCGCCATAGTGTCCGACAGCGCCACGTGGCGCACGTGGAACATCTGTACTTGACAATGCCGGCAAGAGTTTCGCTTTGTTCCACGCATGAACCGCCTCGGTTCAGCCGGCACCAGGTCCGTCGGCCCGAACTCATCCTGCCAGCTTGCTGTCACAACCGCCGCATTTTGTTCAAAGGCAATGTTCGGCGTCGACTATCGTCGCGGCCGAGCAGATTGGTTCGCAACATCGCCGCCAACGGCTAACGTCATAATTTCCCAATGTTCTTGCGAGCGATTAGTTATTTCGAGCGACTGGCATGGACGTTAGCGCCGGAATTCCGAGCCTCCTCTTACTCCAGCGAGCGTAACCCGAGCACTTTTCATGCCATGATGGCGTGGAAGCGGTAGGTATGGATTGCTTATGCGTCACTAGCACAAGCACTCAGCAAGGTACAAAGAATTCGCGTGGCAAATTTTCAACCAAATAGACCCAAAACGCGCAAAAGGACGCCGAGCTGACTTTCGACTCCCCAAACGATCGGCGTCACGCAGATCGATGCTCAAGTCAAATTGACCGTTCGTACAAATCGAGGTCTAACGTTGATACAGCTTTTTGATAAACCCGCTCTGGTCGATCTCGCGCAACAGGCTCTCATCGACAAAAGATTTCGGGTCAGCGCCTTTGGCCTGCGGGTTATCCCTTGCGACAAAGCCGAGCACCGTCTCGACGCCGCGCATGGATGGGTACGGGACTTGCTCGTAGTATTTGTCACTCAATAAATCGATGGCCTTTACGAGGTTTCGCTCCTGCTCAACACCGATGCGCAGTTTTTTCTTGACTACCTCGACGCTCTCTTTCCTGTTCTGTTTCACGTAAGCGATGCCCTCTACATAACCGCGCAGAAAGCGCATCACCTTGTCGCGGTTATGCTTGATATAGGCGCCGGTCGTCGCGATCATGGTGTGAAGATAGTAGATGTCGGTATCGGCCATATCGAGCAACGTGCGGTAACCGCGATCCTCGGCGACAAACATCGACGGAATGGTCAGCACCGCGCCTTCGAGTCCTCCCTTGTCCATGGCGGCGAGCATGTTGGGCGACGAGCCGACTTGCATGACTTGAACGTCGCTTGCGCTCATCTTCCAGCGCTGCAGCATCATGAGCAAAACTGAATGCGATACGGCGCCGATGCGTGTGACACCGATACGTTTGCCTTTCAAATCTGCGGGATTCTTGATGTCGGGTTTCGTGACGATTCTCTGCAGTCCCTTGTTAACTACGCCAGCAACCATAACGGTATCGCCGCCGCGAAGCGCCGCCGCGACTAGCACGTCGCCCGCCGAGCTGGCCATTTGAATGTCGTTGGCCAGGAGCGCACCGATGCCGGCGGTGCCGCCTTGACCGGTGACGATGACTTCCGGATCGATGCCGTGCTTGCGAAACAGACCTTTTTGCTCGGCCACCCATACCGCGCTATGCAACGCGCTCACTGAACTCAATCCCATGCGCACCCTGTCCTGGGCGAGTAAGTCGTCGACGAAGGCAGCCGTTCCCACCAGCAAGATCAGATAGGCCGAACGCGTAAGTTTATTCATGGAGACTCCTTATCGCCTTGATTGCGCACAGCGTGTTGCGCCCGGTCCACATGGGCAGAAACACCGAATGGCGATGCTTGCCGCCGGCCACTATGACCATGATGTCCTCGGGTTTACTAGACAGATGGACAACGCCATCGGCCGTAACGTTAGGAGATTCGCGCAGCAGATCGTCCTCACTTTTGTGTGCCTTTCGGCGTGCCGGGATTTCCGAAAATCTGAGCGACGCATGTTCCCAGAGGTAGTTTTTGACCCGCTTTTTGGTAATCCCGTCGCGCGCCATGATCTCGGCGTCTTCAATGCCAAGCGCAATCAGCGGAGTGCCACCGCCGAAGCTACCGACGTCCAGATGGCTGACCCCGTGATGCATGCGAATAACCTCGGCGAGCGAAGAGAGCGCCTGCTCACCGCGGCTACCGGCGGTGTGAATCGGCAAAAAGCCGTTAATGCCGAACGCCGTGACCGTACTTTCGCCGGGCTTAAAGCCAAATTCGACGTGATAAGGTTCCCACGGACTCTTTTCCTCGTTTTCACCGAAGCACATGGTGTACTTGCCCGGCCAGCCGAAGGTCGAACGGTCGCTCTCGCCGGGATAACCGCCGCCCACGGTGATGAGGATTAAGCGGATTGCGCGCCCGATCGTCGCATTGGAACGAAAGCCCGGACCGAAGACGCCGGCATCGCAATTGACATTCAAGTGCTGGCGAATCGGACCATTGAGTAACAGTGCTGGGCCGACATAGCCGGTGGTGGCCTGAACGCCGTAGAGATTGAACCGCGGCTCGCAGATCGCTTCGACCGCGGCAACCACCACCGGCAAATATTCAGGCAGGCAGCCGGCCATGACGGCGTTGATCGCGATCTTCTCGATCGTGCACGGCGCCCATTTTGGCGGGATTATGCCAATGATATCCTGCGGGTCGCGCTTGGTTGCCATCAACATTCGCTCCACCCGCTCGACCGTAGGCGGCACGACCGGCAAACCATCGCTCAGTTTTTCCGTGCAGAACCAGTCATTGACCGCTTCCCAGCTGTCTTCGACTTCGATGAGTGGGGACGTGAGCGTTGCCATCGAAAGACTTCGTAGAAACTAGGAAAAACTGGTCTTGCTTCCTCTCAACCTCCTTCCCCCTTGCGGGGAAGGACTAAGGAAGGGGGTATGTTTCAGGCTCTTGGCGATCGTCTCCATCACGCCGTCAATATTGTCAAGCACGTCGTTGTTCCAAAATCTCAGGACGGCGAAACCCTGCGCCCGAAGCCAGGCATCCCGCTCATTGTCACGCTCCGCCTGTGCAGCGTGTTGTCCACCATCAACCTCGACAATCAGTCGGTTCCGCAAACAGACAAAATCGACGATATACTTTCCCAAAGGTTGCTGGCGCCGAAATTTGTAGCGATCAAGTTGCCGTAGTCGAAGTTTCTGCCACAGTATTCGCTCGGCGTCCGTTGGGTTTTGCCGCAATTTCGGGCTCGAACACGGACCGCGTTCATACCCCCTATCCTGACCTTTCCCCGCAAGGGGGAAAGGAAGCGGTAGCGACACGCGTACAGTTCTTTGTCGAAGGCTTCTCGCTCACAGAGCAGCTGTTCTCAGTTCCTCAACATCAGCGTTTTCCCCACCGACTCCACGGCCCCTTCGGCGTCGGCCCTGTGCTCTCCCGGCCTCGCGCCGCCGCTTGGGTGGTGCGGAATTTCGATCAAGGGCAGTTTGGCCATACCGAAAAACTTCGCCTCGGTGCGCGCCAGTTCCATGAATATGGACTGGCACAATGTGACCGTCGGCCTACCCTTCTTTTGCAGTTCGATGGCGTCGTGGACACTCCACGATGTGCACGAGCCTCACGCGCCTAGCCCAGTGATGACGGCGTCACACCGGCTGAGTATTTCCTCGATGATCGGTTTGGGAGCGCCTTGCATGTGCGTTGGTTTGGTCTTGAAGACGATCTCCTTGGTCGGAAACTTTTCTTCAATGAGCCGGGCGAGTTCTTGAAACATTGTCGTCGAATTGGCCTGGCCGTTGTCGATGATGCCGATGGTCTTTCCCGCAAGGGTTTCCAAACCAGGCATGGGCAACCGGTCTTTCGGATTGAACGACACTCGTGGATCGAGGAACTTAATGGTTCCCATCATTCATCCTCTTGTGAACGCGACATTTTTTGGAATTATGATCGATAAAGTTTAAAACGACTTGAACCGTTGAACCTTTGATCTGTTAATCCCGAATCAACTTCGTCACCGAGCGCGTCGATCCGCCCTCCGGCGTGCTCTGCCCCCACACATGGATATACTGCGATTGTGAGCCGTCGCCCCCCGCCACGACCACCAAAATGTCTTCCGGCTTATCGGTCACCGGAATGATGCTGTCGCGAGTCAGCTTGAGATCGGAGCGGCGCTTGACGCGCTGCGCAAACGTCTCATCAGGCAAATCTTTCATGCGATAAGCCGCGCGCTCCCAAACAAACCTCTGGACGTCCTTTTTACCGAAACCGTCGCCAGCGATGATCTTGGCATGCTCCGGACAGATCACCATCACCGCTTCCGGCCCGGACGGTCCTTCCATGCGTTGGGCAAAATTCGTGAGAATACCGAGCGCCCTCGTGCTGTCCAGATCGGATGCCCGCACCGAGGCATCGGCGCTGATCGCAGTTACCGTACTCTGGTTGGCTTGAAAGCCGCGCTCGACATGCAGCGACTCCCACGGACTCGCTTCTTCATTCTCGCCGATGCACATGGAGTACTTTCCCGGCCAGCCGAGGGTCGCCTTGCACGTGGTCCCGGGATAGGACCCGCCCACGTTGCGCTGCATCAGGCGCACGAAGCGACCGATGGTCGCGTTGGCGCGCCAGCCTTCGCCCAAAGCATTGGCGCCGCCATTGATGTTCAACCGCTTACGGACCGGTCCGTTGATAATGAGCATGACGGCCGGTCCGCCGGTGGTTGCCTGGAGGGCGTAAAGATTCAGCTTGGGATCCGTGATGGCTTCGACTGCCGCGATCAGTACCGGCATATACTCAGGCTTGCAACCCGCCATCACTCCATTGATCGCAATCTTTTCCACGGTCGCGTCGGCCCAACGCGGAGCGACCGCGCCGACCACCTCCTGCGGAGCGCGCTTGGTTGCGGCGAGCATTTGGTTGACCCGCTCCTCGGTCGGCGGAATGATCGGCAAGCCGTCGGACCAGCCTTTTTCTTCGAAAAAAACTTGCGCGGCCCAAATGTCATCCGGTATCTCGAATCGTTCTGCTTGGAGAAGCGCCATCTTCAGGCCCTCCCGAAGGATTTCAACCTTTTTAGAAGAGCGTGTTGCAACCCTGCAAATGCGAAATACGTGGTTTCGCCAAGCACAGAGTTTTTGATTGCGACACGGCCGCCCCACGCGGGGCGATCGATCTGCTAACTTCCGGCCGCCGCGCGCCGCGCCGGCGGTTCCAGTAAAAGATCGACGAGCTTTGCGAACGCGGCGTCCGCACGTTTGATAACCTCCTCCGACTTTACGGTGCCAATCGGATGCTGCACCGCCAGCACCGGATGGTCCGGCGCTCCGAAAGCTTCTTTCTCGGATTGTGCCAGTGCCTCGAAAGCGTTGGTGATCAAGGTCAGCGCGAAGCGGCCGCGTTTTTGAATCTCGATGGAGTCGTGGATACTCCACGACGTGCACGAACCTCAATCGCCCAAGCCGCTCAGGACAAAATCCGCCTGAGCGGCCAGCTCATCGAGATAGGCTTTCGGCGCGCCCTGCTGTGCCGTAAGCTTGCGTCGCGAAATCACTCCGGCGACGCCATATTTTTCCTTGAGCAGTTCCGCAAAGCGCTCGGCGAGCTTGTCCGCGTTAGGTTTGCTGTTGTCCAACAAACCCACGACCTTGCCGTGCAAGTCTGAAAAGCGCGGCAAACCGGCGAGCTTCGCTGTCGACGAACGCGCTTTTCCCTCAGGACTGAGAATAATCATTCGCAGACCTCCTTGAGTTGAAATCGTTATTCTGAAACATGGCAGACGAACCTGCTTTTCTGAAGGTAAAAGCACATGCTTCGCTTTGCCCAGCGTGACATCCAGGTGATTTCTCGTGCTGCGACACAGCTCCCGGCCGAGCGTAGCTATAGGCCGTAAAACCGCTTCGGATTATCATAAAGAATCTTTTGCACCGCCGGCTGCGCAATTTCGCCCTTGTCCGCCCGAGCTTGCAGCTCCTTACGGAACTCGAGCTCCATCGATGGGTCGCGGTGCGTGTAGTCCGATCCCACCATCAGGTTATCTTCGCCGACGCACCGGATAATATAAGGAAGGTCCTCGTCTACCTGGCAGGTAACGTAGATGCGGTTTTCCTTGTACACGTTGGCCGCCACTTCGATCTTCGGAACGCCCAGGACGCCGGCGCTCTCGCGCCCTTGCTGACGAAACTGTTGGCGTCGCAGGTCGTAAGCAACGAATGGCGTCCACATCGATCCCGCCTCGATGCAGCCGAAACGCAGTTTCGCAAACCTCGCCGGGATTTTATGGAGAATGAGACCGAGCACGCCATTGATCGCCGCCGCCTTCGTGCGCATAAACTGTCCGTGAGAAAACTCCCGCGCCGGTGAAAAGTCGGGCACGCCCGAGCCCGTGTGAATACAGATCGGCAGATCAAGCTTCTCGGCCTCGGCATAGAACGGTTCGAAGTAGGGATCCGCCGGGTATTTGCCAGCTTCGCGATCGCCCTTTTTCAAAACACCGCAAGCGCCATGGTCCTTGGCCCAGCGTATTTCCTCCAAGGTCTGTTCCATGTTCTGCAGCGGTGGCATGCACACCCAACGAAGCCTGCCGTCCGACTGACTGCAGCGGTCGGCCAACCATCGGTTGTAACTTCGCCGCAGCGCAGCGTTGATCTGCGGTTTTTCCGTAGCCTCCATCAAGAACAGCGTAGGATAGATCACCTGAATATCCGTGCCCAGCTCATCCATATGTTTGAGCCGGGCTTTCACATTGAGCAGTTCCCGTGTCTCGACGGTGGTGCCGGAATCTTTGTCGCTGCGGATAAAGCGGACCTGCCTCTTGCCGTCGATGACCCAGTAGCGCGCCGGCGGCAATCTCGGATCCGGATTCGCCGGATAAGCGGTCGTCGGCTTATGGCAGAGATCGGCATCTTGCATGTATTCCCAGGTGTCTTCGGTTTCATCGATATGTGTATCTGCGTCAATAATTCTCACAATGCTTTTCTCCCGAATAAAAAATTGGCCCTTGTTTTCGGCCGCCATCCTCCTTCTTACTCAATACAACCTAAGCGGCGGGTGTTCACATTGTCAGCCGTAAAAAAACCTCAGGGATGCTCCGGCCGTCGAAAATGTAACGGCAAGTTCAATTGGGCGTTACCCGCTTGCGTTGCTGGCAACATCTTCAAATTGGCCCAAACAATCGTATCGGGTTGTCGTAAAGGATTTTCTGCTTTTGCCCTTCGGTGATGTCGCTTCTTTCCAATAATTCTTGAGCGGCGTTTTCTCGGCCCTCGCCATGCGGGTAATCCGAGGAGTAAAGCAGCTGGTCCTCGCCCAACATCGCGATCTCTTCCTTCATCAAGGGGTCTTCCATTTCGCCGCAAATGAAAACGCGGCCAGAGCGGAGATATTCCTTCATAAACTTGGCTGGCATACGCGCATCCAGCACTTGAGGTTGGATCTCGCGATCTCGCTCCAAATAATGATCAAGGCGACCAACCATATAGAACATCCATTCGGCGCCGAACTCCATAAAAGCGATCCGAAGATCCGGATAACGATCCATCATGCCGGTGGCGAGCAGCGCAACGAACGCCATCTGGGCCGGTAAGGCCATGCTTAGAGCATGCGCACCGAGGAACGTCTCAACACAGCTATCAAACGGCGGGAAGCTCGCCGCCATGTGGACACAGAGCGGCAGCTTGCAGCGCGCAAACTCGTCCCAGAAATCCGTGAAGCTCTTGTCGCATAGCATCCGGTCGTGAGCCGTGCCAAAGACCACAGCGGCGGAGGCGCCTAGTTTGATCATTTCTTCCAAGGCCGCGATAGATTCGCGCGGATCCCGCAGTGGAACCAGCCCCGCCCACTTCAAGCGTCGCGAGAAAGGGCGGGTCTGACGGGCGATAAATCGGTTGAAACAGCGAAACAGCGCGGCCTCGAAGCGCGGATCAGTCGTCCAGCGAGCGTACAAAGTCGATGGGAACAGGAGCTGCACCTCGATTCCCAGGCGGTCGAGATCGCGGATGCGAGCCCCGGGATCGACGAGCGTCAAAGAGTCACGGGCCGGTCCTTCGACGACCCAACGGGGTGGCGTCGCCGGCTGCAAGCCCGGTCCTAAACCGTGGGGTTCGATTCGGCCGTCGATCAACCAACCGGCAGTAAATGCACCCAGTTCGCCGCCATCATGGACGAGCGCTGGCCGCGGCCGGCGCGCGGCAAACTCTTTCGGCAAGTCTTCCCACATTTGCGGCGCCACATTGACATGGGCATCGGCATCGTAGACGCGATATCCGCCGATCATAACTCGCCTCCTTCGTCCGATTCTTCGCAACTTTAACCACGGCCAACATTCCGCTGTCAAACCGCCACTTACCCGGGTTATTCTATCCGCTTGCAGCGGCGAAGAAGTTGTACGTCAATGGCTGTTAGTCTCCGCCTTGCAGCGGCTTTCCGGAGAGCTCCGTGAGCGTGGCATTCGGCGTGACGAATTCATAATCGGTGGACACTTCGATCAGCGCCGAACCGTTTGCCTTCATTGCTTGTTGCAAAGCCGGCGCGAATTCTTCATCGCGCGTAACCTTTATGCCCAAAGCACCATAGGCTATGCCGAGGCCGGCGAAATCGGGATTGATCAGATCGTTACCATACCGCCTGCCGGGGTACTGCGCGTCCTGGTGCATGCGGATCGAATTGTAGCCCTCGTTGTTGTAAACCATGACGATGATATCGGCACCGTATTGCTTGGCGGTCGCCATCTCCTGCCCGGTCATGAGAAAACCTCCGTCGCCAACGTGCGCCACCACCAACCGCTCCGGATGGGCGAGCTTCGCCGCCACTGCCGACGGCACCCCCGGTCCCATGCAGCCTAGGGTCGGCGAGATGTAGGAATTGGCGTGGTCGAATTCAAGAAAACGCTGGTGCCACTGGCCGAAGCTGCCGGCGTCCGTGGTCGTAATTGCATCCGGCGGCAAGAGAGCTTTGAGCTCCGCCAGCACCCGCTCCATCGATACACGCCGGGTGCGGCGGTCGCCAGGCGTAGCATAGCGCTTTTGCGCGGCGTGATGTTCGGCAATCCAGGCCGCGCGGTTCTCGTTCGGTCGCGGTCCCTGGAACTTGAGCGCCGCAGCCAGCGCGGTTTTTGCGTCGGCAACGATCCCCAACTCAGGCCGAATATTCTGACCGATGGTCTGTTCGTCGGGGTAGATTTGGATGAGGGGTTGTCCTGGCTTCGGGATCGCGAAGCCGCCCGTCGACTGCTGGTTCAACCGGCTGCCGACAACCAATATCAGATCGGCTTCATTGCCGACTAGATTGCGCGTGTGTTTATTCGCGTTTGCCAGGTTGCCGATATAGTGCGGATGGCTGTTGGGGAAAGCGTCCTGGCGCTTGTACGAAGTCAACACCGGAATCTGGAACTTTTCCGAGAAATCGATCAGCGCTTGCCGCGCGTCCGAATATTGGGTTCCGGAGCCGGCGATCAGCACGGGCCTCTTGGCGCGATCGATCCGATCGACGACCTGCTCGATCAATTTGGGATCGGGATCGAAGCGCACGATGGGATAGGGCTCGATCATGGAGATGGTGGAGTCTTCTTCGAGCATATCGCGCGGCAACGACACCACCACCGGGCCCGGACGGCCGCTGCGCGCAACGTGAAACGCCCGCGCCATCACGCGCGGAATCTGCTTTGAGTCGTTGACCTCGGTCACCCATTTGGCGATCGTGCCGAAAAAATGCGTATAGTCGATCTCCTGCCCCGCCTCGCGGCCGCGCGCGGCGCGCGCAACTTGACCGACCAGCAACACCAGCGGTACCGAGTCGTACTTGGCGCTGTGAATGGCGATGCTGGCGTTGGTCGCCCCCGGTCCGCGCGTGACGATACAAACACCCGGCTTGCGCGTTGCCTTGGCATACCCCTCCGCCATGAAGCAGGCACCGCCTTCCTGGCGATTGGTGATCAGTTGAATCTCCGGTGTACTGTAGAGTCCGTCGAGAACGGCGACGTAGCTCTCCCCCGGTACGCAAAAAACATGACGCACACCCTCATTGCGCAGACATTGGGCGACTGCATGACCGGTG
>DATBMR010000221.1:0-7291 GCA_036554745.1 Binatia bacterium
ACTTCCGGCATCAACGGTGTCGGCGTTTCACCCGAAACTTTGCGGTATTCTTTCAGAAACTCGGGATCGTGCAGCGTCTTACGCATGGCTTCTCGAAGTATTTGGACGCGGTCGAGCGGCACGCCGGGCGGCAGGAAAAAGTTTTGACCGGCGAGTCGAAAGGAACGAAACATCTGCACGATTTTTCGCTCTACTTCCGATTTGGCGAATGTTTCGAGATCCGCGACTTGAGCGAAACGCGGGTGGCGCTCGCCTTTTGGAATCTCGATGCTAGCGTGAACGTCGACCAACCCTTTTTCGAGCCATTCGCGGTTCCGCCGCATCATCGAGTCTCCCGTGTTCGCCCGGGCGTCGGCTTCCCGGCGCTCGAGCGCCAGGTCGATCTCTGGACCCGTGAATCCGACGACGAACCTCGGCTGATTCAAGTTCAGCAAAAAGGCGAAAAGTCTCCCGGTGATATAGATCGGGTGGCCGACGGATTGAGCGCCGATGCGCACGCCCAGTGCGGCCGAAAGCTTTTCCAAAGTGTCTAAACCGGCGTGACGGTGCGTGACGAACAAATAGTGCTGCGCGCTGTCCGGTGTGCCGAGATAGGTGAGCTTGTCGATATCATAGTGCACTCCGGTGGCACCGAGCACGGCGTTGGCGACGAGCGCCGCCCCCATGCTGCCGATCGTGAGACCGTCGGGTTTGGCCACACCGAAAACGTGGTTGGCCGCTTGCCGCCCGCCGCCACCACCCATGTACTGCATCACGATGACGGGATTGCCGGGAATATGCTTGCGCAGCGTTTGGATCACCCCGCGTGTTCGTAAGTCCGCCGATCCCGACGGCGGTCCGCCGAGAACCACCGTAATCGTCTTGTCCTGATAAAACGGCGCTTGCGCGAAAACATCCGGCCCAATAGCGAAAAAACACAGGATTAAGAACCACAAGCTGCGCAGCAACATCCTATCACCTCCGAAGCAACGCGACTCTTAATACAACGAGAATGCCGGAACAAGCGGAGATTGATGATGTCACAGGAATGGCAAGTCTCCACACGACCCGCCGGGCGCGCCGTCTGTTGCGGAGCCGAACTAACGAGAAAATGATTCTCGCTCCGTCGCCGAAGGATTTTGGCCGCGCCGACGCGCGTTGCTCCGCTCGTCGAATTTTTTGCGCTGCTCGGCGGTAAGCACGCCTCTGGCTTGCTCGATGACGCTAATGCGCGCGATTCGCAGGTCGGCGCGCAATTTTTCTGACTCGCGAATTTTCGCTTCAACTTTCGCGATGTCTACTTTTGGTTCATCGAGCAACGCCGCGATGTCCAATTCGACGATCCGCAGGTCGGCATCGTTGCGAATACTCTGGCGCTGAAAGCCGTCGCGCAACTGCTCAAGCTTTTTCACTTGTTCCGGGTTGAGGCGGAGATCGTCTTTTTGGTTTAGTATCTCGCTGATCACCGGGCGATCCTCGCGCGCCCCGCGGTAGCCGAACCGCTCCTGCCACTGCCCGCTCCAATCCTGCAGTGCGCGCTGCAGGCGCTCCCAGGCCCCGGTCAAATCTTCCGGAATGGACTGCACTCGTTCGATCCGGGCGCCATGCACGGACGAAGCCAGCCCAAGCATCGATGCCAGTGCGATGGCAAGCCCTAGTCGTATCATAATCCTCTCCTCACGAATCGCTCCGAAATTCGACAACGAAAACCGCCGATCGGCGAGCAATCCAGTTATTTTTGCGCTGTCGGGTTCCCTGGTTCAGTCATGCGCCACGGGTCGAGCACCTTGTCGAGCTCTTCTGGGGCGAGCAATTTCTTGTCCTGGGCGACTTCCCTGACGGTTTGCCCGTTGGTTAACGCTTCCTGGGCGATCTTTGCGGCGCTCTCATAGCCGATCAGCGGCGCCAGAGCGGTGGCCATGGCCAGGCTGCGTTCGACCATTTCTGCGCAGCGCACCCGGTCGGCGCGGATGCCGGCGATGCATTTATCGCTAAACAGATGGATCACATTGGCGCTAAACCGAATCGCTTCGAGCAAGCGCAGGCTCATGATCGGCATCATCGTGTTGAGCTCAAAATTTCCCGCCTGTCCGCAGAGCGTAATGGTCGCGTCGCAACCGATCACATGAGCCGCGACTTGAAGCACCGACTCGCACAGCACCGGATTCACCTTGCCGGGCATGATCGACGAGCCTGGCTGTAAGTCGGGAATCAGGATCTCGCCGATACCGCCGCGCGGGCCGGAAGCGAGCCAGCGCAAATCATTGGCGATCTTGATCAAGCTCACTGCCAGGGTTTTTAAACTGCCGCTCGCCTGCACGACGGCGTCTCTCGCCGCTTGGGCCTCGAAGTGATTTGCCGCTTCGCGAAATTCTAACCCGGTCAGCTCGGAAAGCTTGGCGATCGCTGTTTTGGCGAATTCGGGGTGGGTATTGATTCCGGTGCCGATGGCGGTGCCCCCGAGCGGCAATTCCTCCAACCCTGCGCCCGCTGCTCGAACACGCTCGATGCTCAACTCGATTTGCCGCGCATAGCCGCTGAATTCCTGCCCCAGGCGCATGGGCGTAGCATCGGCCAGGTGTGTGCGGCCGATCTTAATCACGTCATCGAATTCTGCCGCCTTGCGCCGCAGCGCGCCGTGCAGTTTCTTAAGCGCTGGCACAAGGTCGTGTTCGATCGCCAGACGCGCGGCGCAGTGTAGCGCTGCGGGAATGACGTCATTGCTCGACTGGCCCATGTTGACATGATCGTTGGGGTGAATCTCCTTGCTGTCCCGCGGCTTTTGCATGATTTCCAAAGCCCGCTTGGCGATCACCTCGTTGGCGTTCATGTTGGTCGAGGTGCCCGAGCCGGTTTGAAAAATATCGACTACGAATTGCTCGTCGAATTTGCCGTCTATCACCTCACGCGCCGCCTGGCGAATCGCCCCCGCGACAGGCGTGTCGAGCAGGCCGAGCTGCTGGTTGGCCGCAGCGGCGGCGTATTTGATCAACCCAAGAGCACGAATGAATTGCGGCGGGAAACCGATACCGCTGATCGGAAAGTTTTCAACGGCGCGCTGCGTCTGCGCGCCATAGTAGGCGTCTTTCGGCACCTGGATTTCGCCCATGGAATCCCGTTCGATACGAAATCTTTGGTCAGCCATTGGACCTCCGGCGACGGCTAGGGCGCTCAAGCGGCGCTTCTGGGAGATTACCACCCACGGGAGCGAAGCAAAATAGCGCTGGGTTACAACCCGCGGGGCTCCCGGCGCGGCTCCCTGAGTAAGAACGACACAGCGATGATACCGACCGTCACGGCGGCGGCGATCATTTGCCAGGCCACGGAATAGGAGCCGGTTCGGTCGACGACGTAGCCGAACACCGGCGTCCCGACAGTGGCGGCGGCGGCGTTGATCGTGATCATCATGCCCAAGCCTGCGCCGGTACGCGCCTTCCCGGAAATCTCGCCAATCAGCGCGTAGGAAACGCCCTGATAGCCGACGATGGAAACGCCCGCAAGGAAAAGAATCGGCAGCAGCACATACGCCGACGAGTCGCGATCCATGAAGCTCAAGGCGCCGAGGAAGACCACCGATGCGATACCGATCACGATTAACACGATCTTGCGCCGGCCGCCGAACAAACGATCGCTGACCACGCCCCAGCCGACGCGCCCGACCATGGCGCCCGCTTGCGTCAGCGCGAGCGCCTGGCTCGCCCAGTAGGGCGAGTAGCCCATGACATCTTTCAAATACAACGGAACGTAGGTGATCAGCACCATCTGGCCGATGAGATAAATCGCGGTAGCGCAACTGATCGGCAGCAAAGCCCCGACGTCGAGCGGCGATGGGCGGCCGACGATCTTTTGCCGCTCGCCCTCGACCAAGGGTATGTCGGCAGGCTCGCGCCACAAGGAAGCAAACAAGAAGCCGAAAACAAAATTGATCATGCCGAGTGCTGCCAGCGAACCGCGCCACCCGATTAACAGCACCAAGGACGGCGCCAGGATGGCGGCAAGCACGCCACCGGCCGGTACTCCGGTCTGCTTGGCGCCCATGGCCGTGGCGCGCTCGTCGCGCCCGAACCATGTCATGACACCGATGGTGGATGCGGGGTTGAGAAAACTATAGCCCAGGCCGGCGAGAAAGAAGCTTACGCAGGCCGATTCGAAAGACGGTGATAACGCCGCCGCTACGGTGCACACGCCCAGGCCGACATGACCGAGCAGCGTGGTCTTGCGCACGCCGAAGTAGTCGGCGAGCCAACCGGTGCCGAACGACGCACCCGTCATCGCCAGGTAAAATGCCGAGAATAATAGCCCCACTTGAGCGCGCGTCAGACGCAGTTCGTCCTGGTAAAAGGGCGCCAGTGTATTGATGCCATACTGCGCCGTGGCGCCGATGATGTGGGAAACGCAGATCAACGCCAGAATCGTCCAGCGAAGGGCGTTGCGCGTCGGCGTACCCGCGGGCATGAGAGAAAACGGACGACGCCTCAATCGAAGACTGTGCTCGAATAGGCTTCCGCGTCGATGAAAGCTTCGATGACGCTTGGAGCAGCAAGATTCAGAGCCCAGTCGAGAGCAGCGCGGAACTCAGCCGCATCTTTCGCCGCGCGGCAAGCTACGCCGAAATAATGCGCCGGAGAATCCGGCGGCGCACCGAGCCGCACGCCGGCGAGCGGATAGCTCTTGCGCTCCTGTTTCACTTTCATGAGACCCAACCAGCCGTCATTAAGCACGATCGTCGGCACGGCGAGATTCAATCGACGAGCGAGTGCCAGCTCACCGGCGGTCATTTGAAAACCGCCGTCGCCAACCACCGCAATGACGGATCGCCCCGGGAAAACCATTCTAGCGGCATACGCCGCCGGCATGCCGTAGCCCATGGACGACCAGCCGTTGGTGGCTAGCAGCGTGCGCGGCAAATCGCTGCGCCATTGCGTGGCGATCTGATGGGTATGCGCGCCGACATCGTAAGCGAGCATACCGTCGGCGGGGAGGCGCGCGCGGAGCACGTCTAACACATGATGTGCTGCGAAGGCAGCGCCGGCTGGACGCAGCGCGCGGTTCAGCAGCCCGCGATGCTGCTGCCATTCGGCGGCCAGCCAATCGTTAGCCGTCGGCGCGATCACGCCGAAGGCTTCGACCGCGGCATCGAGATCACAGGGTTGATTGTAAACAAAGTCGAGGTTCTTGACGCTTTCCGCCGCTTCGGTGCTGATATGAGCGATCGGCGTAGTGCCGGCCCACTCTTCGTAGTTGATCTCAATCGGATCGTAACCGACCGCGATAATTAGATCCGCACGGTCGGTGAACGCCCGCACGTCGCTGCGCCGTGCCCGGCCGATCACGCCGGCCCAGTTGGGATGGCTCTCGGGCAGAAATCCTTTTGCATGCATGGTCGTGACAAACGGCAAATTGTGACGCTCGATGAATTTGACCAGCTCCCGCGCCGCCCGGCACCGTGTAAAGGTCAAGCCGGTGACCACAAGCGGACGGCGGGCATGCGCCAGCGCAGCGACCAGCGCTCGAGTGATTTCCGGCGATCGATCCGGCAGAGGCGTCGAATCGCTCCTTGTTTCGACAATGCCGGCCGGCGTTGCCAACGCGATATCTTCGGGTAGATCGATATGCACCGGACCGGGAGGCTCGTCGGTGGCGAGCGCTAGCGCGGTTCTGACCGCCGCGGCGGCGGGACGATCACCCAGGCCAATAGTCGCTTTCGTCAGCGGCTTAAACAACGTGTGGTGGTCGATGCGCATCTGGATGCGTCGCTCGAGCCAGGCGGTGCCAACGTTGCACGTGATCGCCAGCACCGGCGCTCGATCGAGCCAGGCACAGCCCACGCCGGTGGCAAGATTGGTCGCGCCCGGCCCGAGCGTCGAGACGCAGACGCCGGGAATGCCGGTCAGGTAACCGACCGTAGACGCCATAAAGCCGGCCGACGTTTCGCTAGCGGTCAAGACGAATTCGATTGAGCTTCGGCGCAGGGATTCGATCAGCGGCAGCACCGGCCCACTCGGCACGCCGAAGACCCAGCGCACCCCGGCCTGCTCAAGGGCACGGACCATCAGATCGCTATTGTTCATCGAGTTGGATGCATTACCTTCGCGTCATCACTGACGCGAAGTACTTAATCGAGACTCAGTTGCCGATCCGCACGGGATCGACAACGTCTTGCACGGCGCGAATGATCGATAACGCGGTCAGCTTACCGGTCTTGGGGTTTTCGCTCGGCACGTTTTCGATGTGCACGTGAAGTTTGCCGAACTCGCCTTCGACGTCAATATCATGGCAGTTACGCGTGAGCCCGGGCACGGCCAAAATCCTGACGCGTGTCCGATCCGGCCCGATGCCCGCGAGGCTGACCGCGGCGGTGACATTGACATTGGCAGGAAAGCCACGGCAGGCCTCCCGTGCCGAGCCCGTGAAGATCTCTTTTTCCTCCTGCAAGCCGGCGAGTGAAATGCTACGCTCGACGAGATAAGGCGCGCCGTCCAAGCCGACGGGCGGCTTGCGCGTGGTGTGGGTGACATGGACGATCTCGCCGATCACGGCTGACTTGATGCCATCCAATCCGGCGATTGCGCCGGACGGAACGTAGAGCCGGCACCCGGTGGCGCGCGACTTTGCGATGATCTCGGGGTGATCGAGCAGCGCGCCGGCGCTGATCACCATGAGATCTTTCCCGGCGGCGAAGACCTGCTCCGCCAAGCTCGGGACCACGGCGCCGCCGGCCGCTTCAACGATCAAGTCGGCTGCTGCGATCAAATCAGGCAGCCCGCAATACGCCGGCGGCGGATCGAACGTCGACAGAAACTGCCGCGCGCTGCTTTCGGTGCGGCTGGTCACGCCGGCGATGCCAACCGCGAGCTTGCCACTCCGCACTGCCTGTATCAATGCGCGGCCGATAGTGCCGCAACCCACGATACCGATCGATTTCATGATTCGCTTCTCCACAATGCTCTCTACCGTGAAGGCTTTTTTCCTGTCAACGCGCTGGCACGAGCCAGTACAGCATCCAGTAAACGATGACGCCGGTAATCGAGACGTAAAGCCAGATTGGCAGGGTCCAGCGCGCGATGCGCCGGTGCGCTGCGAACCGCTCTCCTAGAGCGCGCGTCAAAGTGATCAATGCCAGAGGGACAACCGTCGTGGCCAAGATCGTGTGCGTGATCAGGATGGTAAAATAAACCGGCCGGATCGGACCCTGGCCTTTGAACGGCACCGAGCCAACCTGGAAGTGATAAATCAGATAAGAAATCAGAAACAAGATCGAGCAGGCGAATGCGGCGAGCATGCAGCGCCGGTGCGCTTGCTGATTTTTCAA
>DATBMR010000237.1:0-1587 GCA_036554745.1 Binatia bacterium
CTCAAGACCTCCTACAGCGCTTTAACCGCAAATATGGCCGCCTACTGGCTGGCTAAGGACGCGAAGATTTTCGAGAAGCACGGTTTGAGCGTTGACGTTGTTCTGATCGAGAGCGGCGTCACTACGGTTCAAGCGTTGACCGCCGGCGAGACTCAGATCGCTATGGGCGGCGGCACGGTAGCCGTCATCAGTAACTTGGCCGGGAGCGATATTGTGAGCATCGCGAGCATCGAACCTCGCTTGCCCTATGCCCTGCTCGCGCAAAAAGAAATCAGGACATTTGATCAATTGAAGGGAAAAAGGCTCGCCATCTCTCGTTTCGGAAGCGCCTCCGATGTGGCGGCACGTTTGATTCTACAAAGATATGGCCTGGTCCCCGACAAGGACGTCACGATTCTCCAAACCGGCGGCACCAGCACGCGCCTTTCGGCTCTCAGCAAACGCAGCGTCGACGCGACCATCCTGACGCCGGAGTTTTTCAACGTCGCCAAGAAGATCGGATTCACCATACTTGCCGATCCGACCCAATACGACATTCCGTTTCCCCAGCTTGAGGTGATCACCAGCCGCGCGTTTCTGAAGGCGCAGCCGGATGTCGCCATCCGCTATATGCGGGCCATCATCGAGGGCATCTACACGGTCAAGAACAATCCCGAGCCCAGTATTCGAGCGATGGGCAAATATCTCCGCATCAACGACCGCGAAGCTTTGGAAGACGTTTATCGACTGTACAAGGAAATTTATCCGCAGGTTCCTCACCCCTCCGCCGCAGCAATCCAGACCCAATTGACCTGGATGGCGCAGCGCGATGACCGCGCTAAGAACGCCAAGCCAGAACGGTTCTTCGACGACACGATTCTAAAGGAGATTGAAAAAAGCGGGTTCGTCGCGAAGCTCTATCAAAAATGATGAACCGCGAGTTAACCAACAGTTCTCCGTCATTGCGGATCTAACCCCTAATCCGACAAAAGCTCTCTGTTAATTTAATAAGCTGGTGCGGCGAGGGCGGTTAGTTTGGAAGCCGTGGGCAGCGTATCGATGCTTTGCCGGTATCCAGATGTCTTTGAAATTCCTGGATTCCGGGTCGCGCTAGCTTCGCCAGCTTGCCCGGAATGACGATCGAATTATGTCACGACTTTCAGAGACTAAAGGTCGAGGGGATGAAGTATCACCGTTGGTATGGTGGGGGTTGCAGGCTGCCATCATTGAAGCAGTCTATATTGCCCACGGCTGTAGGGCTCAGCGCCCGAACGACATCGCATTGCAACGTCGGATTTGGGCTAATTATGCGCGGCTGCAATCGCCGGACGCTTGCGACCGAAGCCGGTCGCTTGCTCGAATGCATGCGCTAGCTGGAGAACTCCGCGATCATCGCGATAGCGGCCAACTATTTGAATGCCCACTGGCAAGCCGTCTTCGGTGAATCCGGCGGGCACCGAAATCGCGGGACAAAACGTCGGTGTGATCCAGTAGGCGCTCTTCATCCAGTCGATGTAGCTGGTCATTTCGACGCCTTCGATCTCGCGCGGCCAGGCGATTGTCGCATCGAACGGCGGCACCTGATTAACTGCGCACAGCAGGAATTCA
>DATBMR010000252.1:0-11565 GCA_036554745.1 Binatia bacterium
GTGCTTCGTAACACGCAGGTGTCAGTCAGTCAATTTAGACGGGGCAACCGAGACTCGCAACGAACTGCGAAAGGGACGCCGGCACGGTGAGAAATGCTAACGCAGGGGCGGTAGAACCGAACGCGCGCAGCGCTCCATCGATTTGAGCACCTTGTCCTGGCTCAGCCCACCAAAGTGAAAGGTCAAACCGACATGAGTCGTGCCAACGATTTTAGCGATGCGTTGCAAGATGGCCACGCAGGTCTCCGGAGCGCCAAAGACGGCGCGGCTGTCGCGCACCATCGCTTCATAATCCAGGTGGCCGAAGACGCGTTCGTAGTTAGGGTGGCCGGGCGCTAAGTTGACCGCTTCCAGGGCGAAGCCGCGCCAGCGGTGCCAGTGCTCGATCACTTCAGCGCGCGCCTGCTGGTCGCTTTCGCCAACGTAGACCGGATACATGGTGAACACGTCCTTGTCTTCGACCGTATGGCCGGCGGCGCGCAGCGCCCTCCAATACGTTTCCACACGCCCGCGCTGTTCTTCGTTACTGCCGATCCACGGCAAGGTCATGAGATGATGCCCGCGCCGTCCAATCATGTCGAAACTTTCCGGTTCACGAACCGCGGTCACGTAAATCGGCGGATGCGGCTGCTGCAGCGGCTGCGGGTAGATTCGCAATCTGGGAAACCGATAGTTTTCGCTCTGCCACGCGAATTCCTCGCCGCTCCATGCGCGCATGATGATATCGAGCGCTTCGGGCAGGCGCTTTTGCGCGTCGTTCCAGTTATAGCCGAACACCTCATATTCGGTCGGGTGCATGCCGCGGCCGGCGCCGAAATTCAATCGCCCGCCGGAAAGCTGGTCGACCATGGCAAACTCTTCGGCGATGCGCAGCGGATGGTGCATCGGGATGATGGAAACGGCGGCGCCCAGTCGCATTCTCTTGGTACGCTGGGCCGCGGCCGCCAAAATTACCGAGGGACTCGGCATCATGCCGCCGAAATGGCGAAAATGGTGTTCGGTCACCCACAAGGAATCGAAGCCGAGCGACTCCGCCGCGTCGATTTGGTCGAGCCAACGGCCATAAATCGACCGGCTGTCACCGTCCAGCTCGGGGACGTAGGTGTTAAGAATGTAGTAGCCGAACTTCACGTCTTTAGCTTCTCCCGCCAGGTACCGATGGGAGGCACGCGTTCAAATCGTTCAATCCGTTCAATCGCATCCGCTCTGTTCAAGCCGTTAAAAGCATTCCGCGACGGTTTGAACCGAGGCGCGCAGCGCTGCTTGAACGGAGTGAGCGAAGCGAACGACTGAACGATTGGAACGACCATTTTATCTAAGAGCTAGAAAATAGGCGGATTTATTCAAGGCGTCAAGCCGACTGTGTTCCGGAACAAGATCGTCGCGTCGATTCATTTCACCACCAGCGCGGAGTAAGTTGCAATTTCACGAGCAATCGGGGTTATTATGTGAAAGCGCGAGGAATTCTCTATGACACGAAGGCCAAATACTCAACCCATTCACAACGCTTTGCTAGCAGCCTTTTGTTTGCTGATCTGGTTGCCGTCATCGTTTGCCCAAGAGCTCAGCAAGCTTCCTTATGTTCCGACGCCGCAGATCGTCGTCGACGAAATGTTGAAGATGGCCAGCGTCACAGCGAAGGACTTCGTCATCGATCTCGGCTCCGGTGACGGCCGAGTGATCATCACCGCGGCGCAGAAGTTCAAGGCTAGCGGCTTGGGCGTTGATATCGACGCCAGGCTCGTAGAGCTCGCCAACAAGCAAGCGAAAGCCGAAGGCGTGGCAGACCGCGCGAAGTTTATCGAACAGGACATGTTCAAAACCGATCTCGCCAAGGCGACCGTCGTGACTCTTTATGTTTTACCCGACTTCATGGAAAAGCTGCGGCCTAAATTGGTGTCCGAGCTTAAGCCAGGGTCGCGCATCGTCGCCCACGACTATTACATGAGCGGCTGGTATCCCGACCGTCAGTTCTCGCTCACCGTGCCCGAAAAAGTCAAAGCGAACGGGACCGACAAGGCGCACCTTTATCTGTGGATCGTGCCGAGCGTCGTCGGGGGCGACTGGCGCATGGAATTCGATCCTGGCGGGAGCCGACGCCAGTTGATCGTTTTGAGTGTCGAACAGCAATATCAAATGCTCAACGCCTCAGCGGGAAATATTCTTGGGCAGATGAAAATCGAAAATACCCGCCTGCGCGGTGAAGAGATCAATTTCGACCTGACGATCGGCGCCAATCTCTATCGCTTCATCGGAAAAGTGAGCGGAAACAAAATGGAAGGCACCGCCGTTACGCCGGGAAGCAAACAGCCGGTCGTCTGGCGCGCCAATAAGCTTCCTCCGGAAAATAAGTGAATTTGACATCACGCCACAGGTTTCATAGTGATTGGGTCAATTCGCAGCGAAACGAGGGTGGGACCATGAGCACGGCTACAGTTACCTACACGCCGGAAATCGTTTTGGCGGGAGAAAAAATCATTTCGGCCGATTCGCATATTCAAGAGCCGGAAGAATTGTGGCTCAAAAATCTCCCGCCATCGTTGAAGGGCAGATATCCCGACTTTCCCAAGCGCAATTCCCCCGGCGAAAAGCCCGGCGGCTGGGACCCAAAAGCGCGCATTAGTGAGATGGAGACTGACGGCGTCTCCGCCGAAGTGCTCTACCCAACGCTCGGTCTGCGCCTGTTCGCCATGGAGGACGCCGAGTGCCAGGAAGCCTGTTTTCAAATCGCCAACGATTGGATGATCGACTACTGCAAAGTGTCGCCGGGGCGGCTGGTTGGCATCCCGATGATCTCACTCTACAACGTAAAAAACGCCATCAAGGAGCTGGAGCGCTGCAAGAAGGCCGGCATGATCGGCTGCCTGATCTGGCAGGTGCCGCCCGAGCATTTGTCATTTCGGACCGATTACTACGACCCGTTCTGGGAAGCCGCGTCCGAACTGAATATGCCGGTGAACCTGCATATCCTCACCGGCTTCAATTACAGCCGCTGGGAGCGCAAAGGCCTGGATACTTACAAAACTGCCGTCAACGACAAGGTTAATGATGCGGCGAACACTCTTTTCGATCTTGTCTTTACCGGCGTGCTGGCGCGTTTTCCCAACCTAAAAATCGTCTACGTCGAAAACGAGTGCGCTTGGCTGCCGTTTTATATGCATGAATGGGACAAGTACTATCTGCGCTTCAGGAACAAAGTGCCGCTCCCGATTATGAAGAAGCTCCCTGGTGAGTACGTCGCGGAACAAGTCTATGCGACCTTCTTCAGCGATCCGACCGGCGGGTTGTTGATGAGCCGCTACGGCCAAGACACCTTTATGTGGTCGAACGATTACCCACACGCCGCGTCACCATGGCCCTACTCGCGGAAGGTCATCGCCGAAGAGCTCGGCCATCTGCCGAAGGATGTGCTGCGCAAAGTCGTCCGCGAAAACGTGATCAAACTGTACGATTTGAAAATCGACGGGATAAACAACTGATTTGGATGCGGCCGAAAAGGCCGCCGGCGGTCACCGAGTCCTCCGCGTGTGCTTAGATAAACTGCGCGAAGGTCTGCCCGCAGAATTCGCGTTCATTCCGGGAGCGCCCGTTTTCTTAGTCGTGACTGCCCGTGAGAAAACCGGAGTCCAAGGTTGAATTTCGGCGGATGTTCGCTGAACGGGTCGACATTGTGTGTCGCATTCGATTCAATGTGCGTCCGACGGTTCTCGAATCTCAGACAAATAGCAAGGGATCGGCTCCGTTGTCCGACGTTCTCCCCCATCCTTCATCTTTTCTTTAACCGGAGGTTCTATGACCGGCGCACTTGACGATATTCGGGTGATCGATTTTACCCACGCGCTGAACGGGCCGTTTTGCACGATGCTGCTCGGCCACTTGGGCGCGGAGATCATCAAGATCGAACCGGCCGCGGGTGACGGTTTTCGGCGCTCGTGGATGCCCCCCGACAGTAAAGTGGACGGATACGAGTTTTTGTGGATCAACGCTAACAAGAAGAGTGTCGTGCTCAATCTAAAGGCTGAACGGGGCGCTACGCTCGCGCGTGAGCTTATCGCGCGCGCTGACGTGGTGGTGGAAAACTATCACACCGGAACAATGGAGAAATTCGGGTTGGGCTACCAAGCCTTACGAGAAATTAACCCCCGGCTTATCTACGCCTGCTCCCGCGGTTTTGGCGAGACCGGACCCTACAGAGACTACGGTAGCACCGCGCACACCAACAACAGCATGACCGGTTGGACCCATACAGGATGGAAATATAGCGGTGCGCCAGGGACGAAAGCGATCGGTATCGGCGACGAGGCGGCGGGCGTCAGCATGGTATGCGGAATCTTGGCCGCGCTCCACGCTCGGGAGCGCACTGGCGAGGGGCAAAGAATCGTCGTGTCGATGCAGGAAGCGCTGCTCGGATTCATGATCAGTGAGTTTCATGAACACTTCATCGGCATCGAGATCGGCAACAAACCGGTCGCGGCCGCCGACGGTTATTTTACTCTGCGCATCCCCGACTTGAGCGACGACGGTTGGGTTAAGCTGGCGAAGTTAATGGGCCGTGAGGATTTGCTTCAAGACGCGCGTTTTTCGAGCCTGCCGTTACGCAAACAACATCGCTCCGTGCTGTACGAGCTGGTTAAAACATGGGTACGCGGTAAAACCCGCCAGGAGCTATGGGACGGATTGCGGGCCATCGATTATTTCGGCGCTCCCGTGCTGTCGATAGGCGAAGTGCTCGAAGACCCGCACATCAAGGAGCGAAATGCCTTCATCGAGCGGAATCATCCGAGCGCCGGACCGACAAAATTGCTCGCCCCGTGGATTCACATGTCCAGGACGCCGGCGAGCATCCGTAACGACGCCCCGGCGCTTGGCCAGCACACCGACGAAGTGCTTGGCGGACTTCTCGGTCTAAGCGCCGCCGAGATGAACGATTTGCGTGCGCAACGGATTATAAGATAGACAGGAACGATCTTTAGTAGCATCGCGGGCGCGGCCGGTGGGAGCCCAAGCGTCCGACGAACTCAGGTCATGTTAATGGAGGTTGTATGGCATTAAACCATTCCGAGCTTCGTCATGCGGTCATCGACAGCGCCAACTTTCTTGTCCGGACAGGCGCCATCTCGATGAGCCACCACGGCAACTTTAGCGTGCGCGTGCCTAACACCGATAAGATTTTGCTCACTGCCACCAGCTCGTTTGACAATCTCAAGCCGGAGAATCTCGCTTTGCTCGATCTCGACGGCAAGCTGCTCGAAGGAGAGATCAACCCGACTAACGCCGAGATCGTGCACATGCACGCGATCGTCTATAAGATCCGACCCGAGACCGGCGCCGTTGTCCATACTCATTCGACCTACGCGACCAGCTTCGCTTTGGCGAGCCGTCCGCTGGGTTGCTCGTACGAAGCCCTGGTGCGCCAAGACATGACCGACGGTATCCCGCTCGCGAAGTACGGCCCTCGCGGTTCGGCAGAATCGGTGTCGAATATCGCTGACGCACTGGAAACCACGAAGAGCACCAAAGCCGTGCTACTGGAAAACCATGGTGTGCTCGCCTTCGGCGCGGATCCGGCTGCTGCGGCGCGCGCCAACTTGATTGTCGAGGAGGCTGCGCAAATGGCGATCTTCGCCGAAGTGCTCGGCGGCGCCAAGGCGATCGCGCCCGAGCTGCTCAAGGCCACCGTCGGGCGAAGAGACGAATTCGCCCGCGCGGGCAAGCAGCGAGCGTAAGCCCTCACCCGCGAACGGACGCGCGAGCGACCGACGCGAAAGGAAAACAAAATGGAATTAACCGCTGCGGAAAAACGCCAAGCCTTGCGCAAAATGCTGGACGAGCCCGGCTGTCATATCGCTCCCAGTTGCAACGACGGGATTCAAGCGCGTCTGGTTGAATGGCTCGACTTTCCGCTCGTGCATATTTCGGGCAGCGGGCAGCACCGGGCCCTCGGCTTCGCCGATGCGGGACTGCTGACGTTGACCGAAATGATCAACCGCGCCCGCGAAATCGTTGACGCCGTGAATATCCCGGTCGTCAGCGACGCCGAAACCGGCTATGGCAATGCCGTGAACGTCGTCCGTGCGGTGCGGGAATTCGAAAAAGCCGGAGTGGCCGCAGTTCACATCGAAGATCAGATGACGCCGAAGCGCGCCGGCCACGAAGGTTTCGATGTCGGGCTAGTGTCCAAAACGGAGTTCGTTAACAAGATCAAGGCGGCGATCGACACGCGCCGCGATCAAAATCTGGTCATTATTGCGCGCTCTGAGGCGAAAGATTCTCTGCAGGAACGTTTGGATCGCACTCAAGCCTGCATTGAAGCCGGCGCCGATGCCGCCTGGGTCAGCGGGCGCTCAGATGACGATATCAGGGCATACGCGAAGCTCGGCAAGCCGCTGGTCGGCGTGCCGCCGCGCCAGGTCATGCCGCTACAACGCTGGGGCGAGCTTGGAGGCCGCGTCGGCTGTATCCCGACGGTCTTGCAAGTCGCCGCATTGCACGGCATGCGCCGATGCCTCGAGGAACTCAGGAATAACGGCACCGAAGCCGGCTATTTCAAGAACACACCTGGCATCGAAGACACGCGCAACTGGTATACCGGCCTGGGCAACGCAGAGCTCAAGCAGCTCGAAAAGAAGTACGGCTATTAGAATGGCCGGAGCGGTCTGTTCAGAGTTGGGCGGATTAGCCGAGATAGGCAAGGATAACTCAAGCGCGGCGTGGCAGACGAGCGAAATAGCGCCTCACGCCATACTGATGGCCGCCGTGGACGTCCTCAGTTGCGATAGATCTCCGACTCGGGCGGAATTTCCATCAGCTCGATACTGTTCCCGTCGGGATCAGAAATAAAGGCGATTCGTTGTTTGGCGCGGCCGATGAATTCTCGCTCCGGTTTCACGTTCATTTTGGCGAGGTGTTCCAGAGCCTGCTTGAGATCGTCGACCACGATACAGAAATGGACGTACCCCACCGGGTCGGGCGGACAGGGCAGCAGGTTCTTGCCGCCGGTGAATAATTCAATGCATTGCCCTTTGCTGAGTTCCAAAAACATCAGCTCCGGCCGCTCGCCCTGCGCTTCGGCGTGATAAATCTTCTTTGCGCCGAACGCGTCGGCATACCAGCGCACGCTGCGCTCTGCGTCTCTTACTTTGAACGCGACATGCCCGAATCGAAGCCCTGCGATCGACATAAATTACTCCCTTACGCACCTGATCATCTGTCTTTTGAAACCGAATTTTCTAGTAATCAACGTTCGCTTAGCTCGCTGTCAAACGTTTCATGGTTAAGGTCAGGTCCGAACATTGACCTTTTTAACGGCCCTCATTCGAGCCATCGACTGGTGTCAAGATGGACAAAGTTGGCGCCCCGATCGCGGGCCCGCCGTACCATGTCCTCGGTGCCGCCCGGGCCATCGCCCGCGGCGCCGTTCCACAACGCGATCAGGGTCAAATGATCGCGCGAAATAAACAACGCGTTGTGCAGCATCCAGAGATTTGACCGCTGCCAGATACTGTAGTCCTTTTTCGCACGCAGCCAGCGCGGCAATTGTTCCGAATCGGCCAAAACTTTCGGTTTGAGCCGGTCGCAAAGGCGGTTGAAGCGCCCGATCCAATCCGATCCGCCTTCGGCGACCGACGACTTGATATAGGCGGCCTTCGGCAGCACGAGATACATTTGACTGGGAACACCGAGTTTTTCACACGCTTCGTGAAATAAAATATCTCCCCCGGATGCGCCGCCGGCAATGCCGAGCAAGTTGCCCCCGACTTTCTCTTTTTCCTTCATTACAGCAGCGATAATCATCTCCCGCGCCTGTGTTTCTTTGCCGGCGGGAAAGCGCGGGCTTGGGCGGTCGCGGGCATCGATGCGATGACCGGTGAACAAGATGACGCGCGGCGTTTCTGCGGCCGGTTCGCAAGCGATCGGGGTAATGTTTTCGAGCGCCGCCTGTATATGGTCCCTTAGAATTCCCAGCCGTTGATAGAGCAACAACTGCCGGCGCACGGCTTCACTCGCCTGGTCCGAGGCAGCGCTCAGCGCTTTCTTGAACGCCTGACCAACCCGGTTGGGTCGAGTAGCAGTCAAACAAACCAGATCCGCCGTGCTGATCTCGACCCAGAAATCGGTCTGGTTAGCACGGGAGAGCGCAACCTGTTTGGACTCGATCGCCAATTTGACGGCGGCTGCGAGCTCGCGGCGCAGTTCTTTTAGCTGTTGCAGCTTGCGTGTAGCGTCTTGCGGTGAATCGAAGTCATCCTCCCAAACCGCCGGTTGGGCTTCGGCGAGCTCGGTCAGCATTGTTATCATAGCCAACGCATTCAGGCCGGAGTAAAAATGATTGCGGTCTTCGACGAAGCCGCGACGGTAAAGCTCAAAGGATTTTTCTAAAAACGGCGATGCTAAGGCCGCCTTTTGAGCACTGTCCGGATTGGACAGCCCCGACCATGCCTGCTCCCATTGTGCTTTGGCGTTGCGCCCGATGAGAGCTTGGATCTCCGCCCGCTCCCAGGGTGCGATATTTTTATTCTGAAGCGCGCGCTCGACCGCATGATCGGAACTCACAAGATCGCCGAGCCGTTGAAAAATCGTACCGAGGAGAATGTTTGCTTCCACATCCATGTCGTCATATTCACGCACCGACTGCCACGTCGCTTTGGCTCCCGGCCAGTCCTTCAAGCGGAATTGTGCGCGGCCGACCATGCGCAACCCGCTGACGCGCCAGGAAAAGCCGTCCAGCTCTGCCGCGAGGAGTTGTAGGTCACCGCAATTCTTTGCTGCCTCCACTCGCTCCAGTTCCTCGGTAAAATCGAGCGGTACGACGAGAACCTCGGCCGAATCCGCGGGCTTCAGCGTGGGCAGCAACTGATAAACCGGGCTATCGGCTTTCTGCGAATCGAGGGTTAGCCGGAGCGCGGCGGCAAGAATGTTCACGGCGTCGGCCGGGTTCTTGGCGTCATAGGATAAATATCGATCCGTTTTCAGATCGAACGGCACGTCCGCTTCCTTGGAATCGGGCACTTGCTTCGCTTTGATGAGAAATGTGCGTTTGTCGCGTAACCCGTGACGAATGCCCAACTCATAAAAGACATTGGCGTTATGGATCGAAATGTCGGCGATCACCAGATCGGCGCTGAGCAGCTGCTCGAACATGTCGGTACGAATGTTTCCCTGCTGAATAAACTCAGCGGTCGTGCCTCCGGTCACACCCGCCAGTGCCATCGCGGGCCGAACAAGCTCGGCCTCGATACGGTCGAAATCGATTCCATTTTTAGTGCCGAAGGGCCGCACTATAAATGCGTTGAACATCGCCTCAACCGCTAACTATGTCGTTCTCGCGGCGTTGCAGCTTTCATAATGAAGACCCACGGAAGCTGGCGTCTGTTAGTGACGGCACGGTTCATTCCAAACAGTCGAAGCCGCTCAAAAGTTCAAACGTTCAACGTCACCACGTTTCAGCGTTTCGATAGATCAAAGTTGGCCGGGAAGTCTTCACAACCAACCTGCCGCTTCGCCGCCCTCGCGCCGATGTCCTGCAGCGTCGTCATATTGTCTGGATCATCCATGGCGCTCAAACTGCCTACCGTGGCGTCGTCAAGTTTGAGACCCAAATCCGTCAGCGATGTTTGGGTGAGCGCGACATTGTAGCGCAGGTAACTGATCAAAGGCGCCGGCGTAATCAAGTCGTGCCGCAAATCGCCGGTTTCCCGGTCGATCACCCGCGCCGTTGCACTCGTCGACATCCATTGCAGCAGGGTTTCCATCAGAGATGCGCAATCGTCCATCATCGAGAGCAGCGACTTGACAGCGTGTTCGACGGCCAATTTGGCCGGCGCCAGCGCCGGATCGCCCGACCCCGTTCCGACCGACACAACGAGCAGCTTGTCCGCGCCTGTGGACCAGCCGACCCGATAACCGGTCAGAGTGACAAACATAAGAGCCTGCAACGCCGGATTGTTGAACGGGCTCAGGCCTCCGTCAACGAACTCGCCCACCACGGGTTTCTCTCCGGTCTTGCCGCGATTGATTTCGATTCTCTCCGGATCGAAGAAGCGTGGCGCCGCGGTGGACGCGCGCACTACCTGCCAGAGCGGATAATCCGAGTTGGCGATCACCTGACTGTCGGGACGAGCCGGGAAGTATTGCCCCCGGGGATTATTCGAAATCGGCCATGTGCTGCCGGTGTCGAGCCGTTTGGTGACGATAAGCAGCCCGGTTTGCAGGGAAGCGTCGCCTAGGGCGGTGTTCGGCCCATAGACTTTTTTCAGTTCCTCGATGAGCCCTGCCTCGCTATAAAAGGCGCGAAAGTAACCCTGCCGCAACCAGCTCTTTTGAAACACCCGCTGCCCCAGATCGAGATACTTGTTGGTGATCTCCGCAACGGTCATCCCGCGCGCCAGCGCTGCCGCAATGATCGATCCCGTGGAGGTCCCCGCGATCAAATCGAAATAGTGACTGAGCCGAAAATCCTCTTCGCCACCATGACGATGGCGCAAGATTGACTCGATTTCCGCGAGAAAGGACAGCGTGACAATGCCGCGCAGCCCGCCGCCGTCTAAAGCCAAAATCCGCTTTGGACTACCGTCATTGAGAAAGTGCTCGTCTCTTGTGCGAATATTGTAAGCCATTCTAACCCAAACAATCGGTATATGGTTGACGATATAACGCCTGAAGCTCTCCGCGTCGGTGTTCCGCGCTCAGAACCCGCGATGGGTGAATTATCGGATCTGGTCTAGTTTGAATGGTTCTCGCGGCTTGGGCAAGCGTAATGACAGGCGGGTAAGCATCGGTGCCGGACCGAGCCCGAATCTCAGTTGCCAGACGATTTCCGTCGTGGCTGCGAAGAATTTAACAACTCGCCCAGAGCGCGACCGAGGCGGGATGCATCCAAGCCGTAAGCGGCCGCATCTGCCCGCGCCGCCCGCAGTGCCCAGCTCGCAGCTTGGTGATACTTCGGATCGCCCGACGCCTCGGCCATCCTCAAAAAGAATGTTGCCGTTGTACCGTTCTGATCCAGGTCCATTAGTGGGAACACGAGAACGCCGTGCTCGCGACCAGCGCAATCGTAAAAGCCGGCGGCGGGATTCTTGAGCCGCCCGAGAATAAATTCGGCGTCTGCTCGCGCCCACTCGAGATATTTCGGGTCGCCACTCGCGCCATAAGCTTCGAGCATCGCCGTGCCTACCAACGCCTGATCTAGCAGCATTCCTGAGCGTCCTGCCCCACCACCATTATAATAATAATGATACATCCCGTGTGCTGCGCTGCGGCAGCGGTTCCAGAGCCAATCAAGCAAGTTGAGCGCCCGCATTCTGCACTCGATCCGGCCGAGGAGCGCGCTCGCTTGAAGATAAGCCGCGGCGGCCACAGCGTTGGCGTCGGTATAAACACACCGATCAACGATCGACAACCATTCGCCGTCCGAAGATCCCTCGCGAACAAGAAAATCCTCGCAGCCGAAAAACGCGCCGGTCTCGGCGTCAAAAAGTCTAGCGTTGAGATACCCGACGATTTCGTCGGCCATACGGGCATACTCAACCGATCCGGTCAGGCGGAACACCCCAAGACAGTTAGCCA
>DATBMR010000311.1:0-3834 GCA_036554745.1 Binatia bacterium
CAAGGATCCCGTGGACTATTCCGACTACGCTGAAGCCGTCGGTGCAGCTCTGCGCGAATACCGAGCCGAGCGCGGCATCGTCCTCTGCGGTAGCGGCGTCGGCGCGTCCATGGCCGCCAACCGGATTCCCGGCATTCGCGCCGGCCTATGCCACGACACTTACTCGGCGCATCAGGGCGTGGAACACGACGACATGAACGTGCTGGTGCTTGGAGGTCGTGTCATCGGCATCGAGCTTGCCCGGGAGCTGATTCACGCGTTCGTAAGCGCAAGCTTCACGGGCGAGGGGCGGCATTTGCGCCGGCTCGCCAAGATGACAGCACTGGAAAATCGGTTGCGCGCGCTGCAGGTCTTCGGCCAGTCGGTGTGGCTCGATTATATCCGGCGCAGCCTGATCACCAGCGGCGAGTTGCGCCGTCTCATCGAGGAAGACGGCTTGGCGGGCGTCACCTCCAATCCGTCGATCTTCGAAAAAGCCGTTGCCGGGAGCTCCGATTACAGCGAGAGGCTCGCGCTGCCAGAAGCGCGGGCGCTGGACGCAAAGACGCTTTATGAGAAGCTCGCGGTGCGCGACATTCAAGACGCCGCTGACGCGCTGCGCGCGGTGTACGAGGAGACATCGAAACGCGACGGTTACGTGAGTCTTGAGGTCTCGCCTTTGCTCGCCCACGACACGGCGGGCACGTTGGACGAAGCGCGGCGCTTATGGCGCGCGGTCGGGCGCGATAATCTGATGATCAAAGTGCCGGCCACCGTCGAAGGTATTCCCGCCGTCCAGCAACTCATCAGCGAGGGCATCAATGTCAATGTGACACTGCTTTTTGCGCTCGAGACTTACGAGCAAGTGGCGCAAGCCTATATTGCGGGGCTGGAGAAATTTGCCGCGGGCGGCGGCGATCCCAAGCACGTGGCGAGCGTGGCCAGTTTCTTTATCAGCCGGATTGATACCGCTATCGATGCGCTCATTACGGCACGGCTGCGGGCCACGACGAATATAAGAGAGCAAAGCCTGTTACACGGGCTCAGCGGCAAGGTGGCGATTGCGAATGCCAAGCTCACCTACCAGCGCTACCAGGAGCTTTTCAGCGGCGCGCGCTGGCAAGCGCTGGCCGGCCGAGGCGCGCAAACGCAGCGGTTGTTGTGGGCGAGCACGAGCACGAAGAATCCCAGTTATCGCGACGTCATCTACGTGGAAGAACTGATCGGGCCCGATACGGTTAACACGATTCCTCTTCCGACCTTCGAAGCCTTTCGCGAACACGGGCAGCCGCGCGCAAGCCTCATGGAAGACATCGATTCCGCGTGTGACACGATGGCCATGCTCGCCGAGGTCGGAATCTCGATGAGAGACGTGACCGAGAAGTTGCTCGCTGATGGGGTGCAGCTCTTCTCGGATGCCTTCGACAAGCTGCTGAAGGCGGTGGAGAAACAAAGCAAGGAAGCAGGGGCAGGGAAAATCAATCGCTTGACCTACAAACTGCCCGAACCCCTGGCGGCTGCTGTGAAAGGATCGTTGGCAGAGTGGCGCGCGCAGGGCAAGGTGAGAAAGCTCTGGGGCCGGGACGCATCGCTTTGGACCGGCAAAGATGAGGCGCAGTGGCTCGGCTGGCTCGGCATTACCAACGGCCAGTTGGCCCATATCCAGCGATTGACCCGTATTACTGAAGTGGCGAAGAGCGCCGGCATCTCCCATGTGCTGTTGCTGGGTATGGGGGGATCGAGCCTCTGCCCCGAAGTGATGAAGATGACCTTCGGCAAGATCAGCGGTTTTCCCGAGCTGCATGTGCTCGATTCCACCGATCCGGCTCAAGTGAAGACTTTTGAGAACAAGGTCGATCTGAAAAACACGCTCTTCATCGTGTCGAGCAAATCGGGCTCGACTCTCGAGCCCAACATTTTTAAGCAATATTTCTTCGACCGCGTCACCAAGGTTGTTGGCATGAAGGAAGCCGGCAACCGTTTCCTTGCTATCACCGATCCCGGCTCGAAAATGCAGCAGGTCGCCGAAAGCGATGGTTTTCGACGAGTATTCTTCGGCTGGGCGAATATCGGCGGGCGCTACTCGGCGCTCTCCGATTTCGGGCTGGTGCCCGCGGCCATCATGGGCGTGGACGTAGCCAAATTTTTGGAACGGACCGACGAGATGGTCTGCGCCTGCATGCCATCGGTGCCGGTTGAAGAAAACCCCGGTGTCGTACTCGGTACCATCCTAGGCATAGCGGCGAAGCAATTCGGCCGCGACAAGCTAACGATCGTTGCTTCGCCGGGCATTTACGATCTTGGCGCCTGGCTGGAGCAACTGGTTGCCGAGTCGACGGGCAAAGAGGGCAAAGGGTTGATACCGGTGGATCGCGAAGCGCTCGGCGAGCCAGAGGTCTATGGCCGCGACCGTTTGTTTGTCTATCTGAGATTGCGCTCGGCGCCCGATGCCGCGCAGGACCAATCGATCGAAGCCCTGGAACGCGCCGGTCATCCGGTCGTGACGATCGCGGTAGACGATGCTTACGACCTGGGGGAGGAATTCTTCCGCTGGGAGATCGCCACCGCTGTGGCCGGTGCTATCCTCGGCATTCACCCCTTCGATCAACCGGATGTCGAAGCGAGCAAGATCGCGACGCGGAAGCTGACGACCGAGTACGAACGAAGCGGGGCGTTGCCCGCGGAGCTACCGATCTTCACAGGCGAGGGGATCAAGCTCTACACGGATGAAAAGAATGCGGCGGCATTAAAAAACCAGTTGAACGGTCAGGAGTCGTTGGCGGGCTATCTCAGGGCGCACCTGAACCGCATTGGCGCGAGCGATTATTTTGCGCTGCTCGCCTACATAGAGATGAACGAGGCGCACGCGCGGGCGTTGCAGACAATGCGCCACGGCGTGCGCGATGCGAAGCGCGTCGCGACCTGTCTCGAATTTGGACCGCGCTTTCTCCACTCGACGGGACAAGCTTACAAAGGCGGGCCGAACACGGGCGTTTTCCTGCAGATTACCTGCGACGACGCCATCGATTTGCCCGTGCCGGGACAGAAATACACTTTCGGTGTGGTCAAAGCGGCCCAGGCCCGAGGTGATTTTCAGGTTCTTTTGGAGCGCGACCGCCGGGCTCTACGCGTTCATCTTGGCGCGGACGTCGCTGCCGGGCTAGGGACATTGCAAAAAGCCATTACTGCGGCGCTGGCGTTGTAGCTGGAGAGACCGTATTGCAATGTCATTCTGAGGCAATAGCCGAAGAATCTCGACTTCGTAGCCACCTGATATGCGAGATGCTTCGCTCAGCATGACGTCGGGTTCTTTGCGCCGATTGCGACACAGGCTCGCCGCGGGAAGGATGAAGAGCCTGCCCCGGACTTGATCCGGGGGGTGGAACGTTTGGAACATTTGGAACGGCTGGAGCCGGTGGGTTTTCGTGAGGAGTGAAGCTGCCTAGCGTTGCCGATTCGGTCAAGCTTCGACAGGACAATTTTATATTCAGCTAATGGAGGAAGAGACCGATGAGCAGAAATGATTCAACGGCAGAAAAACAGGATGTGATCAGTCTCGCCGACGAGGAGGGAGTAAAGCAAGTTCTGATAAATTCGGTCCTCGGCCTCTGGGACGTCGTCAATAATCTTACCCGGCTCAGGCCGTCCAGGCACGAGCGCTACCGCGTGACGATCTTCGGCTCGGCGCGGGCGAAGGCGGGAACTTTCGGCTACGAGGAGACCAAGCGGGTCGCCGCCGCGCTGGCAGAGATGGGCTGCGATATTATCACCGGCGGCGGCCCGGGGCTGATGCAGGCTGCCAACGAAGGTGCCGCCACCGCGCCGGAACGTGCCCAATCGGTCGGCATCCGCGTC
>DATBMR010000184.1:0-34784 GCA_036554745.1 Binatia bacterium
TGAAGAAAATTCGCATCGGCTATCCATCGTTGAGCTTTCGTCAGTCGAACGTCTGGGTCGCCAGGGAGATGGGCTTATTCAACAAGTACGGCCTCGAGGTCGAACCGATCTTTCTGCGTGGCGGCCAGATGGCCACCCAGGCACTGGTCGCCGGCGAGCCGCCGATCGTCAACATCGGCACGGTCGTACAAGCGAGCCTTCGTGGCCACAATCTGGTGCTCGTGGCCGCGGTCGAAAACAATTACGATCAGATCGTCTTCGCCCGATCCAACATAACAAGGCTCGAGCAACTTAAAGGGAAAACCTTCGGCGTTAGCGGCTTTGGCTCCGCCACGCATTACGCCTCGACCATTTTGGTCAAGCATCTTAAGTTCGACGCCAAGGACCTGGCGTTGATTCCGACGGGTGCGGATGCGGAGCGGATGGCCGCGCTCAGTACCGGAAAAATCGACGCGACATTTTTCAGCTCCTCTGCGGCTCCTGTGGCCAGGAAGGCGGGGTTTAACGAGCTTTTGCAGATCGCGGATCTCGGCGTCGAAGTTCAAGGCAATGGATTTGCGACCTCAAAAGCTTATATTCAGACAAACCGGGATACCGTCAAAAATGCGCTCAAGGGGTTTGTCGAGGCGATCTATTTTGTATACGCCAACAAAAAGGATGCCCAGAAGGTCTTCGCCAAGTACATGCGGACCGAGGACCCGGCCGTACTGGAAGATTCCTATGTGGGCTACATCAAGATGATCCCCAAGAAGCCCTATCCAACGCTCAAGGGAATTCAGTTTATGCTGGACATGCTCGCGCCGACGATCCCTGAGGCGAAGAACGCCAAGCCCGAGCAGTTCGTTGATCTAAGTTTTCTTCAGGAACTCGAAAAAGAAGGTTTCTTTGACGAGATGGCGAAGCGGTATCCGACCAAGTAAAACTGGAGTGATGGAGTATTGGAGTGTTGGCATCTTGATTTGATCTCCCCAATACCCTACTCCCTCTATATATTATTACTCCAAATTTGATTCATAGGAGGCTTTTTTATGGCACGAAAAACCATCCAACCCAAAACGGTGAACGATCCGCGGCCGCGCTATAGCCAGGGCATTGCCGCTGAAGGCGGCAAGCTGCTCTTCGTTGCTGGCCAGACGGCGTCGGATAAGGACGGCAATGTGGTCGGCAAAGGCGATATCAAAGCGCAAACCAAGCAGGTTTTCGCCAATCTTAAAGCGGTGCTGGAGGAAGCGGGCGGCACCCTCGACGATTTGGTGATGACGACAACCTATATCGTTGATCGCGACTATCGTGAGGGCTACAACGAGGTGCGCCAGGGGATTTACAAGAGCGATCCGCCAACGAGCACGCTCGTCATCGTCAAAGGGCTTGCCCATCCGGACTACTTGATCGAGATCGCCGGTATTGCCGTCATCCAAGCATGAGAGTCACGGTCCTCGACGACTATCAGCACGCCTTTGAGCACACGGAAGCGATCCGCCGTCTCCGGCAAAAAGCCGAGGTGCATATATTGACCGAGAAGCTGCCGTCCGCCGCGGCGGTTGCTGATGTGCTCAAAGGCTCCCAGGCAATCATTCCGGTGCGCGAGCGGACCAAATTCACCGCCTCCCTGCTGCATGCGCTGCCCGATCTCGAACTTATTTCGCAAACCGGCAATCACGCCTATCACGTCGACCTGGAGGCGGCGACCAAGGAAGGCATTGTCGTCAGCCTCGCGCCGGGCGGCAATAGCACGACCGAGTTGGCGGTCGGCTTGATGCTTGCGGTCATGCGACGCATCCCACAAAGTGACAGCGCGATGCGTCGGGGCGAGTGGCCGCTGGTGCTCGGCTATGTACTCAAGGGGAAAACCCTGGGCATTCTCGGGCTCGGAAAAATCGGCACGGAAGTCGCCGCCGTCGCACACGCGTTTGGCATGCGGGTGGTCGCCTGGGGACCGACTTTGACCGCGGAGCGCGCCGCCAAATCGAACGTTGAGTTCATGCCGCTGGAAGACTTGCTTAAGATGGCGGATGTCGTTTCGATTCATCTCGCGCTCTCCGAGCAAAGCAAGAACCTCTTAAATGAAACCCGGCTGCGCTTGATGAAGAAGTCGGCGTACCTCGTCAATACCGCGCGCGGGGCGATCATTGACGAGCGTGCGCTGGTGGAAATCTTAAAGGAGAAAGCGATTGCCGGCGCGGCTTTGGACGTATTCATGGAAGAGCCGCTGCCGAAGAGCCACCCGCTGCTTGCACTCGACAACGTCGTGTTGACGCCGCATCTCGGGTGGCCTACGGATTCAGGTTTTGCCGGCTTCGCCGAAAACGCCGTGGCCAATATTTTCGATTACATGAACGGCAAGCTGACCCGCGCGCTCAATCCCGAAGCGTTGAAATATCGCCGAGCCATCGTTTCGATGTAGGGGGCTGGAAGTTCCCCTTGCTTATCTCGTCCGCGACCTCCGCATCTTTTCCCTCGCTGGACTGTTTCCAAGACTTACAAATGACATCGCTGTCATGCTGAACGAAAGCGAAGCACCTGCCTTTCCGGCGATTACAAACAAACAGATTCTTCGGCTCCGCCTCGGAATGACGGCCGGACCGATGCCTCGACGGTGACATGTCGCGACGAACCGCCAAGGCCGCTCGCGAACGAGAATGATTCAGACTGCCCTGATCGTCGCCTTGTGAAAAACCTGGTTGTCCTGATCGATAAACTCGAGGTGGGCTTTAGTTGGATCACTCTTTGGATCGATGGTGATTTTGGCGAAGTTAAAGTTTTCCGCGAGAAAGTATTCGAACCGTCGAGCCGTACCGTTGGTGATGCGGTTGAGCGGCGCCGCCAAGGGACCGGCGGTGATATCCCTTAGCTTGGAGTTGGGGATCTTGGTAATTGCGGCATAATGCAAATCGGCGCTCAAAAACACCACGCCGTGGATTTTCCGGTTCTTGATGAAGTTCAGAATCTGGTCGCGCTCCTTCGGAAAACCGTCCCACCGATCCCAGCCGCCGCCCACCACCGGCACGGTCGTGGCGATGAACTTGAACGCGGCGGATGAGCGCGCGAGGCTTTCAAGTAGCCAATCCTTCTGAACGTCGCCGAGCATCGTGTCCTTCGACGGATGCCGGTATTGCCGCGTATCGAGAATAAATACTTCCGCGGCCTGGCCCCAGCGAAACGAACGATAGATTCGGGTCGGCTCGCCGGCGAACTCGCGGACCGGCCAGTAATCTAAAAAGGCCTTTCTGCCAATCGGTGCCAGCCAGTGGCCCGGCCGGTAATCATTGACGACTTCATGATCGTCCCAGACCGCATAAACGCTGGTATCGCACAAACAACTCTGGGTCGCGATGTCGTCGCGATTGCGCCGGTATTTGGCCCAAAATTCGTCGAGATTTCGTGCCCAGCCGTTGATATCGGCGTAGATCGTGTCGCCCAGATAAAGAAAGAAGTCCGGATGCTGCGCATGAACGGCGTGCATCACGGTGAATGGCTTATAACTGTCGCGGGTATCGCCGCTAAAGCAGAACGTTACTTTGGTGTCTTGCTCCGGCCGGGGCGCCGTTACAAAACTTGCGACCGGTCCGGGCATTTTACCCGCCACCGCGGCGCGATAGTAGTAGCGCGTCGCGGCTTGCAGTTTGTCGAGCGCGATGAGCGCCGTCGAATCCGCTTCCGCATCGACTGACACCGAGTCCAAGGAGGTATGTTCGCGAAGATTCGGATCAGTGCCGTACTGGAGCGCGACTTTGCTGCCGGGTTCGGCCCGGAGCCAGATCAACCCACTGTCGGCGGTCACATCGCCGCACACGTAACAGAGCGACAAGCCAGTGGCGGGGTCCGGCGGCCGGACGAGCGCCGGCGCGCAGCCGTACTTCCCTACAAGTCCGGAGCCGCCAAGCCCGGCCGCGGCGATCAACTTCAGAAACTTTCGCCGGTTCATTTTCTATTAACCGCCAACTTTATCCCATAACCAGTGACAAAGCCAGCCGGCGGCGAGCGGGAACAGAAAGCTTACGGCGATTCTGAGGATTACAACTTTGGGCCCGAGAAATGGGATTTCCCACATGACGACGCGCTGCAACCCGAAGAGCGACCAGGCGGTCAAATAGGCGACCAGCGGCCCCACTCCGACACCCATTTTGAACAGCGACGCGATCACCGGGAAATGGGTCATCGGGCCGCCGGGCGTCACGCCGCCAAGGGACATACCGATCAAGAGGCCCTTGAATCCCGAGCCATGGCCCATCCAGCGGACGATCACTTCTTGCGGTACGACCGCCTGAAATAATCCCGCTAATGTGAAAGCGGCGATCATGCGCGGCGTGATTTCCAGAATCAGCGAGCCGGTCGCGTTGAGCCCCTGGTTGGCGGTTTCCGGTGACTTGTAGTAGACGACGGCAAGCGCGGCGACAGCGCCCACCATCATGACGACCGTCGACGTGTCCATAGATCTCCTAAGCGCGAAGAGATATTTTTTTCTGGTTGTCAGAGACATCTTTGCAACCGATTGGCGCGGTTATCGACTCTAGAGACCGAACCGACGGTTTTCAAGCGCGGGAGTTGCTCGCGCTTATTTGACATCAAAAATTCTGTCCGTTAGGTAGATGGTTCAAGTTCAATCTCGGAGGATTCTCGATGGCGCTTGACCTTGAGCTGACACGAAAAGTTTTGGATCACATCGACCGCGATGAACTCGCTCAACTCGGCTGTGATCTCACCAGCATCCCGAGCCCGACCGGGCAAGAGCAGGCGATCGGCGAATTTATTTTGAATTGGTTCGCTGCCAACGGCATCAAGGCGGTCCGACAGGATGTCGAAGTCGATCGGCCGAACGCCGTCGGCGTCGTCAAGGGCGACGGTACCGGGCTCAGTTTGGGCTTCAATGGCCACACCGACACCAGCTTCACCGGCACCGAAGAAGATCGCCGCATGGTGGCCGTCATGGAACCGGAATCCGAGCTGAAGGGAAAAATCGTTGGAAGCAAAGTTCAGGGGCTCGGTATCTCGAACATGAAGGGCGGGGTCGCGGCTTTCATGATCGCCGGCAAGGCACTCAAGCAGAGTGGCGTAACGCTCAAAGGCGATGTGATCCTCGCTGCGGTCGTCGGCGAAATCTCGCGCACCCCTATCGGTCCTTGGCAAACCAAAGAGTACCGCGGCGAAGGCGCCGGCACCCGCCATTTGTTAACGCACGGCATGCACTCCGACTACGCGGTCTGTTGCGACGGCTCGGACATGAACATTGTGTGGACGCAAAACGGCGTGGTTCAGGCGAGGATTCAAACCTTCGGCAAAGCCGAAGCCGCATGGGGCTCGAACCGCGAAACCCATCCGATGGAAAAAATGAACGCCATCGTAAAAATGACCAAGATTATCGACGCCATCGAACGCTGGGGCGCAGAGTTCGAAGGAAAATATGTCTATCATTCGCCCACCGGTCCGCTCTACCCCAAAGTGAACATCGGCGGTATCGAGGGTGGAGCGCCCTATCGGCCCAATTACTTTCCAGGCGTCTGCTCGATCTATGTCGATATCCGCATGCCGCCGCAGGTGCGCCCGGTAGAGATTCAGTACGAGCTTGAAAGAACGCTCAACGCCACCGGCCTCGACTACCAGCTCGACATTTACAAGTCGCTGCTCGGCCATGAAGCAAGAAACGTCGAGCCGGTGGTCAAATCGGCCGAAGAGTGCTACCAGCATCTATTCGGCGCCAAGATCAAACACGAAGCGCCGGATCGCGCCAGCATCTGGACCGACACCAACGTCTACAACGAGCTCGGCATTCCGGCGATCAAGATCGGACCGCGCGGCCGTCGCATCGGTCCGCGCAACGAAGAGATTGAAATCGACACAATGCTCAACGCCGCCAAACTCTACGCTCTCATCGCGCTGGATATCTGTACGCGGCCCAGGACTTAGGTGATCGCCTCCGGTGATGACCGCCACCTCTCCAACGGTTCGCCCGGGCAGTCCTCGCGGTTCTTTGAAGTTACGAAACGACGGACCACCCACTCTATGGCTTGATGATCAGCGAGGACTCCGCTTCTTCCTTTTTGGCTTTTTCCTGAGATATGAAGAAAGCGAAGCTCTTCTGCACGAGGCCGGTGAGGAATGAAACGTCGAGCGGGCCCGGGTCGCCCTCGCCGACTTGGAGTGCCACGGCGAGGGAAAGTTTCGCCTGCTCGGAACGCTGAGTCTCGAAGAAATAGAGCGCCATGTCTTCCATACGACGTTTGAAGGACGCGCCGTTTTCTCCGGAGCAGAGCACCTTGACGGCATCGCGTACGATGGCGTTGAAGCGTTCCTCTTTTTGCAACGGATTGAGCACCAGCCGGCTCGTCTGCGCTTCCTGGAGCTGAGGAAGAAAAGCCTGGAGCCAATCCTCGGTTAAAATCCAGTAGCGCAGCTCCGGTTCGTCGAGCAGCCGGCGCGAGAGCTCCCGCCAGGCACCACCGCGCACCTCGTCCGCAGTCAATTTCCCGTAGATCGGATGCGGCACCTCTCCGGGTTTGCCGGTCGCCAGAATTGAACGCACTTCGTGAAAGTTTTCCAGGCCGCTTTGGCCGCGCGCCTTGGCTTTTTCGTAGGCTCGATAAATCATCGCATCGGCGAATTCCCAAGCCACCGAGATCATCGTCACGCCGTGTTGTTGTTTGATTTCGTCGGCCATTTTTCGCAGATCTTTGCGGCGCATGTGCATGCCGCCGAAGCGGAGCAAGCCGTCGCGATCGTGTAGCATCGCTTGGATGACCTGTAGCCCATGGCTCGGCTGGGGCTTGGCGATCCAGACCAAACGCCCACCGCCGCCATCGACCGCAGACATATAAGCCTCGATTTCCGGACCTTGCCCAAAGAGCGGTCCGGTCGGTCTTGGCTCGGTGACCGGTTTCTCCGCACCGGCAAATCCGCGTTGCGCAAGCTTGAACAGCGAGCGTTTGATCTCTTTCTTAATTTCCTTGTCCGTCGCGCGCTCGTCAATTTCTGCCAACGCTTCCACCGCCCCGGCATCGCCAATCTTCCCGAGCGTGAAGATCACCGCGAGATCTGTAGCCCGCTCTTTGCCGAACTCGTTCTTCAGCTTGGGGATGAGATCGGCAGCGGGTTTATCGACTTCGATCCCCCGCCTCACCAGTTCGTCCAGCCCGCGCCGAATCGTTGCGTCGCTATGTTTTTTCTTTGTCAAATCGATCCTTCCGAATTTCCTCCACCGCAGCGAATTGCCATCGCATTTTTAGAGCTTCGACAGGTCTGTGAGCTTTCCCTGCCGTCCGGCAAACGCGAAGTTCGGCCACTCTTCAACTTGGGCATCGTGATAATTATCGCGGTACCATTTGGCGATGTCTCCCGCCGGAGCAAACCAAACTTTGCCGTGGCTTTTAGCGTAACGGATAAATTCCCGCAGTAACAGCGCGCGAAACGGCCGCCCGCCGACAAACGGATGATTGCCCCACATCATAAACTTGGGATCAGCCTCGCCTTCTTCATACAAGCAATCAAAGCAATCCTTCCACATTTGCAGCAAGTCGCGCGGCGTCCGCCCCGCGCGCTGATAGCTCGAATAGTCGTTCAGGTCCTGAAAATAGGACAATACGGTCAGCTCCTTCCCTTTGAGCTTGAGCGTATACGGCGTCTCTTGATGCTGCGGATCCATCCAGTAGGTATAGCCGCACTCGAGAATGATCTCCGGCGTTGACGCGCTGGGCGCTACCCCCGTCGAGAGATATCCGACCGGCGCTTTGCCGACAACTTTTTTTACAATCTCGACCGTCTTCTGCAGATCTTTTTTTTCCTGGTCGCGCTTTTTCATGTAGCTGTAATCATGAATCCAGGTCTCCGTGCCGACCTCGTGGCCTTGTTCCCCAATCTCTTTAAAGATCTCCGGGTAATTTTGCACGGTGATGCCAGTGGGGAAAAAGCTCGTCTGGATCTTTTCTTTTTCGAATATCTCGAGCATTCGGTAGATGCCGACTCGCTCACCGAATTCACGATCCGTGATAATCGCCAGATTTTTTTTGGTCACTGCGTTTTTGGGAAAGCTCCGCCGATTTTCCTGCTGCAGCGTATTCGGGCCGCCCAAGTCTTCCGGCCAGGTCTCAAACGCCACGCAAGGCGTAATCGCAATGCGCGCGCCGTCGGGCCATTTAATCGGTTGACGCTTCGCTCTAACCTTCATGCTCCCTCCTCGCTCTAAAATTTTTCTACTCATGCCACAGATCCACAATGTTTCCAACTGATTGGCCGCACTTACATAAGTACTTCTTACGCCGGCGCTGGCTTGACTTGCGGTGGGATGCCAGCTAATTGAAATGTCTAATCATTGAACCAGGAGGAGCAATCATGCCAGAGGGAAAACTGGTTGAGTATCGCATCGATAATGGCGTCGCGGTTTTGGAAATCAATCGCCCCCCAGTCAACAGCTACACCACCGAACTTTTAAAAGAGTTGGATGCCGCCATCTTGGATGCGCGCTTTGATGACAACGCCCATGCGATCGTGATCACCGGCAAAATCGAAAAGTTCTTTTCCGCCGGCGCTGACATCAACATGCTGTCGAGCAAACCTCTAAGCTTCAAAAACAACTTCGCGCTGCATGGGCATGAAGTCTTAATGCGCCTAGAGAACACCCCGAAAATTGTCATCGCCGCGATCAATGGACACGCGGTCGGCGGCGGGCTCGAAATCGCCATGGCCTGTGATATCCGCATCGCCAAGAAGGAAGGCGGGCGCGTCGGTCTCGCTGAAATCAATCTCGGCGTCATGCCCGGGATGGGCGGCACCCAGCGTCTGCCTCGGTTGGTCGGCAAGGCACGCGCCCTCGAGCTTTGCGCCACCGGCAAAACCATTGCGTTCGAAGAAGCGCTCGAAATGGGCCTGGTGCATTACATCTACGAAAAAGAAAATTTCATGCAAGAGGTGATGGATTACGCGCGTCAATTCATCATACCGAACAAAAGCAGTCTCGCCGTCGGCAAGGTAAAACGCGCCATTCAGACGGGACTCGAGCTTTCTTTGCCCGACGGTCTGGCCTTCGAACGCGAGCTGCTCGCCCAGACGTTCGGCAGCGAAGACGGCCAGGAAGGCGTTAAGGCCTACCTCGAAAAACGCACCGCACAGTTTAAGGGGAAATAGCCGTTTTCTCCTCTTCCGATTTGTTCTGATCTGCGAGATACGGAACGGCTTGGACGATTGGAACGGCTGGAACTTTTCAATTTCATGGAGGTTAACTGATGGCCAAGATGTTTATCGGCGGTGAGTCCGTCGACTCCGTAACCAAGAATACGACTGAAGTGCGCAATCCCGCTACCGGCGCGACGGTGGATACCGTGCCGCAGGGCAACGACAAAGACGTTCAGCAGGCGCTTCAGGCGGCCGAAGACGCGTTCAAAATGTGGTCCGACGTGACGCCGGAAGACCGCGGCAACGCGCTCATGAACGCCTGCGAGTTGATCAAGAAAAACAGCGGCGAAATCGCCCAGCTTTTGACCCAGGAACAAGGCAAGACCCTTTTCGAAGCCGGTCTCGAAATTCATCATCTCGTGCACGGTTTGGAATTCTATGCGGGCCTGGCCTCGAAAGTGCGCGGCTCTCACGTGCCGCTGCCGCAAAAAGGCGCCTACGGCATGGTCGTCCGCCAGCCCATCGGCGTGTGCGGCGGCATCGTGCCGTGGAATTTTCCGCTGACGCTGATGGGAACCAAGCTGGGTCCCGCTTTAGCAGCAGGCAACACCATCATCATCAAGCCGGCCAGCACGACCCCGCTCGCGACGATCCGGGTGATCGAACTGATCGCCCAGGCGACGTTCGGCGAAGGCAAAGCGCAAAAGACCTTGCCGAAAGGCGCCGTGAACGTTGTCACCGGTCCAGGCGGCAGCGTCGGCGAGGAGTTACTGCGCAACCCGCGCATCCGCCGGATCGCCTTCACTGGCTCGACGCCGGTCGGCCGTCATGTCATGGAAGTTGCGGGCCGCGAGATCAAGCGCGTAACCCTGGAACTGGGCGGCAGTGATCCGATGATCGTCATGGAAGACGCCAATCTCGACTTGGCGGTGAAAATGGCCGACGTGGGACGCTATTTCAATTGCGGCCAGATGTGCCTCGGCGTCAAACGTTTATTCTTACAGGAATCGGTCGCCGACAATTTCCTCAGCGGGTTGGTGGAAATCCTCAAGAAGAAAACCGTCGGCAACGGCATGAACAAAGAGACCCGGATGGGCCCGATCCATCTCGGCTCGCAGCGTCAGGAAGTCGAAGAGCAGGTTGAAGATGCCAAGGCGCGCGGCGCAAAAGTGCTTTTCGGCGGCGAACGGCCCAAGGGCGGTGACTTCGATAAAGGATTTTTCTATCTGCCGACCTTGGTGAGCAACGTGCCCGAAGACGCGCGCATGACCAGGGAAGAAGTCTTCGGTCCGGCGCTACCGGTCTATACATTCAAGACGCTCGACGAGGCGCTGGAAAAGGCCAACGCTTCGGAGTTCGGCCTTGGCTCGTCGATTTGGACGCGCAATTTGCTCAACGCCAACAAGGCGATCGACAAGTTGCAGGCCGGCAACGTGTGGGTCAATTCACTCCATTATGGCTATGATGAACTGCCTTTCGGCGGCATTAAATCGAGCGGCGTCGGGCGCGAGCACGGCCCAGAAGCCCTGGATTACTACCTCGAACCCAAAGGCGTGGTCGTCGTCAACGTGTGAATTAAATCTTATGGGTCATAATGTGGGGGAGAGGCGGAGCAAACCTTCGACCTTCCCCCTCTTCTGTTGACAAGCTGCTCGCGCTGCCCGAGCACAAATCAAAAATCGTACCCTTCCCAGAGCTCTCTCGGCTTTGCACTGTGGGAGAGCGGGTATTCGGGATTGCGGTACATGATGACCGTGGTGAGTTTCGCGGTCCGAAGCTCGCCGTTTGGGTCCCAATATTCCACGGAAAGATTGTCGGCGTTTTTGTGCAGGCGTTTGAGCCGGCCCTTGCGCGAAGTGACCATACCGCCCATGACGCGCAGCCGCTCGGCGAGACTGTAGTTGTCCGGCCTCCCAAGCTGCCCGGTTCGACTGGCGCTATAAAGCCGATCCAGCCGGTCGATATCCGCCGGCGCATACGTTCGCTCAAAGTTGAGGGTGGCCAGCTCGACCACAACCGGTTCCTCTTCTGCCTTCTTGCCGAGGAGGTTGCGCCAAAAATCCTTGTAAGTCGATCTCCGGTAGTTCTGAAATGGGTTCGCGTGGCTTTGACCACGAGCGATAAGGCTGGTTCCGTCGTTTTCGATATCAAGAGTCCTGGGAAAGAGATCCGTCAAATCCTGTCCGATCGCCCGCAGCGCGCGACTGTAATCGACCTGTACCAGCTCGTGGACCGCAGTTTGGTTGGGTGCCGACGTCGCATCTTCCGAAACTAACATAGTCCTGTGCTCCTCATCGTAAGTCGCACGATTATAGCCGCACTCGCTTGGGAGGCAAAATGTGTTAGTTGCAGAGAGCCATCCTGTCATGATGATGACTCGTTCCATCATTCCCAGAAACTCCCTGAATCTCGCGGCTAGCCCAGTTCTGGCGAGCGGGCCGATCAACCGCCCGTTCCGGAACGTCATTTTTTCTTACCTCGGAGTGCTTCATCTTCCAAGGTTTGCTAGAGCGATCCGCTGCTTACTCGTTCCGTGGGGAAGCCCCGGCTTCTGCCCATAGGATGACGAGCGGAACGGCGCCCGCTTCTTGCGAAAGGATTGACAATGCCGGTCTAGTTCGAATAGGTTGAGTTTATCTCAGGGGCAAACGGAGGGCGATCATGTTTGCACAAATGCGGCATATGGCGATTGTCACGAGTAACGCTAACGTGGAGGGCGATTTCTATCGAGATGTATTTGGTATGAGACGTTCAAGCCTGCAACGCGCCGGTGGCGCCGTGGTTGTGGGCGACGGTTATGTGGGTCTAAATCTGAATCCTCGCGCGCCTGGCCGTCAAGCGGGTTTTGATCACTTCGGTTTCGAAGTGCAGGATGTCGACTTGGTTCAGGCCCGGCTCAAAGAGAAATACCCCAAGATCGAATTATTAAGGCGGCCCAGCAATCGGCCTTTCGCCGGCATCAGCATGCACGATCCTGCAGGCAACGTATTTGATTTATCACAGTTGAATATGGAGAACCGCCGCGACCTTTACACGGAGAAAATCGAGGAGCGCAAACGGCGCATCGGCCACTTCGCTCTGCGCTGCGTTGAGCCCGAAATCTGCGCGGAGTTCTATCGCGACGTTTTCGAATTGACCGAATTGGAAAAGCCCGCCGGCGATGCCAACCACTATTTGTCCGATGGCAGAGTCACTCTGGCCGTGATGCCCTGGAAAATTTCCGACTTTTACGGCTCAGGCATCGAGCGCCCGGCGCTGGACCACATCGGCTTCAAAGTGGAGAGTATCGCCGCCTTCAAAGCCGATATGGAGAAGTTTGCGAGTGCGAACAATACGTCTTGCGAAGACCGTCCTGAGAAAAATCCGGAGCGCGAAGTAAGACAAAAACTACTTGCGACCTGCTGCTTCGGCCAATTCCAAACTGCGGACCCGGACGGCGTGCTGATCGACGTGTCGGAAGATTGAGGCGCATCTTCTAAACTGTCATAAAAGGGGCACGGCAATACCGTGCCCCTTTTTTCTGTAGCGCCAGTATTTCTGAAGACATCCCTGGGGCGATACTTACGCGGAGGACCTGCTGCGACGTTTACTCCAGCGTCCGGCAGCCAACCCCAATGCAATCAACGAAGTGAAGTAGACCAGTGCCCGAATCATGGGACCCGCGGGCGGCTCGATGCCGGTGACCGAAACGGTTTCTTCCGCGCGCAACGGCGCCAGGCCTGGAACTTCAGCGATCGCGGTGACGCGGTATTCGGCACCGTCCGGAAAATGAAATTTCATTGACCATTCACCGATGACCGGTACCCTATCAAAGGCAAAAACCACTTTCTGCTTTTCCAGATGGGCGATTGTCAGCGATAGCGCCGCGGTGGCCCCGGCGATCGTACCGCCGCGCGCCAAGCTCCAGCTCACCTCGCTAGGTTTGCCGACAGTGGCTGGCTCAATTTTCAAGAGTCCCGCATCGCTGGCCAGCCGTTGTTGGCTAGCGACGCTTCCAGCCGTCGATGCCAGTAGTGCTGCAGCCACCAGCGAGACGCGATTCGTCGGTTTCCCGGTAAAAACCCTTGCCGCAACGAACCCGAAAACGAACAGTGTCGCGGAGAATGCGCCGAGAGCCAGCCATTTCTTCGGATTCTCGCTGACATGGAAGCTAAACGATTTGCTGGCTTTCCTGTTCTCATTTGCGGTGACATCGACGACCAGCCGATACTCGCCGCGGATCGGAAAGAGATACTTCCAATTCGCCTTACCCTGACGCAACGGTAGCCGCAATTCACTCAGCAGAGTTCCTTCGACGAGCGGATAGTCGGTCGAGAAAAAAGCACCGGGGGGCGGTGCGTGGAGGCTGATAACCGCGCTTCCCTCTCCGACCGGTCGTCCATCGGCGCCGGTAACCAAGAGTGCCAAATCAGCCGGATCGGCGAACGGACGGAGCAACTTCAGCTGCGGCGTGGTCTTGAAATGAACGGTCAGCTCCTCACCAGACAGTGCTGAACTGCCAAGCGCGCTGACAACGACGACAAAGAACGCAGCGAACTTTTTTAATGGCAAGGAACGACGGCTAATGCATGTCGGACGTTGTGGAGCGCGTCATGAACTGCAGGATAGCTGGCGGCCAAAGCGACAAACAATGTCGTACCGCAAATAGCCAGGAAGATACCCGATTTAATTATGAATGAGACTCGTTCTGAGACCGTGATTCCAAGCCGACCAGCGAGTGTTCTTTCCATTAAAATGTCTCTCCTCAATACTTGCGCTATATTCATACCAAGCACCCGCCGCTGTCAAGTCCGGCGGCGCTGCTCAAAACAAGATCGTCCGAGGAGGTAACAACCAAGGGGGTTCTCGTGGTCACGCGAGCGGAGCGAGAAATCTTTTCTCGCCTTAAGAACAACGCCACGGCTAACCCCGCTACGGAGCCCCTTGTAGTCCCTTGCCTTTCCGTCGCCGGTTTCATATGGATCAAGCAACTCAGTGCAAGGAGGCACCATGCCGGTCGTACACATCTATTTATTCCCGGGAAGAAGTACTCAAGTAAAAAACGAATTGGTCAAACGCATTTCGCAGGACTTCGAGGAAGTCGCCAACATCAAGCCGGAATCACTCAACATCCTCTTTCATGACGTGCCGAAGGAGGACTGGGGAGTGCGCGGCATGCTCGCTTCCGAAACGCCGCCGAAATAAAACCGGTTGGCTGCGGCGCTGGCACGAATGATCTAAACCATGCAACCGACCAATAGAGCCAGGATCGGCTTCATCGGCTCCAGCGCGCCTTCGAGCCCGCACCATGAGAGCTTCAGAACTTTCATACCCAAAGATGTCGAGATTACGTTTGTTCAAGAGGCTGGCGCTAAGGCATCGCTCTATGACGCCCAAGGCAAAGTTGATGCACTGCTCGCGCAAACTCGCGACTTGATCGCGAAGCACGGCTGGGAAGGCGTGATCATTAGCGGCGCTCCCAAGGAAGCGCTCAATTCCGGCATGTGGGAGCGGGTTTCCGCCGATTTGACCGTTCCCGTAGCTCTGGCTCTTCGATCTTCGGTTGCCGCACTGAAAGCATTTTCCGCCAGGCGCATTCTCTTGATGACGCCGGTCGATGACCGGCTCAGGAAACTCTACGCCGACTATCTTGCGGATTTTGCCATCGAGTCGTTTTACCCGCCGCAAACGCTGCGCGCGCACACCGACGCGTTAAGACTGACGCCGCAGGACGTGGAGTCGATGACTCGCAAGGCGCTGGAGGAGTACCCTTTCGTCGATGCGATCTATTTTCAGGGCGCACTCCTCGACCCGATTCCGATCCTGGAACGACTGGAGGCAGAAGCGCGATTGCCGATCGTTGCCAGTAACCCGGCGATGCTTTGGCTGATTCTTTCCAAACTCGGCCGCAAATACCAAATCGGTGGCTACGGTAGGCTCCTTAGTTCCTGGCCCGAACTGCCTGCAGGTCCATACTAAATCTCGCCCCTCGAATTCGGCTGATCGGCCGCGCTGACCCGGGAATCCGATTTTGCTGAGTTGAGTTTGGGCCAATGCGTTTCGCGCTATGATATTCCCCAGAGGCGCGCCCAAGAAGATAAAATTGTCAACCAGGTTTAACGACGTACTCGCAGCATTCCGCGTGCCCGGCGCTGTGGTAGAGTGATTGCTTGATGAAACAACTGCTAATTGTTTTTCATTCGAAAACCGGCGGCACGAACCAAATGGCGCAGGCGGCGGCAAGAGGGGCTGCGGGCGAACCGGATGTGGAGGTGAAGCTCATTCACGCCGCTGAAGCGGACGCGCAAGCACTCCTCGAGTCGGACGGATACATTTTTGCCACACCCGAAAACCTCGCCATGATGTCCGGCATGATGAAGGACTTTTTCGATCGCACCTATTATCCGGTGTTAGATCATATCGCCGGCCGCCCGTACGCAGCACTGATCTGCGCCGGCAGCGACGGCGAGAATGCGGCGCGTCAGATCCGGAGAATCGCCGCCGGCTGGCGTCTCAAGTCCATCGCGGAACCGGTCATCGTCTGCACTCACGCGCAAACGCCTGCCGCAATCTTGTCCCCCAAACAAATCGGGGAGTTCGATTTACGACGTTGCGAAGAGATCGGCGCCACCCTGGCAGCCGGTTTAGCGCTGAGCATCTACTAAAAGAGTGCGCCTCCTACGACAGCGACGTCGGCATGCCGCTCGCCGTCGCAGAAAAGAGACACAAGGCTGCGAAATGCCCGCGAGCCGACCGCCAGGATGGTTTGCCTGCGATTTTTCTCATCTAGCGCGGGCGGAGTTCTTGCCCTGCCAGAGTCCGGTTTTGGCACTGATCCTGCTTAGATGGTTAGATGACGCATCCATTTTTCGAAAGGAGATCTCACATGGACGAAACTCGATTCAGTTGCCCGGACGACTTCAAAGGAGAGCTTAAGAACAACTGGGGGCAGCTGACGGATGACGACCTTCGAGAATGCGGCGGAAACTACACAAAGTTTCTTGACGTGCTGGAAAAAAGATATGGCGAGAAAAGCGACAATGTTAAGTGCTGGGCTGATGATTGGTATTCCGCGCGTGAACAGCAAGAAATCATAAGAAGACACGCGACCGTATCCAAGAATCAAGTCTAAAATCTTTGGTCGCAAGTTAGCGGCAGGGTCCTTTGACAGGTCGTATCATTATCTAGGTGGCGGCACGCGATAGCGTCGACGTAAGGATTTTCAAGTTTTCGCTTTTCTCGATGTAGCGGACGAACAGGTATTTATTTTCCTGCGAGTCCAGCGGAGCTGCTGGCACATCGCCGGCACCTGGCTCGACCTTCGCCAGAATGAAATAGAGATCGTTGCCCTTCATAGCCTCCATAAATCCTTGTTGGAATTCCAAGAGGGTCTTCGTCGTCACCACGTTGGCGAAGCCACAGCCACGGGCAACAGCAGCTAGGTCGGCCTGCCCGGCAGTTGCCGTAGGCGCGCCACGCGAGGATTCGTAGCATTCATTGTCGAAGACGATGTGGATGAGATTTCGCGGATGTTGGTTCGCAATGGTGGCCAGACTGCCAAGATTCAAGAGCAAAGAGCCGTCGCCGTCGAAGGCTACGACCTTACGGTGCGGCAGGGCCAGCGCCAATCCGAGCGCCATTGAAGAAGTGAGCCCGAGGTTCTGCAAATGGTAATTGCCAGGGTGCGGTCGAAGGGCTTGCCATTCGTGGCGGACGGCGCCCAGGTTAGTCACGACCAGTTCTTCGCCGAACTGCGGCGCGATCGCGCGCAGACAATCGTATCTTTTCATCGCTCTACCTCAAGGCTTGTTTGTTGAGGACGATGGCCGTGGGCCGGCGCGAGGAGCGTGCAAGCGTCTGACTATCGCGGATAGCCGAACGGATATCCTCGAAGCGGCCGATTTTCTCGTACACGATGTGCAGCGCTTGCAATACCGGCTCGGTGAGCGCGCCCACGGTGGCGTGCCCGGCATTTTCCTCCCCAACCCCGCCGCTGTGACCGATCAACATCAAGACCGGAATACCAGGATGCAGGCACACTGTCGCCAAAGCATTTGTCGATAATAGAAATCCCGCATTCATCATCACCATCGCCGGCCGTTTCCCGCCCAAGTAGGCGCCGGCGCAGATACCGATCCCCTCTTCTTCGCGGGTTACCGGCACATGATGAATCTGTCCGTCTTCGCCGAGTGCCATCACTAGTTCATGCAGATTGGCTTCTGTCAGCGTCGCCACAAAATCGACGCCGGCCTCTTTGAGAGAGTCGACGATTTCTGCAGCCACTTCTCGCTTCATGCTTTCTCCTCCGGCCGTTTCTCAATCTTTATTGCGAAGACGAAGCCGCAGTCAAGCAGATCCAAAAGAAACAAGGCCCGCTACGACCGTTGCATTTCACCAGGACGCACAGACGTTCTCGTCTCCAATCAGGCAAATCACGACCGAATCTCGAGATCGGCAGAATCAAAAGCTCTGGCGGCTCACTCGTTGTCGTGATAGCGTTTTTATTTTTTTGTTGAGCGATAACGTCCGCGATGACTCCTCAGTTTCTGGCTCTTTGCACGGCGCTGTCTTATGCGGCAGCCAACGTCTCGGTCAGACGGGGCCTGAGCCACTCGAGTGCAGCTACCGCAACGTTGGTTTCGTTAATCGTCCACACGGTTGTGCTTGGCTCGGCGGTCGTGGTGATGGGCGGCGCGCCCAAAGTTGCGGCGTTGGCGGTCGGTTTGATCGCGATCACCGGTTTTCTCCAGACCGGCATGCGCTTATGGCACTACACCGGTATCGAAAAAGTGGGTACGTCCCGCGCTGTCACACTGCGGAGCACGCACCCGATCTTCAGCGTCCTCATCGGCATTACAATTCTTCAGGAACACGCAACGCCCGCAATAGTGAGCGGGACGCTCCTTGTGGTCGGCGGGATCGTCTTGACTTCGTCGCACGCCGATGAACAAATCGCCGGTTTTCGCTGGCATCACCTGCTTTTTCCGATGGTGACGGCCCTGATCACGGGTATAGTGCACCCAATCCGACGTTATGCCATGAGCATCGCAGATGAGCCGCTTTTTTTCGCGGCAATCGTTGGCGTGATCTCCCTTCTTTGCTTTTCGAGTACATTGACCTTTCCGTCGATGAGAGAACGGATCGTCTGGGATTCCCGTTCGTTGGCACCGTTCGTTGCCGCGGGCGTATTCGAAGCATCGGCGGTTTTGCTGATGCTGACCGCTTTCGTCAGTGGTCCGGTGGTACTGGTTTCACCGATCGCCGCCACCTCGCCGATATGGACCCTTATGATGAGCGCGGTCTTTTTACGTGATCTCGAACACGTCAACCGCTATACCATCATCGGAACGCTCTGCGTGGTGGCGGGAGTGGTTGCGATTTACCTGGCTTAGAATCTCTTCGAAGCACGCGCACATTTTGCACCGGCTTGAGGTCTGAACTCCACGCATTCCTGGGTGAGACCTTGACCGTTGAACACGCTCTCATTCGCGAGTTTATTAAGTCCGTTCGCCGCCGTTCCAGCTTAACAAATTCAAAAACTCGCGGCGAGTTTTCGGCCCGTAGGTGCGGTAATGCGGCTGAGGGTGTTCACGATAGGCGGCACGCTCGCGGACGACAGCGTCGGCTCGCGTGTGCTTCTTCACTTCCTCGGCACTCAGCCCGTAAACCTTCGCGGCATTCAGCCCGAAAATCCTGGCGCGCAATGCCGGCGTGATCTCGGGATAACCGTACATGGCGCGAAGCTCGGGCGCGATCTGAAAGACGCGAAAGGCCTGAATTTGGTCTTGCGGTGAGCCGTACCAGATAGAGTCGGTGCCCCAGAGCACGTTATTTTCGCCGCAATATTTGATCAGCTTGCCGAGCGCGTGTGCCGCACTGTTCGGATCGCGCATCAGAAAGCGCCAGGTGCTGCCGAGCTCCGCATATACGTTGCTGTTCGGCTTGACGTCGTTCTCCACCAGCGAGCGAATCAAGGTGTCGATACCGTCGCCTGTGCCACGCCCGCTGTACGCACGCTCGGGCACGCCGGCGACAAACCCCGAGTGATAAATCAGAAAGCTTACGTCAGGGAAACGCTTGGCAACGACGCCAATGTCCGGGCATTGGCTGTGTTCGTATGACTGTTTGCCGAACGGCAGTCCTTTGTGCACACAGATCACCTTCACACCGAGTGCCCGTGCCCTCTCGATGAAGCGAATGCCAACGTCATCGGACAGGAAAAAGCCTTTGCCGTCCACGCCCCACTGAGTGTAGGTCTTCCACGCGCTCACCTTCCAGCGCTCTTTAAGTTCGTCCATGGACTCAAGGTCACCCGGCTGATTCGGGTTGACTCGGCCATGGAGCAACAGCCGATGGGTACCTTCCATGCGATCGACGATTCGCCGCACAGCGTCGGCGGCCTGGATCGTCAGCGGCTCAGCGTCGCGCCGCGAAGGCACGAACGATAGCACCATCATGTCGGTATCGCTGTCGAGAAAGACGTCCTTGACGAATTCGTCGGGTCCGAGGCAGTTGAGATAACTCCGCGCCCCGGGTTTAGCCGCGAGCGCGCAGCCGGCTTTGGGCGACCATTTGAAAGCAGCGGCCGGCGCGGATTTTACCCACATGCCCGTAGGGTCGACGAAATGACCCTGCACGTCGAAAATGAATTCATCGTTGTTGCCAACCCGCGTTTGTGCGAGTTGCGGTTCGAACGCCGCTTCAGCGTCGATGTCGAAAAAACCCTCACGCTTGCCGGCCGCGGCGTTAACCGCATTGAACGCCAGCAACGCCGTTGCGGCGCCGCACGTCGACACGAGAAACTTCCGGCGGCTCATGCCCACCCGTTTCGCGTTCTCGGTCGCCGCCTCGTGTGCCAAGCGGTTGCCGGCCCGGTTCGACGGCGAGAGCGGAATCGGAAAGAATTCACCGTTCGAGGTCGTATCAATCTTGATCGGCAACCTTTGGCCTTCGGGATCGATGGGGTATTTCATGAAAGCACTATAAACCAAATGACTGGCGAGCCTTCAAGCCCAAGCCGGACGTCATGAGAGTTCGACATAAAACATTCGAAATAATTGAGCGTCCCGGATGCTTGCACCGGGAGCGCGCGACCTTGAATTGATTTTACCGCCCGGCGACGAGGATAGACCGCTGAACGGAAAATTAGTATAGAGCTAGCAGAGATAAGGCCCGGCTATTGCGCGCATAGCCGGACGATATTGAGGTGAGCTGTGGTCACGAATCTGATGCATATCGCCGTCGCAACGGTTGCGTTGCTAGTCGTCATTTGGATCCTGCGGCGGATCAAAACTTGGTGCCTCGGGCGGTTGGAACAGATTACTTTCCCGTCCGAGAGCTTCGCGCCCGGATTAGCGGCGGATTTTCACCAGCTCATTGTTCAGGCAGGAAAGACTCTCATCAGTCTGCTATGGGCCGCGATTGTTCTTGTTCTGGTCTATCTTTGGCTGATCTACTCCCTCAAACAGTTTCCCGAAAGCGCGTCGTGGGCTGAACAACTTGAAGAGTTTCTGGTCGCGCTATTGTTGAGCTTTGCCACCGGCGCGGTTGGCGCGTTGCCCGGACTGATCGCGATCGTGATCATCTTTCTGATCGCGCGCTGGTTTGTGCGCTTGATCAGGATACTGTTCGGCAAAGTTGAAAAAGGCGAGCTCACGCTGTCCTGGTTGGAGCGCGAAACCGCGCGGACGACGGAGATATTGCTCATTGGGGCTGTCTGGCTCTTTGCACTGGTGGCAGCTTATCCTTTCATCCCGGGCTCCGAAACTGCTGCCTTCAAAGGCTTGAGCGTGCTGATCGGATTGATGGTCACTTTGGGATCGACCGGCATCATCAATCAGGTGATCAGCGGTCTGTTTGTCGTCTACTCCAAGAGCGTTAGACCGGCGGATTACGTGCGCGTCGGAGATGTCGAGGGGGAAGTCATCGACGTGGGAGTTTTGGCGACAAAATTGCGCACGCCCAGACAAGAAGAGATCACGATTCCCCATTCGGTCCTCGTGAGCGCCGCGACGACAAATTACAGCAGTTTGGCCGGCGACAACGGCATGGCCGTTACCACATCCGTAACCATCGGCTACGCGGTTCCCTGGCGCCAAGTTCACGCGCTTCTAAAATTGGGGGCAGCGCGCACCCGCGGGCTTCGGCGTGATCCTCCGCCGCGGGTCATGCAGCGAGAGCTGTCAGATTTTTATGTGCAGTACCTGTTGTTGGCGCACCTTGAAGATGGGAGTAACAGAACCGCGGTATTGTCCGAATTGCACGCACAGATTCAGGATGCGTTCAATGAATTCGGAACGCAAATCATGTCGCCACATTTCGAATCACAGCCGGAAAAGCCGGTGCTTGTGCCCAAGCCGGCGTGGTACGCTGCGCCAGCGACATCCGAAGATTTCCACGAGCCGTCCGACAACTCTCAGCAAGAGGCTGGAAAAACCGGGCAAGCGAAGGAATGACGGCGTTCTGCGCTAGGCGGCATGAGGGGGTTCGACCGGTTTTACTTTCGCGGCTGACCAATCAACGAGAATAGAGTCAAGACAAGGCTGCAGAAGTCACATTGACGAAGCCTGCTACTGCTTCCTGGCATTCGTCGAGAGGCAAACGGTCTTTGCCGTTTTTGACAGCGATTGCGTCAATCCGTCGCCGATAATGAGCGCTGTCGTAGCCGGGAGCAACTCGTAAATATCTCACTGATTAAGGAAAGGACGTGCAGGCGCAAGGTTCATCCAGAGGAAACTGGTCCGGCGCGCTAGGCTTTACCCTGGCATCCATGGGATCGGCCGTCGGGCTCGGCAACGTTTGGCGCTTTCCCTATATCACCGGGCAATACGGCGGCGCGGCGTTCATTGCCGTTTATATCGGTTGCGTTCTGGCGATCGGTATCCCGCTCATGCTGGCCGAATTCCTCATCGGCAGAAGAACCCAGCGCAACCCCGTGGGTGCCTTCAAAACGCTCCGACCTCGATCGCCCTGGGTGCTCACCGGCTGGCTCGGCGTGGTCAGCAGTTTCGTCATCCTTTCCTATTACGCTGTCGTCGGTGGCTGGGTCCTGCACTACGTTTATCTTTCACTGCTCAACCCGTTTACTGGCAAATCTGCCGAGCAAATAACCGGTCAATTCGTCGGCATGAACGCCAATCCGGTTTTGCAGATACTCTGGTTGATGATTTTTATGCTCTTCACGATCGTCATAGTTTCGAAGGGCATATCTAGCGGAATCGAGATCGGCAATAAAATCATGATGCCGCTGCTCTTCGGACTTCTTATCGGGTTGCTTCTTTATGCAGTCCGGAGGGAGGGTGCCGCGGCCGGACTTGAATTCTTGTTGCGGCCGCAATGGCACGAATTGGGCCGCACGGCCGTCCTCGAAGCACTCGGCCAGGCGCTTTTCTCTCTGAGCTTGGGAATGGGCGCGATGATGACCTATGGCAGTTATCTTTCGCGCCAGAGCAATCTCGTCCAATGTTCCTTCGTTGTCGCGGCCGGCGATACCCTGGTGGCGATCCTTGCCGGTTTCGTGGTCTTTCCGCTGGTCTTTAGCCTTGGCCTCGAGCCATCAGCCGGGCCTGGTTTGGTTTTTCAAACTCTTCCGGTTGTCTTCGGCCAGTTGCCGGCCGGCGATTGGATTGCTTTGGCCTTTTTTTTTCTTCTCAGCTTTGCCGCATTGACATCATCGATATCCCTTCTCGAAGTGGCGTGTGCCTATTTCATCGATGAGCGACGATGGTCGCGTCAGCAAGCGAGCTGGATTTTGGGCATCATCATCTTTTTGTTGGGCATTCCTTCAGCGATTGGCGAGGCGTTCCTGGGTTTCATGGATGGCCTTGCGACAAGTTATCTGCTGCCGATAGGAGCCCTGCTGATCGCCTTATTCACAGGATGGGCGCTGACGCACGGTGAGCGCAAGGAGGAATTCAGTGCCGGCGAGGATTCGGAGCTCCGCTACGCCGGCTGGTCGTTTCTGATCCGCTATGTCAGCCCGGTAGCGGTCATTTTAATCTTTCTCCATCAGCTCCAAGTGTTCTAGCCGCTCGGTCGTCCCATCGTCGTCTACCTTGGCGCGAAGCCGTAACGTTTCTTTAAGTAGAATCAAGATACATAACTGCGGACCACGTTTTTATTTTTGAGGAGTGGAACAATGAGTGCGTATGCCGTAGCAATCATCCGAGAAATTAAATTTAGTCCAGATATTCGTAAGTATTTGGAACGAATTGATGAAACACTTAGACCGTATTCTGGAAGGTTTCGCATCCACGGTGGGCCTTACGAAAATGTCGAGGGCACTTGGAATAGCGACCTTGTAGTGATCGAGTTCCCTGATATCGAAAAGGCAAGGCAGCGGTACAACTCGCGTCTATCGCCACCGAACTCGGCTCAGCCAAATCAATTCAGCGGCAAGAACAACTCCTCCAAGACCATCTCTTTTGCCATCAATCCCTGATCCAGCGAGTAGCCGACAAACCGTTCGAGGTTCGCCCGGTTCCTTTCTATACCGTAGGGCCATGGGTCTGGCCCCAGGAGTGTCTCTTCTTCTTCGAAAGCTTGCCGCCCCCAGGCGAGCCAGGACCAGTTCGGATCGGCGTAGAACTCACGGCAAAGGCGCTTCGCTTCTGTGAAGGCGTTGAACAAGCTTCGAGCCGCTGCGGGGCATTTCTCCAGGACATCGTTCTTGAACGCGACGACGTGCATGATCGGGAAGAAACCGTTCTTCTTGTAGTAGCGGAGATCTTCCGCCTTGGGATCGGCGAAAAGACGCTTGATTTTCTTCGAGCCGCGCAGGACGGGTTTCGGCGGATGCGGCGTCATCATGGCGCTGATCTCGCCTCGCTCGAGCATCTCCCCCGCGTTGGCGTTTTCGCCCAGCTGCTCGATCTTGACGCCTTTTTCCGGTTCGAAGGCGACATTGTCCTTCTTACTCAGCAGCCAGTGAATCTTTCGCCACGGGACGTCGAACTCGCTCTGCAAGTCTCCCTTCGCCAGCGTCGCCAGAGTGTTCTGAAAGCTGTGCAGTCCGACTTTCTTGCCGATCAGGTCTTTGGGCTCATTGATGCCAGCATCGGCGTTGATCCACATCTGCGAGTGGCTGAACAGCCTACGCGGAAACACCGGAATGGCGGTGAACGGCATCCCACGGCTTTTCGCCATCAAATACGACGAAAGCGACAGCTCGGCCGCGTCGAACTCGCCCTTTTGTAGCATCCGCTCGTGGCGATCTTCGCCGTCTCTTTGCCGGTCCGATTGACCGACGATCAAAACCTTAAGATCGATTCCTTCCGGTTGAACTGTGCCGTCGAATAACGGTACGTGCCGATCATAATGTGAGATCGCGAGAGTGAGCTGTGGATTGGCCATCTTAAACTCCTTGGGATGTATGCGCGATTCTGTGTGTTTCTTATGGCGCGCTCACGATGCTGTCAATCGCTTCAAGCAGCCTCGTCGCCGCGGGTCGATCGGCCGGGTCCTGGCTGCGATGGGCGAACAGGATGTTGCCATCGCGATCAAGCAGAAAGTCGCCCCCCGCCTGATAGATGTCCTCTTTGCCGTAATTCTCGCGCTGCATTCCTTCGCGAAAGAGTTTCCCATAGAGTCGCAAGGTGCTCAGGGAAAACACGCGAAGCCACGATAATCGTCTAAGCGCGAATGCTCGATATGCAGTTCGTGCCGGATCGGCGAGGATAATAAACGGCCAGCGGTGCCGCTCCTGATAATGAACCAGTTTCGCCGGCTCGGCGAACGACACGACCGCGATCGCCACGCCGCGTCGATCAAATTCGCCTTTCAGGGATTGCACCTCGCCGAGGTGAGCCTGGCATGGCAATCAAGCCAAATGCCTTAAAAAGATCAGCAGCAACCATTTCTGAAAGTACTCTGGGAGAGTGATCCGCTTGCCGTGCAGATCAAGCAAGGGCAAATCGAGTGCGATTTTTTCCATGGGGAAGCAGGAACGAACGACGTATTCTGGGGAAAAAAAAGGGGCGCTCCGACCTAGCGCCCCTCTAATTATGAAGTTTGGTAAAAAACTACCAGCGATTACGGCCGCCACCGCCACCGCGGCGATCACCGCCGCGATCACCGAAGCCACCCGACCGCCTTTCTTGCGGCCGAGCCTCGTTTACCGTGAGATTACGACCGTCGAGATCCGTGCCGTTCAAGGCCTGGATCGCTCTCTGCGCTTCTTCGGCGTTAGCCATTTCGACGAAGCCAAAACCGCGGGATCGGCCGGTAAACTTGTCCGTGATCACCCGGGCCGACTCAACCGTCCCGTGCGCCGAAAAAAGTTCCTGCAACTGCGCGTCGGTAGTCGCATACGGCAACCCACCAACGTATATTTTACTGCTCATGCTCTCTCCTTATCGAGAATTTTTTATGGTCTTTTCCCTGAGAACCTGATCACCGCTGGAAGCAGAACATGGAAAGCAAGTCACGCTCTGGTCGGATTGTCCGCGTGGCACCGAATCGCAAGGTAAGACGCCCTAAGCCTTCAACTGTACACTGTGTCACTATCAGAAGGCCCCATACTGATGAGTTATCTGAAGCTTAACCCAACCGCCCCTCCCTGCGCAACCCCCTTTTTTGACGCTTAAAATGCCCTGGTTGGCCAAGCAACGGGCTTATGCGGTTGCACGTTCCAAGCCTTTTGTATAAACAAGCAGAACAAAAATAACATTCAGATCGGAGGAGGACGACGCATGTATCAAACCAATCAATATGAAGGCATGATCGCCGAGACAATTTCGATCCAGGGCCACAAAGGCGAGACCATCAACGCCTATATCGCCCGCCCCTTGGGCGCGGGCCCTTTTCCCGGCATGGTGACGATTCACCATGCGCCCGGTTGGGACGAATGGTACCGCGAATGTACCCGCCGATTCGCTCACCACGGCTACGTGACGATCTCGCCAAACCTTTATTTCCGAGATGGGCACGGTACCCCGGAGGACGTCGGCGCCAAGGTTCGCGCGGGCGGCGGCGTACCGGACGAACAGGTGCTGGGCGATTTGGACGGCGCCAATAAGCTGCTTCGCTCGCTGCCGTACGTCAGCGGCAAGGTCGGCGTCTTCGGTACTTGCTCCGGCGGACGCCATGGTTTCCTGGCGGCTTGCCGGTTGAAAAATTTCGACGCGCTGGTCGAGTGTTGGGGCGGCCGGGTGGTGATGTCGAAGGAAGAGCTTACTCCAAAGCAGCCGGTGGCGCCTATCGATTACACCAAGGATCTCTCTTGTCCGATGATCGGTCTCTTCGGCAATGACGACAAGTCGCCGTCGCCGGAACAGGTGAATCAGCACGAAGCCGAGCTCAAAAAACACGGCAAGAGTTACGAGTTCCACCGTTACGACGGCGCGGGCCATGGCTTTTTCTATTACGATCGCGCCGCCTATCGCCAGGAGCAAGCAGTTGACGGCTGGAAAAAAGTACTCGCGTTCTGCGAGAAACACCTAAAGTAATAGGCAAAGAGGAACAGCGATATGTGCACGATGATAGCCCATCAGGCAAAAATTGAAGGCCGCGGCAAAAACGGCCAGGATTGGTTCGAAGTGCGGGAAGCGAATGTGTCCTACGATCACCCCTATGACCTCCCCTTGGAACACGCCCTGAATATCGACTTTGTCAATGAAGCGGCAGGACCCGGCGCGCGGGTGGCGGTGGAGCTGAGCGTTGAGGCTGCGCGCAAGTTGGTGCAAACCATTGAGGCCGTGTTGGCGCAGGCCGAACAACGCGGCGTCTTGGAAGACCTACCGCAGGCGGCATCCCGCTAAGGAAGTTAGTCGACGAGGCGGATGGGTTCAACCATTCATCCGCCTCGGTGCGCTCGCTTTAGTCATCACGTACTGCACAACATAACCGGTGCAAGCACTCTTTATTATTAAGTATTTTCCTGTCGATCTCCTTGGCTAACTCCGGCGAAATAGGTTCGAACCCTGCGCAAGATCAACCTATCCGCCCGTGGTCCTCGCTGCTGTTCCGCGATTATCGGCTTTTGTGGATCGCCAGCGTCCTGAGCTCGCTGGCGGGACAGATCCGCAATGTCTCAACCCTTTATCAGGTTTACGACATTTCCGGGTCCGCCTTTAAACTCGGACTGACCGGATTTCTCGAAACCCTGCCGTTTATCATTTTCGGTCTCTATGCGGGAGCGGTTGCCGACGCCTTTGATCGAAAAAAGTTGCTCATCGCCACGATTTCGCTGCAGCTTATTCCCAATCTATTGCTGGGCATTCTCACACTCACCGGAGTAATCCAGGTTTGGCATATTTACACCCTCGGATTATTGGGGGCATTTGTCGAAGTCTTCAACTGGCCGGCGCGTTCGGCATTGATTCCACGGTTGGTCCCGCCGTCTCTGCTCATGAACGCCATGGTGGTAAACACCATGATCCTGCAGACGAGCTTTTTGATCGGCCCGGCCATCGGCGGATTCTTGATCGATCGCACTGGCCTGGCGCTGACCTATTTCGTCAGCACATTGCTTTTCGTGCCGGCGATCCTGGCCATTGTTTCACTAGGCACGTCCGGGAAGATCGAAGGGCCGCGCCGTCGCGTCAATCTCAGAAGCATTGTTGAAGGCATCGAGTTCATCTGGATCCAACGGATTATTCTCTCCCTGTTTCTGCTCGACTTTGGCGTCGTCCTGGTCGGCTTTTACCGGCCCATCTTGCCGATCTTTGCCGCCGACGTTTTTAAAACCGGTGCAGTCGGCCTCGGCCTGCTCTATGCCGCACCGTCCGTGGGTTCACTGCTAGGCTCTACGGCTTTGCTGATGGCCGGAGACGTGCGCCGCAAAGGCGTTCTCGTCATCGTTGCGGCGCTTGTCTTCGCCGGCTCGCTAGCCGCGCTCGGCATTTCGTTTTCATTTTGGATGGCAGTTTTGGCGGTCTTGATCCTCGGATTTACGGATTCGATCAGCGTCGCGATCCGCCGGACGGTGGTTCAACTGCTCGCTCCCGACGGCATGCTCGGCCGCGCGGCGAGCTTGATCACGGTCTTCGCGCAAACGACCAACGGATTAGGTGCGCTCTTGGCCGGCATCGCCGCCGAATACTTCGGCGCACCCAACGCGTTGCTCATCGGCAGCGGTGTTTGTTTTTTGATGATCTTCGCCATTTGCATGGCGATTCCGCAGCTCTGGCGGTATCGATCGTGAGAGTTTCAGTTGAAGAGGTTCAAAAAGTTCAAGCGCCAAATCGTTTAAAACGTCCGAAGCTTGACGAAGTGGACGGCTTGAACGACTTGAACTCGTTGACGGCATGAACCAGCGAATGGAAGCTGAGAGTTACCTCACCTTGACCCTGCCCGCCTTAAGCTTCTCGCCAACTTCAAAATGGCGGCCCTGTACCGCCAGCTCCGCCTCGTGATCCAGTTCCTCGCTCCACTGACCGAGCGAATAGCCGAACCAAGGCATTTGCGGCCTGAGCTTGGGCAATTCGAGCTCCTCCCAGATTTTGCGCGCGTTTTCCATGAACTCGCGCTTCGGCAGTGATACCGGCGGAAACGGCTCCTTGAGAATCGCATTGCAGAGCATTGCCGACTCGTCCGCCGGCAAGTGATAGGAAACCACGTCGGTTCCCTTTGTTTCATGCTCGTAGAGAAACGGTGGAGCATGGCCCTTCTCCATACCGGGAACGATGTGGACGTCCTTGTGGGGTTTCATGCGGTAGCACATCGCCCAGAAAACCGCCGCTTCGTTCGACGGATCGATGTCCTCATCCACGGCGACGACAATCTTGCCGACGCCCGGATGGAAGGAGCAGGCGGCATGCAGCGCGCGCCAAACTTCGGCCTCGTTGGGGCGACGCATTTGAATGATGACCAGCTTATATGTATTCGTCAGCGGCTCGTGCATTTCGACGCGCAGAACGCTGGTGATCCGGCACTCGTCGCGCAAATGGACCAGCATGAGCCGGTCATAGCCGATCTTGCGGATGACCGACGACTCGCTCGGCGTCAGCTGGCTGAGCCACGAGGTATAGATAGCATCCTTCCGGTGGGTGATCGCGGTCACATCCATGAATGGATTTAACTGGCGTGGATGCATGTAGCCGTGCGACTCGCCGAAAGGCCCTTCGGGCTCGATGTATTCCGTGTTGAGATAACCTTCGACAACGATCTCGGCGTCGGCCGGCACCATGATGTCGATCGTCTTGCACTTGACCATGGGAATCGGCTCCCCCGCCAAGCCGCCGGCAACTCCCATCTCGTCGACACCGTATGGGATTTTTTGCACCGAAACGTAAGAGACGATCGGCGGCGCGCCGATGACCAAGGCCGCGGGCAGGTGTTTGCCCTTTTCCTGCGCTTTCTTCCAGTGCAGATAAATATCTTGACCCAAGCCGGACGGGAAAACGCCGACGCGCCGGCGTGCTTTGATTTCGCCACGATAGTTGCCGATGTTTTGGATGCCGGTGTCTATATCGGCCGTGATCCAATGAGAGCAAGTCGTATACGGCCCGTTGTCGAACCCTGGAGTGGAAATCGGCACCGGAAAGCGATCCAACCCATTGCCGTCCTTGTCCAAGTCGTCGCCGAGGATCACCACCTCTTGGCATTTCGCACGGGCAACCGTGACTGGGTTGATCGGCTCCGCCAACGCTTTCTTCCAGCGTGCGTCCATCTCGTCTGGGCTGTCGCACCCCATGCCGAGATAGTATATTTTTGGCTGGCCGGCGAGCGCTCCGACCACGACGGGCATGTCATAACGCCGTCCTCTGGCATCGGTGACGTTCTCGAAAAGCCAGGCCCGTCGTTCCTCTTCAGGCAGGCCGCGATATTGCCAACGCACCAACGGATGAAGCTCTGTGTCTTTGTTGATCAGCCTGGTGATACGGCGCAAGAGACCGTGCTCCTCCAGGTTTTTAAGATGCTGATGAAGGTCAAAATACGGCATTCTGTTAAATCTCCCTGTCTTTTAACAATTTGGCGAAAATAGCTGATACCATTCCGACGGTCAAATAGCCACTCAAGTAGCCGCTCAAGCTTCAGTGATGAAGTTAGAATTCCGTAGAGATTTTATTGGAAACCTTCGGCCGGCTAAAAAATTAACCATCACATAGCGCACACTGACTGAGAGATCATGATGAACTGACCAACACGCAGGCGGTGAAATTGAGCGTGTGTCAGTACAGGCCTTGAAAAAAGCCGCTGTCTTCGAACCTCTTGCAGTAGGACAGGTCGGCAACCTCTTCGGGTTTAATCTGTCGCTTTGGGGTTGAGGCCATGCTGCGCCATCAGCTTGAGCATCGCTGCGACACCCGGCATCGAGGGGCACGGCTTTTTGGGTAAGCCAGACACCAGCTGCTGATAAACCTTCTCTAACCGCTCGCTTTTATCCAATCGCACGCACCATGCGCGATCGCGAGCTTGCCGGACTCGGCACTCAACGACTCTGCGCCGCTGCTCACGATAAAAAATACTAAAAGCAATTCCCCGACGCTTACGAACTCAGTTCTCATTAAATTCGTCTTCCCTGTCTTCTGGGAAGACGGTAGGTTCATTTACCTATGCCGTTTTACTGGGTTAGGTTTTCCAGCCGTGCATTGTTACATCGACGAGTTGCCCCGTGGGATCGTGCACACCCATCTCAGCGAAGCGGCCATCGCGCGGTTTTTGGTCCGCCTCGCTTTTGGCCCCCGTGGCTTGCGCGGTCTTCAGCGTTTCTTCCATGCTCTCAACCTGAAAGCCGAAGTGGTCGATTCCTTCCCGACCACCCCGCGCCGGCAAAACTGCCATATTGATGTAGCCATCGGTGAGATAAATGGCGCGCTTGCCGTCATCGCGCACCGGCCCGCGCCACGCTTCGGTCATACCGAAGGTCTTCTTGTAAAACTCCGCACATTTCTCCTGATCTTCCACCTTGATTGCGATATGCCTGATCTTTGCCATGTTCTTCTCCTTCCTTTATTTGCTGTACAGTTTGTCGATGAAGCCGCTCTTCTTTATTTCATCAAGAATGCTGTTGTTAATGTAGCCCGGTGGAATCTGACCGCCGGGAATATTCATCATTTCCAGTTCGGTGCGCAGGGCATCTTCGTCGGCATAAGGGACTTGTTTGAGATTGGCGCGCAAGTCGTCGCACCATAACGTGATGTGTTCCTCGCTTACGCCGCGCATGTATTTTTGCAGGATACGCGCGGTGCCGGCTTTATTGGTTTGAAAAAAGTGAATCGTTTCGAGGTACGCTTGCATAAAGCGCACGACCGCGGTGCGGTCCGCCTTGATCTTACGGTCCGTGGTCGTGAGCGGTGCGTCGGTGCCGCGAAAACCCATCTCGCGGGCGCTGCCGCCCTTCAACGGTTTCGCCCTGCCGCGGAAAACCAACAGCAAGCCTGAATCACCGAGCACGCCTACCTCGATCCGGCCGGATTCAAGACCCTGCGCGACTCCAGGTGTGCCGCCCATTTGCAAAATCGTCACCTCGGACTCCTTGATCCCGTGCTTGCGCAACGCTCCTCGCAAAAACGTATCGCCGCCGGATCCGTATTGGGTGACGCCGATGATTTTACCTCTAATCTCTTTAAAGTTGCTGATGGTGGAATCCGGTCTTAAAAAGACGCGCTGTGCGGATGAGTTGGCCAGAGTCGACAGTATAGTCACGTCGGCTCCTTGGGCCCGCGCCCGCAGCGACGCCGGCGCGCCTGCCGCGACATAATCGAGATCACCGGCGATCAAGGCTTGAATCGTGCGTGGCGTACCGGGGATCAAGACCACGTCTGCAGTGAAACCATACTTAGCGAGTATCCCCGAATCTTTTGCCAGATGAAGCATGCCTTGGCTCGGGTTTACCGCCACATGCGCAAGCAACAGTTTCTGCGCGGACACCGGAGCGGCGTACAGAGTTGCCATTATAAGCAGCACAGGTAGAAGCGGCTTCATCATTTAACCTCGACCACTCCTTTACTTGCCCGGCTGGATTCTGTCAACGGAAGCACTCGGACATGGGGGACGTTCGCGCAGCTAAATCAGCTTGACCAAGCGGCGCCAATTGGCATACCAATGACCTACATTGTGACTCAAGGAGGTAAATGCTTATGCCCCTGCACGTCAAAAGCAACGAAGTTCCCGAGTATAATCGGGTTCAAAGCGGCGACGCCGGGACCGGTGCGATGACCGTCCGCAAAGGCTATGGCAACGAGTGCAGCCTGATGATCGCTACCCGCAGACCGGGTTATCATACCAAGCCGCACCAGCATGAGTCGGAACAAATCAATTACGTTCTCGACGGGGAAATCTGGTTTTTCGTTAAAGATAAAGGCTATCTCTGCAAAAAAGGCGACTTCCACCGTATTCCGGCGAATACTGTCCATTGGGCTTACAACCGCTCCGACAAAGACGCCACAGTCGCTGAAGCGCACTCCCCGGGCCTGATCGGTGGCCGCGCCGGCGATAGCGCTGCCGCGCTCTTTGATGAAGGAGAAAAGCCCGAGATACGCGGCCCGGGGACAAACCAATTTGTGCCCTACGATCAGCAAGCGGTGGAAGCAAGGTATTTCAGCAAATAGAGGACGCGACCAAATGCGCTTAAATTTCTCATGTTCTTTTCGATGCCTGTTCGTCCTTACCGTCATATCTTTGCGCGCTGCTGCGGCGACGCAAGCGCAGGACCTGAGAAGCATCCACTACGGCACCACCGCCTCGGTCTCGCACCTGCCCATCTGGGTTGCCAAGGACGCCGGATTTTTTGCTAGGAACGGCTTGAACGTCGAGCCGGTGCATATTCGCGGCGGCGCGCTGATCACGATGGGCATTATGAGCGGGCAGCTGCAATTTTCGGGGGCCGGTGCTGAATCCATCGTTGCAGCGCGCATCGAAGGCGGCGATGTCGTGCTGCTCGCCTGCCCGGTCGATTCCGATCCGGTGTATTTGATCACTCGCCCGGAGATCAAATCCGCCGAGGAGCTAAAAGGCAAAGCCACCGCGGTCACCCGGCTCGGGTCCACGACTCATTTCTATCTTCGCGCCGCGCTCCGGCAAGTCGGCCTCGATCCCGAGAAAGACCTGACGATCCTCCAACTCGGCACCAGCAGCGAGACGGCCACCGCCCTGGAGAGCGGACGCATTGCTGCTGCGGCCCTCACCAACCGATACGCGTTGCCGTTCTTGCAGCGGAAATGGCCAATGCTGGTTGATTTGAGCACGACGGACTTGATCTATCCATCGTCATGCGTTGCCACGAGCCGAAAATTCGTCAAGAGCGAGCCGGCTTCGGTGGAAAGCTTTTTGCGCGCCTACGTTGCCGGGATCCAGTTGATCAAGCGGGATATCAATGCGGCGGAAAAATCGTTTGCCAAGTGGTTGAGGGAAAAAGACGCTGTGATCGTAAAGACGTCCGTAGAAGCGTATGCCAGACTGTTTAAGATGCCTCCCTATGTTCCGGACAAAGGAATTGAAAACGTCATAAAGGATCTGGCAACCAGACGCACCGTCCCTAAAGAATTCTTCAACCGCCCCGAGCTGTTTCGTGATCACGGGCCGCTCAACAGGGCATTGTCGAGATCGTGACTCGACGGCTGATTAATCTCCTCAGCGCAACCGCCTGCTCCTTGATTATCGCCTCACCCTCTTTTGGCGGTCAAGGGCTTCGCCGTATCCTGTACGGCACCACCGCTTCCCCGGCCCACCTGCCGGTCTGGGTGGCCAAGGACGCAGGGTACTTTGAAAAAAGCGGTCTCGATGTCGACCCCGTTCAGATTCGTGGCGGTTCGCTCATCACGTTGGCGATCCTCACCGGCGATCTGCCGTTCTCTGGCGCCGGCGCCGAGTCGGTGGTTGCCGCGCGCGCATCAGGCGGTGACATTATCCTGCTCGCCTGCCCTGTCGATACCGACCCGGTCTACTTGATCACCCGGCCCGAAATAAAATCGGCGCAGGATCTCAAAGGCTTGGCGAGCGCGGTCACCCGCTACGGATCGACGACGCATTTTTATCTGCGCGCCGCGCTCAAGCATGTCGGGCTCAATCCGGACAAAGACATGACGATTTTGCAGTTAGGTGCCGGGCCGGAAATGGTCATCGCGCTCGACCGCGGCGCCATCGCCGCCGCCGCTTTGACAACGCGCTATGCGATCCCGTTTTTGGAGCGCGGTTGGCCGGTGCTGGTCGATTTGAGCCACACGGATCTGGTCTATCCGTCATCTTGCGTCACCAGTAGCCGCGCCTTCATCCGCGCCGAACCCACGACGACTCATGATTTCCTGCGCGCCTACGTCGCAGGGATTCGGCTCATCAAGAAGGATCACTCGTTCGCCGAGAAGTCCTTTTCCAAGTGGATGCGAGAAAAAAACGGAAGGATTGTAAAGAAGACAGTCGAGGCCTACGCGCGCGTGTTCAAACCCGCGCCGATCGTGCCGGATAAAGGCATCCAAAACGTGATTGAAGACCTCGTTAGAGCGCGCCCCGATTTTAAGGAGTACCTCGGCTGGCCCGAACCGTTCAGAGAGAACGGGCCGCTCGAGAAGGTGCTGAAAGAAAAATCACATCCCTAAATCGGAGCGACGGAGTAGCGGGGTGGTGGAGTAGTGGAAGTTCACCCAGCAGGAGAAACTGGAAAGGCCGGGGATAGAGGATGGAGCATGGATGGCGCTTCGGCATTTTCGACCCGCCATCCTCGATCCTCGATTATCCTCTCTCACTGCTTCCATTCCAAAAACTCCAGCCGGACGCCCTGCGGCCCTTCGAAAAAACAAACCCTGCGCCCGTCCGGTAGCACGCGC